>JBLHXM010000016.1:0-41536 GCA_047630395.1 Dokdonia sp.
TCTGATGAAGAACCAACAACGATACGTTCTGGTTTTAAAAAATCATCCACTGCAAAGCCTTCGCGTAAAAATTCAGGATTAGAAACAACGTCAAAAGGCACCTTAGCGTGCTGAGCGATTGTTTCTCGTACTTTTTTAGCGGTTCCCACGGGAACGGTACTTTTATCTACAATAACTTTATAACTAGAAATGTATTTTCCGATATTTTCAGAAACTCCAAGAACATATGACAGGTCTGCTGATCCATCTTCATCTTCAGGTGTCGGCAAAGCAAGAAAAACAATCTCCCCGTGATCTAAACCTTCGTTCAAAGAAGTAGTAAAGGACAGTCGTCCAGCTTTGATATTTCTCTCGAATAAAACATCGAGATAAGGTTCATAGATAGGCACTTCTCCTGCCTTCATACGAGCTACTTTGTTTTCATCGATATCGACACAAACTACTTCGTTTCCAGTTTCAGCGAGACAGGTTCCTGTCACCAATCCTACGTAGCCTGTTCCTACAACTGTTATCTTCATAATTCAATACTTAAAGTACCGCAAAAATAGGGAAGTATTTACAGCTTCTAAAGGGGATGCTCCTATATTTCAGAAAGGGCCGTGACAAATCGTGAGAGAATCTGTTCCTTTGAAAAATGGGTGACCACATAGTCTCGGGCACTGATTCCCATTTCTTTTGCTTTTTCGGGTTGTGATGCTAATGCATCCAACTGATTTAAAACAGTTTCAACAGCCTCACTCGAACTGTAATACCCACCGGTTGAATCACGAATCGTTGTGGCTACTTCAGAATCTGGATGCCCTGTAATAATGGACGGTTTGGCGCTAGCCATCATTCCCAAAATTTTAGAAGGCATTACGGTATCTAAGACCTCAGCCTTTTGAAAAAGGATATGCACATCGGCGCTACATAAGAGATCAGAAAGGGCTGCATAAGGCACCGGTGGATGCCAATGAATTCCTGCAAAAGCCTTAATATCTTCGGCAAGTTGTGAGCGCATAGCCCCATCGCCTACAATGACAATTTCATACCGCTCAAAGTCCAATTGAGCAATCAATCTTTTAAAAAAAGCCCAATCTTGTTTATCCCCAATATTCCCCGAGTACAAGATTTTGAATTTAGGCGCTGTTAAATATGGGTGCGCTTTCGCGAAAGCGGGATTGATTGCCTTCTCATCAATCCAGTTTGGTAAAAAATAAGTGGGGCTTTTTGTCTTCGCTTCTAGTTTTTTAAGCATCGTATGACTGATCGTACTTACCCGATCTGCTTTCGAAAACAAACACTTTTCAAGCCACATGAGCAATGTATAGATCACGCCTCCTTTATGCTCCCCAGTGCTCGTCAAACCAGATTGAAAGGCGGCGTCAAACTCAAAATCCTGAATATGAATCCATGACTTGGCTTTAAACCGTTTCTGTTGGACATATCCAAGAAAAGTGGCACTTGTAAACGGAACTATTGAAATGACTATATCACATTTTTTAATCTTCCAGAGGTTCCAAAATGAACCCCAAGTAAAAGAGAGAATGTGGATAATACGCTTTGCAAAAGTGGGTTGTGCAGGAACGTATTGTTTGTATCGATACAGGTTTATATTGCCTAGCTCTTCTTTAAGATAGTTGCTCTTATTTTGATAGTCGTCTGCGATTTTCCATTGCGGATAATAAGGAAATGCCGTGATTACATCCAATGCGTACCCTTCTGCTTCCAGGTATTGCGCCAATTGGGTTGAATACAAACCAATTGCCGTGCTTTCTGGGAAGAAATTAAGGCCTATAAGGGTAATATTTTTTGCAGTCTTCAAAAGATTATATACGCTAGAATTAAAGGCGTAAAGAACGGACTTTTTGTGTTCTTACACGCGATCTCGAATGGGTTTTGCAGGATTACCAATACAAATCTTGCCAGCGGGAAGGGCTTTAAAAACACTACTTCTGGCTCCCACCACAGTACCGTCACCAATGGTCAGGCCTGGAGCTACGTAGACATCCGTTGCGAGCCAACACTTCTCTCCGATCTTTATTTTTTCTGCATAAATCCTAAAATCGTTTGCGGTGTAGTCGTGGGTTCCTGTGCAGATGTAAGAACGCTGTGAGATAACGGCATGCGCTCCAATTTCAATTTCACCTAAGGTGTACAGCACGACCTCATCCCCTATCCAGCTATAATCTCCAATAGATAATTTCCAAGGATATGTGATTTGAGCAGAGGGTCTTAGTATCACCCCTTTCCCTATTTTGGCTCCAAAGGAGCGTAATAAAAAACGACGCCAGCCATATAGCATCTGTGGAGAAAGCCGAAACAAGGTCGCTTGGACGATCCACCAGAGTTGTACAGTAACTTTAGACCTTCCTCTAAAGTCCTTGGGTGTTTGGTATTGATCTAAATTTTGATACTTCATGCGCACATCGAAGATACTAGATATATTTTTTAATTGATTTTAATTGAGCCATCCTTTTTCTTGAATGACTTTGGCGATATATTTTCCAACAGCGGTGTTTCCTAATTCGTTTAGATGCACATGATCTGTAAAGAAAATGCTCGGGATACAATCTTTGTCCATATCGTCAAGATCCTTTGGAGAGGGACTTATGTTCATGTCATAAATAGCTTGTTGTACCATGTACGAACGCACATCTATAAAATGATCCTTAAACTTTTCGTTGAGCATCTCATTTAAATTGAGAATACGCTCATGTGCTTTGGTGTCTTTACCCTCTCTATCCCTTGTGCCGTTACAAATGGAGAGCACTAAGTATTTCTGTTTGGCGGGTCCTTGCAAAACCTTGACCATTTTTTCGATGTTTCCAACCGTCTTCTCTCTGTTACCCCTTGACTTATCATCGTTTCTACCCGACCAAATTAACGTCATACTCTCTTTGTATTTCTGGGCATGATCAAACCTGAAAACAACCGTATCTTCTACTTGTTTCTCTACCCAAGAATACTCTCTTTTAAAAAGATAGTGTTTGAGCAGGGAGCCATCTCCTGGGCTATGAATACGCTCTAGCCTTCCCGACATGTCTTGGATCATCCCATCGTATTCTTGGGTTCCAAAATCATTAAAGGGTTTAATGTTTGTTGGCATTAACGCAAGCTCACTATTGGCTCCTATAAGGGAATCATTAGGGGTTAAATAGAGCGTTAACCCGCCTTGTAGTAACGCAACTTGATCGGACTTAAGCCCGCCTTCCCCAAAGTTATACGTAGTAATGTTTAGCTCGTCTTCGATCACATCAAGTATGGATGTTTTGCTTAGAGAGGCTTTCATCATACTATCTCCCCACCCGACGATGACATCCTTAGGGTCTTCACAGCCATGCATTCCCAATGAAAGTATCAAAAGGATGCTATACAGGTGCTTTTTATTTATCATCACTACGCTTTAAAGATAGCAATCAAATTGCTTTGAAACTGTTTCCGAGTAAAGTTTTCAAGAAAATATTCTTTGTTTGAAATAGCGATCGTTTGAACCATGTCTAGGTTTTTGTTCAAAAACACAAAGCATTCATAGATGGATTTGGCCTTTTTCTTTTCAACAAAAAACCCGTGAACCGTATCCTGTATTACATCAGGAATTCCAGCATGGGCTGTCGTGACGATGACATTTTGTGTAGCCATTGCTTCTAATATTGAAATAGGTTGCCCTTCCATGGTATAAAAAGTAGGAAGCACAAATGTATTTCCCCATTCTAAAAAGTCTTTTTTGTTGGCGCCATTAACAACCCCTACGTAGGTTGTGTGTTTAAGGTGTGCTAATTTATCTATAATTAGCTCTTCATTGGTATGGTCGATATTTCCAGCTATTTTGGCTTCGTAAGGAATGTGATTTGCTTCTAGTTCGGCCAAGGCGTCCAACAAAACCAGAATTCCTTTTTCCTCCATCAAATTACTCAGGTAGATCAAACGCAGTTTTTCAACTTTCTGTGATTCAGTATTTTCAAAAAGATAATCTTCTGCAAAATTATGCAGTTCATAAATAGCGCTTTCAGGGATGAATGGTGTAAGGTTGGCTCTTAAGGATTTGGACAGCACAATGCCCTTTGTCGTTTTAGAAAGTAACCACTTGAAATAAGATCGTTTCCACCCTTTGAGATTTTTATATTCAGTACCTAGATGATTTCCATGCACATGGATAATAATTTCTTTTCTAAAGAGTGTTGCTAATACAATGAACACGGTATACTTGGCTAGTCCAAAGAAAGTTTGACCTGGTGTGAGATATACAATATCATTGGCCAGCACTTTGGTGGCTGCAAAATTAAACTTGAGATTATAGAACAGCTTGTGGAAAGAAAAGGAACCTACTTGTTCGTCAAAATGATCTAAAGAGGTATTTATACTATCCACTTCAAAATCCTTTGATTCAATAAAAATGTCCCTGACCACTGCATTTGCCAACGACACACCTGTAGTAGGTTTGGGAAAAGGACCGATCATTAAAACACGCTTATGCTCCACGACTATACAAGCTTTTAAGTCCGAAAAAATTTAAGAAAAATGCAAAGAAAATAACCCCTGCCTCTCGTTCTAAGATATTCTCTGTAAACATCACCATTCCATAAAATAGTAACAAGAGAATAAGTAATTGATTGTTGAACCGTATGGCATAGACCATGTTCATTCCCATGGTGATAATAAACGCCAATAAAGCCACGATTCCTCCTATAAGCAGCAAACTAAAAAACTGATTGTGCGCGTTGTACTCTCCCTTGATCAACACCCCCTTCTCGTCGGCGATATAAGATTCCAAGAGTTTGTCATTATAATCACCTATACCATACCCTATCATTGGAGATTGTGTTATGAGCGCTTTCGCGGAAGCATAAATAGTGTATCTAATATTGGTCGAGGTCACCTTCCCTTTGTCCAAGGTTTCAATCTTGATTAATTCTACAAATTTATTTCGTGTTTTTGGAATAGCGACGGTCAGGAAAATAAGACCCATAACTGCAAACAAATACGGTTTTAGCAGGCGTTGTTTTCTTTGAAAAACGACGAATAAGGAAAAGACAATAACCAGCGCCAGTAAGGGCCCCTTTTTTGCATAGAGCAAAAGAAAAAATACAAGAATAATGTCTATAGAAAGGATCGCTGTGACCCAACGTTTTGATTGTGTTTCTCTCAGCACATAGAATGAAAACAAAATAGCAATACTACAATGCATGGATAGATAAATAGGGTGGATTCCCCATTTGCCCATCTTTACACGAAGTACGGTATGAAAATGTTCTGTCATCTCCATAAAACTATATTGCGTAGTATAAAACCAAAGAAATGCAATCACATTGAACAAAAAGATGCCTACTATATAAATCCATAAATAGGACTTTAATTGTTTAAAGATCTCCTTCCCTTCTTCTTTTGTAAGCAGTGAAAAAATAAACGGAAAAACCACTAAGGAGGCCATGGTGGATAACTTACGATACCCATAGGCGCTATTATCACTGTATACCATGGTTGCGCCTATGATTAAGAAGAATAAGCAATTGGTAAAGAAAAATTTCCAATTAAAATACCATTTTCTCCCAAGTATGTGAATCAATACAGCAACTCCAAAAATCAAGATCGCTATTGCCTTAAGATTTGAAGGCAATAGTACAAGGGCAAAAATTAATCCTAAAGTGATTTGGACTCCCTTTAAGCTTTTAGAGGTTTTGAATGTTTCCATTGCTGTTGTTTTCTTAGAAAATGCTTCAGTAATACTTCTATTGTTTTTGGAATAAGGATAACCCCTATTAGGGCTCCCACATAATATGAAAATCCATTTGTAAAATCTCCTCTCAACAAAAAGATAAGATGGATTCCTAAATAAAAAGCCATAAGACGTTTCAACATGTCTTGACTATTGAGCCAGCCCAAAAACCGCACAAGTACAAGTGCTAAAACGATGGCTCCTACAATAACTCCCGCAATACCAAAATTAATATATCCCTCCGAAACAATAGGATTTGACAGATTGCTATATGTAAAATCATAGCGGTCTATAAGGTGATTTCCAACCAGCTCACCGGTAGATATAGGTTTGTTTTCCCAGAGTCCTCTCGGCACAAAAAACAGAAAGGCGCTTAATAACTGATTTCCCCATTCGAATCCGTGATACTGCACCCGATCCATGGTAGCCATGATGTTAGAAAAAGCATCGTAGTTCAGGGTATTAAATGCAGATGCGATTCCTCCTCCTTTCATCTCTTCGAAAAACACAAAAGGATTCTCTAAAATCTCTTCAAAGTTAGCTTCTGTATGTGTAAACATTGCCGATAAAGGGAAGGCGACAATCATGGTAAAGAAAAGGAAAAACAAACTCTTAATATTTGTATTAAAGAGCCTTGGCAAGGCCAAAAAGATAAGGCTTATATACAATGGCCCTAGCGCATTTCTTTTCTCAACCAAGGGGTTTTTGAACCAAAATAGGAGCACGCCCATAAAGACCATAAGTGCTATTATGGTGACATAATTGACTGCATTTTTCTTTTCCCTTTTGAAATATTGAAAGCATAGAATTATACCTGCAAAGGGAACCAAGAAAAATACTTTTTTCCACACTAAAAAAGTCACCGTTGAAAATACAGAACGTCGCCATGCGGGCCTTGTCAACTCATCGGAAACAAAGTTAAAACTCGCAAGAAACACAAGCACAGTCAAGATTGCAAGGCTTACAATAAGCAACGGACTCACTGTTTGCGAGCTTTTGGTAAGTTCAGGTGTTGCGCGTAGCCATTTCCATCTTTTAAAAAAGACATAGGCCGCAAAAAATATAATATTAAAAAGAGCGATTAAAACGTTTGTGAAAACAGTAGCAGATTCACTGTAGGGCAAATAGTTTTCAAAGGCCGGATTGACGCCTTCAAAGGAATTGATTTGCACCATAGGAGCCACTAGGAAAAACAGAAAAGTAAAAACAATAAAAGCCGATAGAAATGGCGAAAAAGTTCGCTCTATAAAAACATGGTATAATGTAATTCCTGCAAGAATAACCGCATTCACAAAAAATGACATCCAGACCTGAGGGGCGCCATCAAAAGTGATAAATAGCGCCACCGTAATAAATGCATAGACAAAAAGTAAGATATACTTAAGCCCCATCGTGGTGTGGTTTACATTATATAAAAAATGAAATCTTCAAATCTCATTCTTGTTGTTTTTGTTTTAGATTCCTTGCACAAATAATACTAGTGCAAAAGGGCCTACTTTAACTTCCCGATAAACAAATGACGGTTTACGTCCACCTCTTCATCTAAAATATGGTCAAACTCCTCTGAAAAAGCGTTTCTAAACCAGTCTAAGGTATAGTAATCAGGAATCGTTGGTATATTATCCATGTCTCCAAAATACAAGCCTAAAGGCATAAATTCGACGATCACATACTTACTCGTAAGTGATTTGAGCACTTTAAAAATGTGACCCACACTTACGTCTTGCGTAAGCAATAAGTGATGTGTTACCGCTAGGGCCATTACGACATCAGCATTAATCCTTTCTTCTATTTTCCGCGTATTGCTCCGATTATTGGGGCGCACGAAGTCGTATACCAATGGCAAAACATCCTTTCTATTTTCATTATTGATAAAAATATGATCCAATGCATTCTTATCGTAATCTGTTGCGATCACTTTTGAAATTTGCGTACTCTCCAAGACAAAATTGGCAAACTTTCCTTGGTTAGAAGCCAACTCAATCAGTGTGTTTGCGTCACTCAATTTTGTTTTAATCAACTCCGAAATACGAAGAAAGCGAGGATCACTTTCTGGAGTCTTATCGTTGTGGTAATCTTTCCAATATGAATCTATAGTACTTTTTCCAGCACTCTTTATAAGTCTTCGTGCTTTTTCAGTATTGAATCGATTTTGATACATCGACTTAAATTTCAAGATTTTTCCAATGTGTTTATGGCTTCCGTACTTATCCATTATGCGCTCATGTCTAGCAATTGCGATACGGCGCGAATTATTTTGTGCTTTGAATATTAAGTTCCCCAAACCACTTCCAAAGAAGTTGGCATAAGGATGTTTCAATTTGAACAAATCTTTATCACTAAAGAATCCATTGTACAAGAAAATACTATTAGAGATATCCGAATATCCCTTATTGTACAAATACAAAGGCATATAAAACGAATTATAGAAATTCATATAGCCAGACCAACTCTTTCCATTCTTTGGATCTCGTTTAAAGAAGCTTCCAAAATCTACATACTTAGGCCGCGCCATGTCAAAAACAACATTAAAGGCATGTACGTCAAAGATTTCGTAGTTGTACTTGTTGGCGATCGTGTTTGTGTCCAAAACTACGTTTGCAGCCCTGTGAAGCATGCTAAACGACCATTCATATGGATAGTTCCAATACGGAATGTTTTCATGTTCGATAACGAGGTCAAACCCTTCAATCTTCGTATCCGAAATCCAGGTACTGACAAAAAGCTCCTTCTCGAGAAGTTCTTTCATCATCCCACCATCAAACATATCTTGCACTTGGGCAACATATTCACTATTGATACCTCGCAATACTCTATCTCCATAAAAAAATAGTGTACACACTTTGTCTATAGAAAACTCTATGGTCGCTAAGTCTGCCACTTTTAATTCTTCATTCATAACGGATGTGTCCAAGTTCGTAATTTAAAAATATTCAAAAAAGCCCTGCTCTGGAGCTTGAAATTTGTTCTCGTTTTTGCAAAAATAGCATTGACCAAATAGCCCGATATCCCATAGGATATTAAAGTTGCGTAGGCTGCGCCTATCATTCCATATTCCTTTATGAACACAAGGTTTAGGCTGATATTTATAATAGCACCTATCACTAGGCGTATGCTCGAAAATTTCTCCAGTCCTTCATTCAAATAATAGCCCCAAGATCCATTGCTCAGAAAAACAAAAATAATAGACCAGATATACACGATCAATATACCACTACTCTCTGCATACTCATCACCAAATAGCAACGGCACAAAATAGTCTGCAAAAATGGCATAAAGAATAGAAACTACCACTGCAATTTTAATTAATACATCATATAACTGCTGAAGTCGTTTCAAAAACAAAGCTCTATCTACTTTTCTGGTGCTCACTAAAGACGGGAAAACAGATTGCGTAATCGCTACAGTTACAAATATCCAAATACTCGTTAACTTCACTGCAACGCTATAAATCCCTACCGAGCGTTCATTCATAATCTCATTGATCATTACCTGATCAATTTTCATATACAAAGCCGCTGCCACCGAACCGATAATCAGAAACCAACTCTGTTTCAAAAGCTTTACGGCAACTTCCTTCTTAAATTTCCACTTGCTAATGGATAGGTCGTTATATCGATAGGCGATAATATATCCTATCGATATAATTACCCATTCGAATGCCAAGGCACATGCAAAATATATAAGTGGCGCCTTTGAAAGTATCAATGAGACCTTGACGATACTCAATATTCCTACAGCTACTAAATTACTGATCGCTGTATACTTACTCAACACCTTACTTTGAAAGTAAAAGTCAATACCTTTAAAACTTTGGAAAGCAATGGTAATGGTCAAGACCAATACCACATTATTAGTGAGTGCATCATTGTCTAAAATTCCTAGGGTCCAAAAAATTCCCCCCAGCATAATGACAAATCCCACGATTCGGAGGACCAATGTGGTCCCGAGTAATTCATCTCTTCGTGTAGCGTCCTTGACGAGCTCGCGCACAACAATTTGATCCAATCCCAACGCGGCAAAAGCGGCAAAAAGATATACAAAGGATTCTGCATAACTCAAGACACCAAAAGACTCAGGTCCTAGATATCGTGCTAGCCAAATGCCTATAAAAAAAGCATCAATGATTCGTAACCCTTTTTCACCCAGCAGCCAGACCGTATTTGAAAAATACCGTCCAATTCCTTGGTTAGAAAAAAGGGTTTTAGGGTTCAACATTCTCTATTGATTAAGATACCATTCATACAGACGACCGATACCGTCTTCTAATTGCACCTCGTGTTTCCATCCTAATCCATGTAATTTTGAAACTTCGGTAAGCTTGCGCATGGTTCCGTCTGGCTTCTCCGTATTAAACGTAAGGGACCCCTTAAAACCAATCGTTTTCTGAATAAGTTCAGCGAGCGCTTTGATGGAGATATCTTCTCCGGTTCCTATATTGATATGTGTGTTTCTAATTTCAGTCGCTCCTTGAGTTACATCAGCAAAATCTCTATTTTCCATCAAGAAGACACAGGCTTCAGCCATGTCTCGACTCCATAAAAACTCTCGTTTTGGAGCGCCGCTTCCCCAGATTTCAACCGATGAACCTGTGACTCCATATTGGGCTAGGATTTCTTGCGCTTTCGCGAAAGCGTCCACACCCAGATCCTGCATCACCTCTTCATTTTTTCCTTCTGAAAGCAACTTTGCTAAATGAATTTTCCGAATTAACGCCGGCAATACATGAGACTTTTCCAAATCAAAATTATCATTGTATCCATACAAATTGGTAGGCATCACTGAAAGAAAATTAGTGCCGTATTGAATGTTATAGCTTTCACACATTTTGATCCCCGCAATCTTTGCAATCGCGTAAGGTTCATTGGTATACTCTAAGGCACCCGTTAACAATGAATCTTCAGGCATTGGCTGTGGAGCCTGCTTTGGGTAAATACACGTGCTTCCTAGAAAAAGAAGCTTTTCCACACCGTGCAGGTAACTCTGATGAATTACATTATTTTGAATCATCAGGTTTTCATAGATAAAATCTGCTCGATAGGTATTGTTTGCAACGATGCCGCCTACTTTGGCTGCCGCCAAAAAAACATATTTAGGTTGCTCTTCCTCAAAAAAAGCAGCAACCGCTTTCGTATCCGTTAGGTCTAATTCGGCATGAGTACGATGCACGATATTATTATACCCTCTGACTTGCAGGGTTTGCACAATAGCACTTCCCACCAAACCACGATGTCCTGCTACATAAATTTTTGCATTTACATCCATAAAACTATTCAAAGTAGTTAAGGGTTGTATACCCTCCTTCACGTAGATAACTATCTTTTTTCATCAATTTGATGTCGCTTTGCATCATATCATCAACAAGCATTTCTAGCGTATACTCCGGCTTCCAACCAAGTTTGTTATAGGCCTTGGATGCATCTCCAATTAACAAGTCTACTTCTGTAGGTCTGAAATACTTCTTATCTACCGCAACGACTTCCTGACCAATAGCTACTTTAAATTCTGGATTGTCTGTTGCGACAACAACGCCAACTTCATCTACACCTTCTCCTTTAAACTCTAAGGTAACTCCAATATGAGCAAATGCCATTCTGACAAAGTCTCTAACAGGGGTGGTTGTTCCCGTCGCTATCACCCAATCTTCAGCCTCATCGGCTTGAAGAATCATCCACATCATTTTCACATAATCCTTGGCGTGTCCCCAATCTCTTTTGGCGTCTAAATTTCCAAGGTATATTTTTTCTTGTAACCCTAATCCTATTCTTGCTGTTGCTCTCGTAATTTTACGCGTTACAAAAGTCTCCCCACGAATTGGCGATTCATGGTTGAATAAGATTCCATTACAGGCAAAAATATCATAGGCTTCACGATAGTTTACGGTAGCCCAATAAGCATACATCTTGGCCACAGCGTAAGGGCTACGTGGATAAAAAGGTGTTTTTTCTGTTTGTGGTACTTCTTGCACTTTTCCATACAATTCTGAAGTAGACGCCTGATATAAACGTGTCTTTTTTTCCAGACCCAGTGCACGAATTGCTTCTAGCAGACGTAAGGCACCTAGACCATCAACATTGGCCACATACTCCGGCATCTCAAAAGATACTTGCACATGACTCATCGCTCCTAAGTTGTAAATTTCATCCGGCTGCACTTCCTGTATAATGCGCAATAGGTTTGTGCTGTCAGACAAGTCTCCATAATGAAGGAAAAAACACTGATTGTCTACATGTGGATCTTGATACAAATGATCAATCCGATCTGTATTGAATAGTGAAGAGCGGCGTTTGATTCCGTGAACGATATATCCTTTTTTGAGTAAAAATTCACTCAAATAAGCTCCATCTTGTCCTGTGACACCTGTAATAAGGGCTACTTTCTTTCCCATGATTCTATATTGTTTGAGACCTATCTCTAGGTTACTTAGTTTAGTCTAATAAATGCTGCGCTTCCACCTCTCTTCGAAGCGTTACATATGTGTATCGAATGCCTGCAAAAAGCAAGAACAAGAACACCAGAATAATTGGGTAAATAATCTCCTTTTTATCCTTGAGCTTTCTCTCTGTTGATGTTTGAACATCACTTACAATTACAGCAGCATCTGTATACGTGATCAAATCATTCTTTAATAATTCGGTTTCTACGATAAGTTCATTTTTGAAAGTGAGCGTACCGTTTACATTCAAGTTATTTTGATTATTAAAATAGGTCGAGTTCTTTGATATTTTATTGGCTAAATCTGCATTTTTTGAATAATTAGCGATGAGGTCATCAATTTGAACAAGGGTTTTTTCATTCTTAGCAATGCGATCCTTTAAGTTCTTAACCACCTCTTTCTTTAGCGTTTGCATAAAGGGTTGGTTATTGATATATCCCATCAAGGCGTCTATACTCTTCAAGCTTTCTTCACCACTCAAACCAACTTCCAGTTTGTGATACTTATAATTCGTATAGAAGCGATCACTTGCAAAAAGCTCAGTCTCATCATCTACATAAAGTTCTTCTATAATGGTCCCTAAGGTACGTTCAGAAACTTTCATCCCTTCCATCAAGCCTACCACATCAATAACAGGTTGAATCGCTACCTCTCCAATACCTGGGTTTGCTGGATCTAGACCTACCGATTTGATAAATATAACGTCATTTTCGCCCAAATTCTTATTGAACTGATCGATTGCATTGTATACATAAGGCTGAGAATCAAAATTGGTTTGAATCACTAGTGACGATGTATAATAAGGCTTGCCTTTTGTAAAGTATCCTAGCGCGGCACCCGCGATAATTAAAATTAAAATCGCCCACCAAAACTTGAAGATAAAGTCAATAGCTTTAAAGCAGAGCGCAAGAAATTTATAAAAACTACGCTTAAAAAGCGCAAAAATATCAGTCAGATCCATTTCGTCTACCTGTGAAGACGTCTGTTGTGTACTCATAAGTGATGGTCGTTAGTGCAGTTTATGAATTAAAAATTTGCTTTAATATCTTTTCTGTAATCAGGTAGGTGGGCTTAACACCTGTCGTTCCTAAACCTCCAGAGGCTAAGGTACTTCCCGTTTCTAGTGGATTATCTGAGGCATAGTAGGCATAGCGAACTTTAACATCGTCTTGTATACTTCCACGCAATTTTGCTGCTGCCTGAATCGCTTTTTGGTAATGTGCTCCTTCCATTTCGAGACCGATAACGTTCCACGTACTATCGTGGAAAAACTTTAGAATATCTCGATTCTGAAGAGAGGTCCCTAACACAGAAACCATCGCGCCTTCAAAAACCTTGAGGCCATGTCCTTCAAAATCATTTTTATCTAGTTCATTGTCAAAAGGATAATTGTCTGCTGTTCCTTCAAATAAATGCGCTGAAGGGATCATAATATCCCCTTTACCTCCTTCTAGAATTCCTGCTTTTCCCATAATAGAGACAGAATCCACATCGAGATACGTTCGCACACTTTCTTCTTCAAAAGGTTTGAGCAACTCTTCCATCGTCTCGTAGGCCTGCTCACCAAAAGCATAATCCATTACTAAGATGACAGGTACGTCTTCTGGTTGCGTCGATTTGCCACAAAAATCATTTTCAGCGATGGCGAGCTTGCACATATCAAAGATCTGAACATTAATATTGGTTCCACTTTCATCTGCCAAATAGGTCATCCCATTTTGCAAGGCTACCTTTTCAACTTTTGCGCGAAGTTTACTAGATCCGGCCTCACTTAAGAGCTCGTAGATTTCTAATTTCGACTTCTTCTCAAGCTCTTTTTTTAGGGCTAATGGCGCATACAGACTGTTCATCACAGAATGCATATTGGCACTAATAATATGTATGGGTCTATGGATCAAATGGAGACTTTTTAAGGTCTTTTTAATATCTTCTGCCCAAACTTCCCCATGTATATGATGGCCTAAACGCTCTCGCAACACAGGACTAAAAGTAACGATTCGTTTTTCGTCTTTAACGGTTTCTGCAATCGCTAGTTTTCCAAGCCAGTATATGATTTCCAAAAACCGCTTGTTGTTGTTTTTGGTATTGAAAAGAGGAGCAATCGCGCTAACTTCTTCAAAAGTTCTACCCAAAATATTGGCAGTATGTGTAATGGCAATCTCTCTTTCTTTTTGGTTAGGCTCTTCCTCAGAAAGAACCGCTTTTTCTAATTTTTCCCAATCACGCACTACATTTCCTTCTTCATTAATCAGCACTCGATTCATGATCTTATGAGACTCTACAAACAAAAAAGTGAGGTGTGTTAGAATATCATAAATCTCAGAGCGACCTCTTGTAATTTCAATATTCATTTGCTCATCATCGATCCGGTAGCAATTCCGGCGACGCTTTGGAGGAACGATCGGTGTAAAATGGCTGTTTTTATAACCTTCGTCACTTGTCAAATTAATAAACCGGCATTCTTCAATACCTTCTGGTAAACGATCAATCACGTAAAGTAAGCCGTCTAGCTCTACTTTTTCTTCTGCTATGGTTCCGTAAATTTCTGGTCTGAGAATAAGGAGTGCTTCGCGAAGTGTTTCCCCTGAAACACCCATCGGTTTGTAGAATCCTCTGTTAAAGAGGTGGCGCATCGTGATATACATACGCTCTATTGCGCTGCTACTCTCCTGTGCACGTGTGCGCCTTTGTTTTTTTAATATACCCATATTAAAGGGCTAAGATACTCAAATTATCGGTAATTGGTCTGCGATTTTACGGTCGTTTGCTAAGCGAGGTATTTTGTTTTGTCCACCCAGTTTTCCTTGGGATTTCATATAGGCGTTAAACCCGTTCTCACGAACGAGTGAAATTTTGAGCTGCTGAAGTATTTTACCTTGGATGAGATCATAATAATAACTGTTTTGCTTTTGCAATGCCGCATCTAGCGCTTTCGCGAAAGCGTACATATCTACATCGGCTACATCAGACTCCAATTCGATAAACCATTCGTGATAGGGTAACCCTTCCTTAGGGTCAATCTCTGGCGCTACAGTGAACTCTGTAACTCGCATGTTCTTGCCCGCCGAAGCTTCCTGCATGGCTTGTTCCACTTCCTTTCCTATGACATGTTCTCCAAAGGCAGAAATAAAGTGCTTGATACGCCCAGAAACAATCACTCGATAGGGCTCAGTACTCGTAAATATTACGGTATCTCCCACATTATAAGCCCACAATCCCGCTGAGGTAGAAATGATCATCACATAATTGACACCTACTTCTACATCTCCAATGGTTATCCGTTTTGGAGCTTCTTCAAAAAATTGATCTGCGACAATGAACTCATAGAAAATACCACTATCCAAGAGGAGTAACATCCCCTTTTCGTCTTGTTTATCTTGAAAAGCAAAGAAACCTTCACTCGCAGGATACAATTCAATACTATCTACTCGGCGCCCAATCATGTGTTCAAATTTTGCGCGATACGGTTCATAGTTGACACCGCCGTAAATGAACAAATTGAAGTTTTTAAAAAGCTCGCCTATCGTCTTCCCACTTTTGGCTTGTAGTCGTTCAAAATACATCTGCACCCATGATGGAATCCCACTAATGATCGTCATATTTTGATCAATGGTTTCGGCTACAATTGCATCTACCTTCGTTTCCCAGTCGGCAATACAATTCGTTTCCAAACTTGGCAGTCTATTTTTTTGAAGATAGTTAGGCACATAATGGGCTACGATACCAGAAAGACGGCCGAGTTTGATGCCGTTTTGTTCCGTCATCTCAGGACTTCCTTGTAAGAAAATCATTTTGCCATCTACAAAGCTTGCTTTTCCGGTTTCGGCGATATAGCAAAGAATGGCGTTTCGAGCTGCATTCGTATGTGTTGGCATGCTCTCTCGAGTTAATGGAATGTATTTTGCTCCTGAGGTTGTGCCTGAGGTTTTGGCAAAATAGAGAGGTTTCCCTGGCCAAAGAACGTTTTCTTCCCCATCTACTACGCGATCTACATAGGATTTTAAGCCTTCGTAATCTCGAACGGGCACATATTTTATAAAATCTCTATGTCCTCCGATATCATCAAATAAATGATCCTCACCAAAAGCGGTGTATTGGGCGGTAGCGATCAATTCTTGAAACACTCGTTCTTGAGTGTCAATAGGATTATTTGCCCATCGGTCGATCTTCGATCGAATGGATTTTGCAAAGATTTTGGCTGCAAATGATTTAATGGACATAGGCTAATTAAAATCAATAAAATTACTCGGATCAATAGGGTATCCATTACTCCATAATTCAAAATGTAAATGTGGACCCGTTGATAGCTCACCAGTGTTCCCCACAGTAGCGATTACTTCGCCTGCCTTCACAAGTTGGCCTTGACTCTTATTTAAAGAAGCATTATGCTTATAAACGGTAGTCATGTTTTCCGCATGTGCGATAATAATCACATGGCCTGTTTCAGCAGTCCATTCAGCAAAAATAATAGTTCCGTCACCCGCAGCCTTAACTGGGGCGTTTTTTTCGGCAACGATATCCAGTGCATAATGCTTTTCATCTGCATTATAACCTGCAGATACCGTTCCTTTTACGGGAGGAAACATGGCAAAATTACCGGTCGCTCCTGCGGTCTCAAAAAGATTATATTTATCTTCTTTCTCTACAAATTCCCTTAAAATAGAATCTTCTTTGGATGGTAATACGTTGAGCTCAGAAGGATTCAATGTTGCACTACGAATGGAGTCTTTATCAAAATTTTCTGCTTTGATTGTGCCCGAAAGTACATCTTGTATTTTGGAATAATATTGATTTCGCACTTTTAATGCACGCTCTAAAGAATCCGTTTTTACTAAAAGTAAACGGGCATCTTGCTTCAGTTTCGTGCTTGAATAGCCGGGAATATATTCTCGCAATGGTGTCAGCGCAATAAGCAAGCTTGTCAAAGTAATTAAAATGATCGCCGATATTCCTACCAAAATAAACACATTAAGCCGCGTCAACTTGAACGAAACGCGCTCCTCGAAGGTATCTTCGTTCAAAATGACAAGTCGATACTTATGAAGTAGCTTTTTGGCGATTGCCTTTTTTTTTCGCTTTTTGATAGCCATATGGATACAAATATAATGGGTAAAACGCTAAAGTTAGTTCATTAACTTGGCTACAATCTATTTCTTACTATCTTTGTATGACTAAATTAAAAGACATGAATTTTTTAGGAATATTTTTAGGAATGATTGGCCCTTGGCAAATAGGGCTCATAGTAGTGGTTATTTTACTTCTTTTTGGTGGTAAAAAAATCCCTGAGATGATGCGTGGACTTGGAGGTGGAATCAAGGAATTTAAAAAAGCGTCTAAAGACGAGGATACCGATAAAATAGAAGAGTAATTTCTTTACCCTTTCATTAAAAAGCCCCGATGTGATCCACATCGGGGCTTTTTAGTTTTTATTTTTAATCTTCCAATTTGACCGTCCGTAAAATGGCATCAAGTTCGAGCATATTGTCGCGTTTGTCGATGGATGGAGAATGTATAAACCCTTCCAAAATCACATAGCGCTTTCTCGCTTTATCTCGAATCGCATAGTTTACAAAAGGGCCACCCATACTTTGGCCATCTACTTCCCAGAGTCCCCTGGTTTCCCAGGTAGGTTTTCCATCTAGACTCGTCTTATGGAGGTAAGGAGCAAAATCAGTTTGTGTGATAAATCGTCCATTGTCTACAGGAATTCTTCGAGAACCTACAGAGTCACGCATACGTATTATACGCGCAATTGTATTGGTGTCTCGATCTATCGTGTTTATAGGTACCTCGTATACCATGATATTCATTTCGCCAATTTTCAGGTCTTTAGTCATCCAAAAGAAATCAGGGTCCTTTGCAGCGTATCGGTATGCTTGCGGAAATTTAAAGGATACTCCTAGTTCCCTTTTCATAGCATCCACCTTTTGTAAATTCTTACTGATCCTACGCTGACGTTCTTGTAGTTCTTGTGTTTTGAGCGCACTTACGATACGTTCTTCATTTGTAGCCAAAAGTGCGGCGATATCAGCATCGTTCTTTCCATACACCTTCACTACGGTTTGCGGAACTGCATACACATCTTTTTCAATAGTAATCTCAGCAGTATCTGCTGTTATGATTTCTAAAAGCAAACGCTTCTCTTTGTGAAATCCACTAAACGTCTCTACATTGAGTTGGTTAATGGTAAAAAGCGGTTCATCTGTAGGTAAACCCAAAGTAGGTGTTGCAAGAATTCCTCTCAGACTGTCTCCCACATCTCCTTTCCACTGATCGCTTTCCATAACCACATTAATGGTATTCATACGTCCATTAGAAAACGTTGAAATTTTACTTTCTTTGGCTTCGGAGCTGTTCCCACAGCTTGCCAGCATAAAAAGTGCACTTAATACGGCGAGTCCTGTTCTAATTCTCATAAAAGATGATTTAGGCATGTATCTTATTTAGAAACCACCAGACGCATGCCTGGCTTCAATTTGCTACTGCTAATATCGTTCCAAACTTTAATATTCTCAACAGTTACACCAGGAAATTTATTCGCTATTTTCCAAAGACTGTCCCCTTGCTTGACCGTATAGGTTTTCTTCCCTTTGACATTTACGGTGCGCTTAGGGCTACTCGTAGCCTTTGACACTGGTTTTCTTGGGTAAATTGTCAAGCGCTGTCCTATCTTGAGACTATTGGAACGCAAGCCGTTCCATTTTTTTATTTGACTGACACGTACTCCGTATTTATCTGCGATTTTCCCGAGGTAGTCGCCGTTCTTAACCCGATATCTCACCTTACTGTTTGCATTAAAAAACTGTGGGAGTGGCTTTTCTCTTTTGTCAAATTCTGCTTTCGCGAAAGCATAAATAGCCGCCTCATTATTTACAAATTTCCCACTTACTTCTGAAGGAAGTCGGAGGTAGTACTCTTTGCCTTTTACAACAGGAATAATATCTAACTTATACGAAGGATTCAAAAACTGAACTTCCTCCATAGGCACTCCAGTCACCTCTGAAACCTGATCTAGGCTGATCATTTGCCGAATACGGATCGTATCGGTCGCTATATAATTTACAGGCGTTTGTTCTGGTTGATATCCATGCTCGTCGGCATATTCAAATAAATACATGGTCGCCAGAAATGCAGGCACATACCCTGCTGTTTCTCGAGGAAGATTTCCTCGAATATTCCAATAGTTGGTATATCCTCCCGACCGGCGAATCGCTTTGGAAACATTACCCGGACCGGAATTATAGGAAGCTAAGGCCAAATCCCAATCCCCAAACATCTTGTATAGTTTTGCTAGGTACTGACAGGCCGCCTCTGTAGACTTTATAGGATCCATACGTTCATCAACATAAGAGCTGACATCAAGATCATACATTTTGCCCGTTGCAAACATAAACTGCCAGAGCCCAGTAGCTCCTACGCGTGATTTTGCTTTGGGTCGCAACGCCGATTCGACAATCGCGAGGTATTTCATTTCAAGCGGAATGTCATATTTGTCTAAAGAAGCTTCAAACATGGGAAAGTAAAATTCACTAACCGCCATAAGACGTTCCATCGTAGGCTTGTGTCGTTTTAAATACGTGCGTATCACACTTTCTAAAGAAGCATTGTATTCAACATTGAACGGGGTACGGGCATTGAGAAGCTCCAAACGCTTTTTAAGCGTGTCTGTAGGTAGATCTACTAGCACCTTGTCTCTATAGTCAATATTGTGAACCATGTCATTTATAGAGTCGAATAAGTCATATCTCGCCAACTCCCGACGCCATAAACTATCCATACGCGCCGCTAGAGGCTCATCGGCCAATAGAAAGGCAATAGAATCCTTTTTTGTGCCGCTCAAGATCGTTTGTTCTGTTTCGTTTACAAAGAGGGTGGTGCTCACAGAATCGATGATGGTAATGGTATCCCTTTGAAGCGTTTGTTCTACAGGATGTTTCTCCTGATAAGAGGTATAGGATAGGGAGTCTTGCGCTTTCGCGAAAGCGTGCACCCCTAACACTCCAAGTCCCAGTAAAATATATTGTAAACGCATACTTTTGAGTAACGGCTAGCCGACTAAATTCGTATAAACTAAAAGGTTTGTCAAACAATTGGTGTTAAAATATCCTGGGGCACAAGAACTACAAACAGAAGAACGCTCGCACAGTATGTATTGTCTGCTCGAAATAGGTCCTCCTTTTACCACCCTTTAATGCCTCCCAAAGGATGTCTTGTTTTACGCTAGTATTGCAGCAATACCGGGAAGCGTTTTACCTTCTAACATTTCCAACATGGCTCCGCCACCCGTAGACACGTAGCTTACTTTGGTATCAAAGCCAAACTGCTTGACCGCCGATACACTATCACCTCCTCCTACCAGTGAAAAGGCTCCGTTTTTTGTAGCATTAGCAATACTCTTTCCTAAGGCAATGGTGGCGCCGGCAAATGTTGCGAGCTCAAAAACACCTAAGGGACCATTCCAAAGAATCGTTTTAGACGTATTTACAACAATGTCAAAACGTTTCATAGAAAGAGGTCCTGCATCTAATCCCATCCATCCATCAGGAATTTCATTGATGGCTACTACTTTTGTATTGGCTTTTTCAGAAAAAGCATCGGCTGCCAAAACATCGACAGGTAGGTGAATTTTCACTCCTTTTTCCTTTGCCGCCTTTAAGATCGTTAATGCGAGCTCCATTTTATCATCTTCACAAATTGAATCTCCTATTTTACCCCCTTGTGCTTTGATAAATGTATAGGCCATTCCACCTCCAATGATCATCTCATCTACCTTGTCTAAGATATTTTCAATGACCGTTATTTTGGAAGAGACTTTAGCGCCACCAAGGATGGCAAGCACAGGTTTTTTACTATTATTCAGCACTTTATCTAAACTTTCAATCTCTTTAGCCAATAGCAGTCCGACGCACTTTTTATCAGGAAAAAATTGTGCAATTATCGTAGTAGATGCATGGGCTCTATGCACGGTGCCAAAAGCGTCATTCACATAATAATCTCCTAAAGATGCTAGCGCTTTCGCGAAAGCGGGATCCCCCGCAACTTCTTCTTTATGAAAACGTAGGTTCTCGAGTAATAGGATCTTCCCCATTTCCAATTCACTAGCAGCTTGTTCTGCCTCGCGTCCAATAGAATTGGATATAAAATGCACTTCAACCCCAATTATTTCAGACACCTTACTGCAAATATGTTCCATTGAGAATTCGACTTCTTGAGCCTTCGGTCTCCCTAAATGCGACATTAAAATCGCCGCGCCACCATCTTCTAAAATTTTGAGAATGGTCGGTTTTGCGGCTTCAATACGTGTAGTATCCGTTACATTTCCATTTTCATCTAAAGGAACATTGAAGTCTACTCGAATCAAGGCCTTTTTCCCTTCGAAATTAATTGCGTCTACAGTAATCATATTGAGTTGTTTTGCTAGCAAATATAGCCGATACAGTAATTATAACCGAGACAAAAACTATTATATTTGACCCTATGCTTTTCGAAAACGTTGTAGGTCAAGATTTTATTAAAACGCATCTCACCGCGAGTGTTGACGCTGGTCGCATTGCACATGCACAGTTGTTCATAGGGACGTCGGGTTCAGGAACTTTACCCATGGCAATCGCCTACGCTCAGTATATATTATGTGGCAATAGTAATGGAGAAAACCAAGGAGGAAATAGCAGTTGCAATCTAAAATTTGAGCAGCTTGGACATCCCGATTTACATTTTGTATATCCTGTTGCTACGACAACCTCTATCAAATCACACCCTGTTTCAAGTCACTTTGCTGGAGAATGGCGCAGTTTCGTGAAGGAAAACCCATATGCAGATCTCTTTGAATGGCATCAGCATATTGGTATTGAGAAAAAACAAGGACAGATTGGTGTTGATGAAGCGCTTGACATCAATAGGGCATTGGCATTAAAAGCCTATGAAGGAGGTTACAAGGTGATGATTATTTGGATGGCCGACAAGATGAACACAGCTGCCTCTAATAAATTATTGAAGCTTCTTGAAGAGCCCCCTAATAAGACCCTTTTTTTACTCATTGCCGCAAATGAAGATCATATTATAGACACGATCAAATCGCGCTGTCAAGTACTCCATTTTCCAGGTTTGAGCGAACCAACCATCGCAGAAGCACTTGTTCAAAGACAGCAAAGTGATCCTGCTTTGGCTCACAGAATAGCCCATCAAGCCCAAGGAGATTACAACAAAGCAATGCACTTATTACATCATGACGGGGACGATCTTCAGTTTGAAGAATGGTTTGTAACATGGGTGCGCGCTGCCTTTAGAGCCAAGGGAAGAAAAGAGTCCATTTTAGACCTTATGACATGGGGAGAAACCATTGCTAAAACAGGTCGCGAAACACAGAAAAATTTTCTACAATACTGTGTGCAATTTTTCAGACAGGCATTACTACTAAATTACCAGGTAGATGCCCTTGTTTTCTTCGAGCCAGAAACCCAATTTGATTTGGCAAAATTTGCTCCTTTTGTACACGACAATAACATCGTCGAAATCGTTTCAGAACTGCAAGATGCGAGCTATCATATCGAAAGAAATGGAAATGCCCGTATCATTTTTACCGATTTATCAATTAAGTTAACTCGATTGTTACATCGTAAAACGACTTAACTATCAAACGTATGTATTTTTTTAGCTAAGACTAAAAATTATTTATACTGGATTTAAACGTATTATGGCCTCTTTTTTACTGCACCCAACAGAAATTCTCATCCTCCTCTTTATACTTCTCACGTTTGTATTTTCTGGTGTTGAAAAAATAGTAGATTGGAAGGGTCAAATAGTATGGCTTAAGGCACATTTCAAAGATACATTTCTAGTCCCCATATTACCCCTGCTTTTAGGGGTTCTCGTCTTGTTGGATTTAGTGGTGTCAACATTGAGCATCTTGGCCCTCATTTTTATACTACAATTCCAAGAGCTCACCATTGGATTATACACCTGTATTTTAGCTGCAATTGTGCTTCTTTTTTTACTTTTCGGGCAGCGTATGGCTAAGGATTTTCAAGGCGCATTTACAATAGTCGGGTACTTTATTGTGGTTGTTTTTGGTGTGTGGTTATTCTCTCGTTAAGTAGATCTCACCCTACAATTCCATTTGGGCCTTAAGCATAAAAAAAGAGCTGTCTCTTTAACAACTCTTTTTAGATTTATTTCAAATTTTTTGTGCGCTCTGCAGCACATTTCTGCTACTCCAAAGCTTCAAAGGTATTTGTTACACCGGTTACTCTTTGGTCGCTACTGAAGCTCCATTGATCTCCACCAATAGCACCTCTGTAAGGTCTAGCTCATCTTTCCCGTACATAATGCTCCCAGCGTCATTAGATCCATATATATAGCTAAATCCTTGGGCTTTCCCGTAGATTTTCACTATATCTTTTACTTTAGCAATTAAACTATCAATCACTTTTTGGCTTTCTACTTGTATTTTTCCCATTCTCGCCTGTTGCTCCTGCTGTAGCTGTTGGTTTTCCAGGGCCAGTTCATTATAACGCTCTTCTTGTTTTGCACGAGACATAGTGCCTCTATTACTTTGATACTGTTTTCCTTTGATTTCAAAGGCGTCAATCTTAAGCTGAAGCGTTTGCATCACTTCTTCACTTTGTTTTGTAAAGCGTTCTTTCGCGTCTTTCATTTCGTTAAACTCGACAATCAACTTTTCTGTGTCTACAAATCCTGTCTTCTCTGTTTGGCATGAAAAGCACACAAGGGCCAAAACGGCGAATATTCCTATTTTTCTCATTTTATAAAATTTAAGTGGTAAAAATAATTAAGATTAAACAAATGGGTATTAATATAGACCCTTAATTAACTATAAACTATATATATAAAAGAGATTACTATCTATAAGATACCTTTATAGGTATTGCCGACTCTGGAGCTCCTTTAAGGCGCTCTTCTCAAAAACCCAAGCAATAGACATCGGTGTTCTCTCAAGAAGCTCTTAAATGCCCTCTTTTTAGTTTTTTTGATGCTTTATTACATAAATTAAAGAAGAGTACGCTCCAGAACGGCGCGCTTTGAAATTTGAAATCCATCCATTCCAAAAAGCCTGCACAAAACGCATGCGTCCCTTTTTATATTTTTCAGAAAGAAGACTCACATAGTACGCATCAAATTTCATCGGATGTACGGCTACAACTTCCAGTTGATTCTCTTGAGCTAGTCTTTTAATTGCTTTTTTAGAAAAGTGATACAGATGTCTTGGGACATCATAGGCTGCCCAGTGTGCACTATATACGTTTGCGTCATGAGACTCAAAATTGGGAACAGCTATAAAAAGCGTTCCATCCATTGCCAAATGAGTTTTAAGCCATGACCACTGTGCTTCTAATTCATATACATGCTCCAAAACATGCCACATGGTTATAGCGTCAAAAGGACTAGTATCTCGAGGAAGTTCTTTCTCTAAAACAATTGCTTTTTTAGCTGCAAGCGATCTCGCCTGCTCGCTTGGTTCCACTCCTTGAATATTCCACCCTTTTTTAGATAGGAACTCTAAAAAGTCTCCTGTACCTGCTCCAATATCCAAAACAGTACCTTGTGTAGGGACGTGTTTTTTGAGAAGGTTATGCTTTCGCGAAAGCGCTATTTGCTTTACCCCTTGATACACTTTTTCAAAAAAAGAACGTGTACCGTCCGTATGTGAAATGTAATCTTTACTCTCGTAATACGAGGGAAGTTCTGCTTCAGAAGGCTTCGGTTCTGTAAAATACATATGACTCTGCGCATCATATCGCAAAGAGAACGTTTTACCTGAAACCGAATGATCTTTTACTTCAAAGGGTTTTTTCATAGAGATTGTTTCACGTGAAACATTTTGAAATTATCGCCCCATGTACACCAACATAACACTAATGTCTGATGGAGACACTCCGCTCACCCGCGAAGCTTGTGAAATAGTAGCGGGCTTAATTTTAGATAATTTCTCGCACGCCTCATAAGACAGAGACTTCAATTTAGTATAATCAAAACCAGCTGGAATCTTAATATTCTCTAGGCGACTAAGCTTATCCGCATTTACTTTTTCCTTGGCAATATAGCCAGCATATTTTACCTTAATTTCAGCTTGTTCAAGCACTTCTCTCTCCAAATCATTTTCCTCAATATAGCTCGCCACTTTGGTGAATGATTTCATATCATCTAAAGTAATTTGGGGCCTCGTAAACACTTTGAACATTTTATCCGACTGACGCATAGGCGATGAGCCCCTTTCCTCTAATATACCATTTACCTCTTCCGGAAGAATACTCGTCTTTTCAAAAAACTTCACCAACTTATCCGCTTGATCGAACTTTTTTTCCATCGTCACAAGGCGTTCATCAGAAGCCAGTCCAATTGCATTAGATCGCGGCGTCAAACGCTCATCTGCATTATCTTGTCTTAATAATGTGCGATATTCAGCCCGAGACGTAAACATGCGATATGGCTCTTCCGTACCTTTGGTTATCAAATCATCAATCAAAACGCCAATATACGCTTCATCCCTTTGAAGCATAAATGGATCTTTTTCGTGCACCTTAAGGTGGGCATTTATTCCCGCCATCAGACCCTGAGATGCTGCTTCCTCATATCCTGTAGTACCATTAATTTGGCCCGCAAAATAAAGTCCGCTTACTAATTTTGTTTCTAAGGTATGCATCAGTTGTGTAGGAGGAAAATAGTCGTACTCTATAGCATAACCAGGTCTGAAAAATTTGACGTTCTCAAAACCTACAACAGACTTTAATGCCTTAAACTGAACATCCTCTGGCAAGGAGGTAGAGAATCCATTCACATAGATCTCACAAGTATCCCATCCTTCAGGCTCAATAAACAACTGATGTCTGTCCTTATCTGCAAAGCGATTGATCTTGTCCTCTATAGAAGGACAATATCGTGGGCCAACGGATTTGATTCTACCATTAAACATTGGAGAACGATCAAATCCTTCACGCAATAAATCATGTACCGCTTCGGAGGTATATGTCATATGACACGGTCTCTGTTTCACTAGCGGTTTCGTTTCTTTAGAGTAACTAAATTTCTCTGGGACCTCATCCCCAGGTTGCGCTACCATTTTAGAAAAGTCCAACGATCTCCCGTCTACTCTTGGCGGCGTCCCTGTTTTCATTCTACCAGAATCAAAACCAAAACCTAGCAGTTGTTCTGTAATTCCAGTGGCAGCTCTTTCTCCAGCTCTACCCCCACCGAAATTCTTATCCCCGATATGTATAAGCCCATTGAGGAAGGTCCCATTTGTAAGAACAATAGCCCTCCCTCTAATTTCAATACCAAGAGAGGTACGTACCCCAACAACTACATCTTTTTCTATAATTAAACTCCCCACCATTTCTTGATAAAAATCAAGGTTAGGCGTTCGCTCCAATCGCAATCTCCAGTCTTCAGCAAATCGCATTCGATCACTTTGAACCCTTGGCGACCACATCGCTGGCCCTTTGGACTTATTGAGCATTTTAAACTGTATCGCCGTATTATCCGAAACAATTCCGCTATATCCGCCCAATGCATCAATCTCTCTTACAATTTGTCCTTTTGCAATTCCTCCCATTGCAGGATTACATGACATTTGGGCTATTGTTTGTAGGTTCATAGTCACTAACAGGGTTTTACTTCCCAAATTGGCAGCAGCAGCAGCAGCCTCGCAACCAGCATGACCTGCGCCAACGACTATAACATCATATGTATCTTGAAATAAACTCATTGTTTCACGTGGAACATTTACTTTCGCATAGGCGAAATTCAGCCCGCAAATATAAGGGCTTTCCCTCAAAATTAGTACCTTAGTCGACCTTAATACATATAACATGAAAAAACTACTCCTCTTTACTGCTCTTGCAGCAGTATTCTGTACACTCTCCGTAGCGTCCCAGAACAACCAACTCTACCCGCCAACCTTTATTGGTCAATCCGCGGCGATGACAAAAACAGCTCCTATATCGAGCATGAAGGCGCCAACGATAACAGAATCCTCTAACGAGACATTCCTGATTCCTAACAATTTCAAAGCAAACAAATCAGCTAACTTAAATGCCCTTCCTAACGGTATGGATCCTGCGCTACAAACCACAAAAAGTTTGTTGCAAACAAGAGCTCCTATTGTAAACATTCCTGGTATTGGTTCAAATGGTGGTGGTGCTCCACCAGATCCTACTGGAGCTGTTGGTCCAAATCATTATGTGCAAATGGTAAACCGTCAGTACCAAGTTTGGGACAAAAGTGGAAACCAACTAACTTCTGCGTTAAGCCTGAACCAAGTATTGGGAGGTGGTAGTGGAGACCCTATAGCGGTCTACGATCGTTTCGCTGATCGTTGGTTACTTAGTGAATTTGTTGCTGGTGACGTTAATACAATTAAAATTGCTATTTCAGAAACACCAGACCCTACCGGCGCCTTTTACCTCTATACTTTTCAGTTTGATTCCTTTCCTGATTATTTCAAAATAGGTGTTTGGCATGATGGGTATTACCTAACCGCTAATAAATTTTCCGGTAATACAACCTATGTTCTCGAAAGAGACCGTATGCTTGCTGGAGATCAATTTGCTCAAATTATTGGTTTTGATCTTCCACAAAATGTGGTGAATGGATTCTCAAGCCCAGGACCTATCAATGCTGAAGGACCTGAACTTCCTGATGCTAGTAATCCTGGAAAGATTGTTTACATCCAAGATGATGCTTGGGGCGGAGTTTCTCAAGATCACGTGAAGCTTTGGAACATTGTACCTGATTGGACACAGACAGGAAACTCTACTATTTCTGCTCCACAAGAAATCATTACAGACCCTTTCGATTCTTTCTTTAATGCTTTTGGTGTTGGAGATATCGAACAACCAAATACCTCACAACGTATTGATGCTATTGGAGGTGCCGTTATGTACCAAGTACAATATAAAGAATTTGACGACCACAATTCAATCCTAATGAATCACACTGTCGATGTAGATGGAGCGCTTCAAGGAGGGATCCGTTGGTACGAATTCCGCCAACCTAATGCTGCTGCTGCTTGGAACGTCTATCAACAAGGAACCTATGCTCCTGATACTGAAAGTCGTTTTATGGGAAGTATTGCATTTGATGGAACAGGTGCAATAGGCCTTTGCTACGCAGTATCTGGCCCCAATACGTTTCCTTCAGTACGCTATACAGGACGTTTTCCTAATGATCCATTAGGAGAAATGACCATTACGGAAGAAACAGTGGTAAGCGGCTCTAATAGCCAAACTACTTTCAACCGTTTTGGAGATTATTCTCAACTTACCATTGACCCAAATGATGATCTAACCTTCTGGTTTACAGGTGAATATTTCGGAGGAGGTCTATGGAGAACTCGTGTTGCTTCATTCAAAATTACGGAAGAATTTAACAATGATATAGGTGTCGTTTCTATTGACGCACCCGCAAATGGAGACTTAACCGCCTCTGAAGCTATTACGGTAACTGTGCGTAACTACGGTGACGATGTTCAAACAGGTTTCCCCGTAACGTATCAAGTTGATGGCGGAACCATTATTACAGAAACATTTACGGGCTCGTTAGCTGGTGGTGCTGAAGCTCCATTCACATTTGCACAAGCTGCAGACTTCTCTGGAAACGGAGTAGATTATGATGTCGTTCTTTCCACTGGACTTGGGACAGACGAAGCGATCTTCAATGATGCTATCAATCCAACCGTGAAAAGTTTGTTGATGAATGATGTCGGTGTCACTACAGTGGTAGGACCTCGCAATGATGATAACTTAGGGAATGAAACTATCGAGATTCTTGTATACAACTTTGGGGCATCTGATCAATCTAACTTCAATATAACCTATACAGTAGACGGTGGTGCAACAATAACTGAGCAATTTACTGGCACACTCGCTGCAGAATCTTCTGCTCCATTTGCTTTTACTACCGCGGCAGATCTTTCTGCTTTAGGACCACATGATCTTGTAATCTCAACAGCTTTGTCTGGAGACGAGGACGCAACAAACAACACGCAAACAGTTCGTGTAATCAATCTAGATTGTATCCCGCGATCTACAGGGTCTACTGCTAATAATGGATGTGCCTCTGATGGTTTGAAAAATTTTGAACTTGGAACTATTAAAAACATTTCAGGTTGTGGAAACGACGGAAATGGTGTTGGATACTCTGACTTTACTTTTATCAGTACAGACTTAGATAGAAATACAAGTACCTACGATATTACAGTTCGTTCTGGCTTTGCTCCAGAAGAAGTTACTGTTTGGATTGACTTCAACGATAATGGTATTTATGAAACTTCTGAAAATGTATTTACAGGTCAAATTACAACGGCCAATGTAGATCAAACTTTTACACTTACTATTCCTGCAAATGCCGCCCTTGGAACACACAGTCTGCGTGCCAAAGCAATTGATGCTGGAGGTAGTGGAACTGGAATTGATGATCCATGTGGTGATGTACAATGGGGAGAAACGGAAGATTATACAGTAAATATTATTGACCAAACGATTGGTGTGGGTGATTTTAATATCGCCGATAGCCAATTCCGTGTGATCACGTTAGATAACAATGCTTTTCAAGTACATCTTGATACTGCATTTAAATTCAATCAAACACCTTCTGTACAAGTGTACAATATCGTCGGACAAATAGTAAAAACTGTAGCCGTAGATTTTGAAGGAAATGGATACAGAGCAAACCTTGATTTAGGGAACCAATCGTCAGGGATCTATTTAGTGACAATGACTAATAATCAGTTTACGAAAACGAAAAAGGTAATCGTGAAGTAATACGATGTATCTTATAATTTAAAAGCGCCTCATTGAAATGAGGCGCTTTTTTTATGCAATAGATTTTGCGATGTAATAATCTTCTTTGGATCGCATGAGAGCGGCATCCTCATCACTCTTATCCATATATCCACAGTAATGAAGAATTCCATGAACCATTACCCGATTTAATTCATTTTTAAATAGGGTTTTAAAGTCTTTTGCATTGTCGGCAACCCGTTGAGTGGAAATATAGATATCCCCACTTATAATGTCTCCTATCGTGTAATCAAAACTAATAATATCGGTAAGGGTGTCGTGCTGTAAGAAATCTATATTGATCTTGTGCAAATAGTCATCATCACAGAAGATATAATTAATTTCTCCCAATTGCTTTCCTTCTTCTTCAATTACTCTGAGTAACCACGCTTTAGCGAAAGCAGGACCCTCCAGTTCAAAAGCGTTCTCAGTATTAAATTCAATCATTGTTTCTTTGAAAATATTCTTGGACTTTCTTTTTGTAGGTCTCTTTCAGCGGCAGTGTTTTCCGATTCAAAATTTCAGTCGTATTAAAGTATTTCTTTGCCTTATCTAGCGGAGAGTTGAATGGGTTTGCAAACCGTTTCAGATTAGTGTTCGATTCCCTCTTTTCCTCTTCTCCTTGCTGGAAAGCAGCTTCTTTAAGTTTTAATAACTCATGCTTGATTTGTGTCATGCGTTCCATCGTCTCATTGTTGAATCCCTTATCGAGCAACTGCTGCTCGACTTCTTCCATGTCCTTAACCAAGTTCTGAGCATCTTCACCTAAGCCATTCTTCTTAATCTCGTCCTGCAATTGCTGTCTCAATTTTTGTTGTTCCTTGAATATTTCATACAGCAATCCTTGTTCATACTCATCACCTTCTTCGCCTTCCCCCTCACCCTTTCCATCACGCCCATCTTTACCGTTCTTTCCTCCTTTTCCTTCGCCACTTCCTTCTCCTTCTCCCTCACCTTCTCCTTCTCCCTCACCCTCTCCGGGCTTTTCTCCTTCACCTCCTCCGGGCTTTTCTCCTTCGCCTTCTCCAAGCTTCTCTCCTTCGCCTTCTCCAGGCTTCTCTCCTTCGCCTTCTCCAGGCTTCTCTCCTTCGCCTTCTCCAGGTTTTGTGCCTTCCTCCATCTTCTTATTTAATTCTTCTTGACTCTGAATTATATCTGGCAACTGCATCCCTTGTCCCTGACCTTGACCCTGACCTGACATCATTTGATTCTGCATATTGTCTAAAGCCTGGCTGAGCAAGTCAGCCAATTTATTAGCGCCCGTAACTATATATTGTTGGCTACTCACTCCTTGAACAACCTGGCTTTCAGCTAAACGCTCTAAAGCTTTATCCATATTATAATCAATATTCGTAAGGGATTCATTGATGACTTCCGAAATCTCTGCATTGCGTAACGACAGCGCATACAAACTGTCATCCACATGCCTAAAGTTCTGCTTCAAGACGTTTTGTCGTCGCAATTTCTTGGCAAAACTAGGATTCTTATTATCCATCTTTTTAAAGTGATTCATTAAATCCTCTTCCTCAAAAGAGAATACTAATAAATTATCCAGAATTTGACGCAACATGTCCGCATCCTCTTGCATAGATTCTCCTCCAGACGACATCATTCCGGATTGCATCTTAGCGCCCATCTGCTTCATCTTCTCAGCGGCCTTTTTTTGCTTTTTCTGAGCAGCACTCTTATCTTGTTTCTTTCCAGATTCTTGCTCCTGCTTTTCTTGTTCTTCCAGCTCTTCCGTCGCCTCTTGCTGCTCCTGCTCGATTTCCTCTTGTTTTTTCTCATCCGACGGAATTTCCATCGGTTTTTTAAGCCCCTGATTTTCTTTTTCTAAATCTTTGAGTTGCTCTTCAATCTTCTTGAACTCCTCATTGATCTTCTCTTGCTCTTCCTTGGTATTTTCTTCACCTTTCTTGCTGAGCTCTTCCTGTTTCTTTGCTAGTTTTTCTAAATCCCGCGCCACTTTCTCTGCTTTCTTCTGGACATAATAACGCTTTGTAAGCTCTAGCATTTGCTCCAGATTGCGTTTGTTATTTTTGTTTTGCTTTGCTAATTTTTCTAGCTTTTCAGCAAGCTCTTCTTTGCTTATTTTTTCTCGCAGCCTCTCGAGTTCCTTTAATAACTTTTCATCTTCCTTAGCTTTCTTCTCCATGCGCTCTAAACGCTCTTTGAGCTTTTCCTTCTCCTCATCCGTCTTAGCCTCATCTTTCTGAAACTCTTCTAAATTCTCTTTTAATTGCTTCGAAAACTCCTTCATCATTTCCTCTTGCTGCTCCTGTCGCTTTAAGAAGTTTTCTAATTTCTTCTGATCATTAAAATTAAGTTCTTTTTTCTCTTTTTGGAGTCTTGAAAGCTCTTGCAGCTCTTTCTCCCGCCGCTTCATCTTACTCAAAGACTTATCTAACTCATTGATGGATTTTTGCTGTTGCTCTAGTTGTTGCTGTTCCAACTCGCTTTCTGTAAGCTTCAAAAAACTAAAAATGGTACTCTTTGTGCTTTTGAATCGGTTGACAACATCATTGTCAAATACTTCAAAATAGTACTCATAATTTACCCCTTCCTGTAACTTTAAAGTGTCAGGAAAAGCATAGACAAACTGATCTACATTACCATTTGATATGGAAATACGCTTTGATAAACGTTCCTCAGATTGTGCTGGATAATACACCAATTGGAGCTTTGATAAACCATAATCATCACTCACCTTTCCATAAAAATAATGCTGTTGATTACTTACAGAATCCTTTTTTACCTCCAGATCCATTTGCGGAAATTCATCCTTAATCACTTGCAAGTTATAGGCTAGGTTTTCATAGTTCTTCAAGTTTTCGTTACTCGTACTCACCTCGTAGCCAGTGTTTCTAAAAATACCTTTGGTCAAGCTAAATGTAGATGTATTTGCATTTTCGCTTAAAGCGAAACCAAGAATAGTATCCTTCAAAATCAAGTCCACCGCATCCGTCTGACGGGTATCCATGGTCCAAGTAACCTTTGTTCCCTCCGGAATTACAGCGTTTCCCGTATTCTTTATACGCTCCGTTTTTTTCTTAGTATGGGAAGGATACTTTAGCTCCATCTTGAAATTAATCAACACAGGGACCTTTACCACATCCAACGTATAGGGCTGTGACGTCACTTTATTGGCTTGAAGAAAAAAGGAAATTGGTGCTTTAGGTTGTTCAAAGGTGAAGCTATATTCACCGGGTGCTTCTTGCTGCAAGAAGTATACCTCATCATTAAAGTGAATCGCGGCATCTTCTGGAAGGACATCTCCCACGGTGCGCACTGCTAATTTAAATTGCTTATTCTCTATCGCCTTTAATTCTTCATTAACTACAAAAAATTGAAACGGTGCCGGCGGCTCATACGCTTCATTGTAATTAACTACTCGTTCATAGCTCGTCTTAAAAATCTCTTCTTTTCCAGCGAAATTGGCAATTAAAAATACAAGCACGGGTATGGCCGCATACTTAAAGTATTTTGTATTCTTTTTAAAATCAATTGCTAGTGTAAACGGAATAGGCTCCAGTTCTTGACTCTTTTGTTCAATACTCGCCAACATCAATTCAGATGTATCTCCTTCCTGTTTTAATTGTAATGTATTCAGTAATTTATCACTCACTTCTGGAAAATAGGCGCCAATCATCTGAGCGGCCCGAGCATAGTTAATCCCTTTAGACAACTTAAATAAACGCGCCAACGGCAGCACAATAAACTTGGCCAGCAACGCCACCTCTACTCCAATAAATAACCAGAATAGCACTGTTCTGCCAGCAGAACTCAACCAAAAGAAATATTCAATAAGAAGCGTTATCAAAAAATACAACACCCCAAAAGCAAAGAACAATATGAGTCCTCGAAGCAAAGCATTCGTGTAGAACTTCCGAATAAAGCCCTCTAATTTATTTTCTATGTTTTCGAATTTGTTCATTCCCTTATATACCAAGCCCTAAAATACCATTTTATTATGTTTTATGAATGTCCTACATTGCGTGGAGTCTGTTAAATTTAGCCTAATATATGAAAGACTTAAAATATCTTACTGCCTATACGATCCCTGTTTGCGCGATCATTGGACTCTATTTTGGTGATCTCTGGTCCTATCTTACTCCTGTCTACGCCTTTGTAATGGTTCCTTTGCTGGAAGTTCTATTACCAGTAGATCGGGTCAATCTCTCTAAAGATGAAAAGTCATCAAAAAAAAACCTACACTGGACGGACTTCCTGTTATATCTTAACGTAGGTATCGTCTTTGGAATTGTTTACGGAACCCTATCCACACTGACAACCTCAAACATGGCTACTTATGAAATTGTAGGTCTTATCTTTTCTTGCGGTATTGTCATTGGTTCCAACGGGATTAACGTAGCCCACGAATTAGGCCATAGAAAAACAACAGCTGAAAAACTTCTAGGCAAACTCTTACTACTTCCAGCGCTATATATGCACTTTTTTATCGAACATAATTTCGGACATCACTTGAACGCTGCAACTCCAGAAGATCCTGCCACCGCAAAATACAACCAGACACTTTACGCATTCTGGCTGAGCTCTATCTTCAAACAATATACTAACGCTTGGACCATACAGATAGACCTATTGAAACAAGAAAAAAAATCGTTTTTCTCCCTCAAGAATGACATGCTTTGGTACCACCTTATACAAGCAGCCTACCTGGGAACTGCTTATTGGTTTTATGATTGGCTGGGTCTTACCATCGTCTTTTTTGCAGCCGTTTCTGGTTTCTTACTCCTTGAAACAATCAACTATATAGAACATTATGGTTTGCGCCGAAAAAAACTAGCTAGCGGTCGCTATGAACGCGTTTGTGAAGTACATTCCTGGAACAGCAACCACGTTTTTGGACGCATTATGCTCTATGAACTCACACGACACAGTGACCATCATTATCGGGCCAATAAAAAATTCCAACTTTTAGATTATCACGATGAAAGTCCGCAACTGCCCTATGGGTACCCTACTTCCATGGTCATTTCTATGTTTCCTCCGCTATGGTTCAAAATTATGAATAAACATGTGCCTAAGGATCAGCGTCCTCAAAAAGAGAAACCCACGATTCCAACTTCCTAAAGATAAAACCAAAACTGGCGGTATCAATCCCATTCTTGTACAGGTGTTTTGGCCACATAATCATGTATCTTTGCCGTCTCAAAAAACGTGAATATGTCTCAGAATGTTCGAGTGCGCTTTGCGCCTAGTCCTACCGGCCCATTACATATAGGTGGTGTACGCACTGCCCTTTTTAACTACCTTTTTGCTAAGAAATACAACGGTACCTTTGTCCTTCGTATTGAAGATACAGACCAAAACCGGTATGTCCCTGGCGCCGAAGACTATATTGCTGAGAGCCTTGACTGGTGTAATATTCCGTTTGATGAAGGTCCTGGGAAAGAAGGTGGTTTTGGACCCTACAGACAAAGTGAGCGTAAAGAATTGTATAGCGCTTTCGCGAAAGCACTATTAGATTTAGGAAATGCGTACTATGCATTTGACAGCGCCGAAGAACTGAGCGCGCTTAGAAAATCATACGAAACAGAAAAGAAAACATTTATATACAATTGGCACAATCGTGGACAATTGGATAATTCTCTCGTGCTCACTGAAGAAGAAACCCAACGCAGAATTGATGCTGGTGAGGACTATGTAATTAGATTTAAAGCACCTCAAGACGAAACGATACACTTCGTAGATGAGATTCGTGGCAACATGACTATTGATACTAATATTTTAGACGATAAAGTCTTATTCAAATCTGATGGGATGCCTACCTACCACTTGGCTAATATCGTGGATGATCACCTTATGGAAATTACACATGTAATCCGTGGTGAAGAATGGTTGCCCTCTTTGGCTTTACATATTTTATTATACAAAGCTTTAGGATGGGAAGCACCAAAATTTGCCCACCTACCCTTAATATTGAAACCTGTAGGTAAAGGAAAGTTAAGTAAGCGGGATGGCGATAAATTAGGATTTCCTGTATTCCCATTACAATGGACTGATCCAAAGACCAACGAAGTTTCTTCTGGCTATCGTGAAGACGGTTATTTACCAGAGGCAGTTGTCAATATGCTTGCATTCTTGGGGTGGAACCCAGGAACAGAGCAAGAATTCTTTTCATTGGAAGCCCTTGTTGCCGCTTTCGATTTGGAGAAAGTCAATAAGGCTGGTGCCAAGTTTGATCCAGAGAAAACAAAATGGTTTCAACAACATTATTTCCAAGAAGCCAACAATCAAGACATCGCTGATAGGTTTTTGGAACTGCTTTCGCAAAAGCAAATTCAAACCACTCCCGAATATGCGTTAGATGTAGTTACACTCATTAAAGAGCGCGCTACCTTTATCCCTGATCTTTGGGATCTCGGGCATTACTTCTTTGTCGCTCCTCAGACCTATGATGAAAAGGCAGTCAAAAAAGGCTGGAAAGAAGATACGGGTGAAATCATGAAGCAAGTGCATAACATAATTAGTGATCTTAACGGTTTTGATGCTACTGCGCTTCAAGAAGCCGTTAAAGGATGGATCAACACGAATGAACTTAGTTTTGGAAAAGTAATGCAACCCTTTAGACTGAGTCTTGTAGGCGCCATGCAGGGGCCAGATGTATTTGCAATTGCTACTGCATTGGGTAAAGATGAAACTCTCTCTAGAATTCAGAAAGCAATCGATACCTTATAGGTAGAGTACAATACCTCCAGAAATAATAGAAGAAGACCCTTTAAAGTCAGGGACTGTGCGATCTACATCTTGCAGGTCCTGACTGTTCAAGTTTCCTAAAATATTTGTAAATCCGTATTGGTACTGAACACTAAAGCGTACCCGTTCAAATCCTCCCGTCAAGGCAATGACCACAAAGGGGTTGATGCGTGATATTTCTTCAATATCTGTAGCTTTTAGACTTGCATACCCTTTGACGATATTATCTTCTTGCCCTTTATTTTTTAAGATCATCTTACTATTCACCAACAAAGCAGGTCCTGCTTCTATCGCCAAGTTTTGTTCAAGGATATTATAACTCAAAAGAAGATTCAATTGTGCTCCAATAACGGTGTATTTCATATCTTCAAAACTCACATTACCCAAAGCACGACCCTGTACATTAGTACTTAGAGAGACAAAGTCAATTCCATAGATCATTCCAAAATTGTTGTACAATCTACCTCTAGTGGTCAGCCCCCCCATGAACCCGGTATCTCCAGCTATCTCAAAATCTGATGTTTCAATTTCCAATAAAGCATAGCGTCCTTGGATGCCAATTCTATTGTAATTACCCGAACCCATATAGGATTGAGCGAAGCAGCTAAATGTTGCTAAAAGGAAGAAAAATATAGTTAAATTCTGTTTCATTATTTGTTGGATGTTTTGGGACATCGGTATTGATTAAAAAATGAAAGGTAGAACATGTTTTTCTCTCTTTTAGAAAAATAAGACGAACTGTTACGTTTTCTCGATAAGAGCGACATATGAGTAGTTATTTTCATAACTTATACCATTATTTAACCTTCAAAATTATACAACTATGCCTCCTAATGTTCTTCTCCCTGCTCTTATCTTTGTCCCTATCCTTATTTTACTAACTGGAATTTTTATGGTCAAACAGCAAACTGCTGCTATTGTAGAGCGCTTCGGAAAGTATATTGGTACACGTCAATCTGGATTACAGTTCAAAATTCCAGTTATTGATAAAATAGCGGGACGTATCAATCTCAAGATCCAACAACTCGATGTGATCATAGAGACCAAAACCAAAGATGATGTTTTTGTCCGTCTCAAAATCTCTGTACAGTTTCAGGTACGCAAAGACCATGTCTATGATGCCTTCTATAAGCTAGAAAACCCACATGATCAGATTACGTCTTATGTATTTGATGTGGTTCGTGCAGAGGTGCCTAAAATGAAACTTGACGATGTTTTCGAACGTAAAGATGATATTGCTATTGCTGTAAAACGTGAACTCAACGAAGCGATGTCTAACTATGGGTTTGATATCATTAAAACCCTAGTAACAGACATTGATCCCGATGCGCAAGTAAAAGAAGCCATGAACCGTATTAATGCTGCAGAACGTGAAAAAGTAGCCGCCGAGTTTGAAGCGGAAGCAGATCGTATTAAAATCGTTGCTAAAGCACGTGCAGAAGCAGAATCTAAACGTCTTCAAGGACAAGGTATCGCAGACCAACGTCGTGAGATCGCTCGTGGACTAGAAGAGTCTGTAGATGTATTAAATAATGTGGGAATCAACTCTCAAGAAGCATCTGCTTTGATTGTCGTTACCCAGCATTACGATACACTACAGTCTATGGGAGAGCAAACCAATTCCAACCTTATCTTGATGCCTAATTCTCCACAAGCTGGAAGCAATATGCTCAATGACATGATCGCTTCTTTTGTAGCGTCCAATCAAATTGGCGAGCAAATGAAAATTGATAATCAGAAAAAAGGGATTGTAAATAAAAAGAAGCCACGTACTGAAGAATAGATTTCTGTAATTCATATCATAGAAACCCCCGAAGCTAAGGCTTCGGGGGTTTTTTTATACTTTTCTTATTTCTATTAGAACTTACTCGCTGCCGCTTGTAATAGTTCGTTGGCATCATCTTTTGCTTTCTCAACAAATCCCTCTGCGCCTTCTATGGTGCTGATTTCTTTTGAGTTCGCTTTCGCGAAAGCGTACAAACTCTCCACCCCTGCTAGACGTGTTCCCACTTTCTTAGCAGCTGTATTAAAGAAACCAATCACTTCTTCTTCTGTTAGATTTTTAGCTAACTTCTGAATATCGTCCATTGTTGCAAGCCGCTTTTCTTCAGGTAAATTAGCCAACTTCTTCCCTAGTTTGTTAATCGTGCTCAAAGCAGACGCTTGTTGCTGTTGCTGTTGTGGTTTCTGAGAGTTGTTTTGAACTGGTTTTGGCTTCTGTTTTGCCCAGGAATCCCGCAGTCCTACGGTACGGTTAAACACCATTTTCTCTGAAGTACTATCCGTATCTACATTGAAATATCCCATCCGTTGAAATTGGAAGACATCGCCTACTTTGGCCACCGCTAAAAACGGCTCTACATACCCAGTAACCACTTTCAAGGATTCAGGATTTATAAACTCCCTAAAATCTATGTCCTTATCCCCATCTGGTGACTCATGATTAAACAAACGCTCGTACAACCGAACCTCCGTAGGCACGGCATGTGCAATAGAAACCCAATGCAAGGTTCCTTTTACGTTACGCCTTGAAGCCTCTGTACCACTCCCCGATCTCGATTCAGAATCATAGGTACAGTGAATTTCAGTGATATTTCCATGTGCATCTTTTACAACACTTTCTCCTTGGATGATGTATGCATTTTTTAAGCGAACTTCTTTGCCAAGCGTCAATCTAAAAAATTTATTTCCTGCGTCTTCCTTGAAATCTTCCCGCTCAATGTATAGTTCGCGACTGAAAGGAACTTCATGAGATCCTGACGCTGCATCTTCAGGGTTATTCTCGGCAGTGAGCATTTCTTCTTGCCCTTCGGAATAATTGGTAATTACCAATTTCACAGGGTCCAAGACCGCCATCACTCGGGTGGCTATTTTATTTAAATCTTCTCTAATATTAAATTCTAAAAGAGAAACATCTATTACATTTTCTCGCTTTGCTACACCCACCGTGTCAATAAACTTACGAAGGGATGCAGGAGTATATCCACGTCTTCGTAAACCTGAAATCGTAGGCATACGCGGGTCGTCCCAGCCAGTAACCAAACCTTCTTCTACCAGTTTAAGCAATTTGCGCTTACTCATGATGGTATAGTTGAGGTTTAAACGGGCAAACTCGCGCTGTTTAACACGTAAATCCTCTCCAGTATATACTTGGTCCAAGAACCAATCGTAAAGCTTTCTATGAGGCTTAAATTCAAGCGAACATAAACTGTGAGATATTTGTTCTATATAATCACTTTCTCCGTGTGTCCAATCATACATTGGATAGATACACCAGTCATTTCCTGTACGGTGATGCTCCTTGTGTAATATGCGATACATCAATGGATCACGCATGAGCATATTAGGATCTTGCATATCAATTTTTGCACGCAATACGTGCTCCCCTTCTTTAAATTCTCCTGCTTTCATGCGTGCAAAAAGATCCAAATTCTCTACAATTGAACGATCGCGGTGTGGTCCCGCAACCCCTGGTTGGGTAGGCGTTCCTTTTTGGGTGGCCATATCCTCACTAGACTGGCTATCTACATAGGCTTTTCCATCTTTAATAAGTGCTACTGCCCAATCGTGTAATTGTTGGAAATAGTCACTAGAAAAACACACTTTATCCCATTTGTATCCTAACCAAGTCACATCTTCCTTAATAGCATCTACATATTCTTGTTCTTCCTTAGCCGGGTTCGTATCGTCAAAACGGAGGTTTACCGGCGCATTGTAGCGCTCCCCGAGTCCAAAACTGATTCCTATTGCCTTACAGTGTCCAATATGTAAATAACCATTAGGCTCTGGTGGAAAACGGAAACGAAGATCTTCCACTTTATAGTCATTGGATAGATCCTCTTCCACGATTTGCTCTAAGAAATTGAGCGATATATGTTCTTCAGTCATTGCTGTTCAATTGAAAGACAAATTTAGTAAAAACGCTTTCAAAGAACATCGTGACGCAGAAGTTTATACTGAGCAATGTCGAAGTGCGAAAGCGCAAACCTGTAACAAAACGAACTTTTACACCACATATAAGTCAAACAACCTTATGAAACACTTAAACTACACCTGTCCAAAATGCGATAACCATTCATATCAACTTGGCCAAATGCGCGCAACCGGCGGTACCTTATCAAAAATATTTGATGTTCAAACAGAAAAATTTACCTCAGTAACCTGTGATCGATGTACCTATACTGAGTTCTACAAAACCAAGACGAGTGGCCTGAGTAATGTATTTGACTTCTTCACAAACTAAGATATTCCTTGTGAGTAGATAAAACTCCTTTGCATAATATCCATTAACTTTGCTCTACACAGATCCCCGTGATAGCGGGTAGTAAACAAGGTCCTCGCCTTCGCGGGAAATACATATGGGAAAAATACGTGTCAGCAATATCCGAGTGTACGCCTACCATGGCTGCTTAACTGAAGAAACTAAAATTGGCTCCGACTACCGCGTAGATGTAGAAATAGATGCCGATCTCACAACATCTGCCAGCACTGATTATTTGGGAGATACTGTAGATTACGTTTTGCTCAATCGGATTGTCAAAGAAGAAATGGCGATCGCTTCGCATCTTTTAGAGACTGTTTGTGAGCGCATTTTGGTTCGTTTTCTAGCAGAAGATGCTTTGATACGAGAAGCAACGGTTGCCGTTTCTAAGTTAAACCCCCCTATTGGTGGTGATGTAGAGATGGTTACGGTAGAACGAAGCAAACAGAAAAGCTCGTAAATTTAGCTTTCGGAAAATAAAAAGTCTAATCTCTTTTTCTTTGTTCATTATTCCAAAAAGTAACTATATTTGCACGCACAACTGGTATCGTGGCCGAGTGGCTAGGCAGTGGTCTGCAACACCATCTACAGCGGTTCGAATCCGCTCGATACCTCAAAAGGAACTTCGT
>JBLHXM010000017.1:0-41080 GCA_047630395.1 Dokdonia sp.
AACTACCGCATAGAAGGGGCATACCCAGATCAGCAATTTATTGAAAACGCATCCATGGTGGCTGGACGGTTCTTGAGCCAAGATGATATGGATGAATCTCGAAAAGTGGTTATTATAGGGAATCAAGTAAAGAAGGATCTTTTTAAATCAAAAGAAGCGGTCGGAGAGACGATAAAGATTTTTGACATCAATTTTAAAGTGGTTGGGGTGTATTCAGATCCAGGTGGAGAACGGGAGGAAACTCGTTTGTTCTTGCCACTTCCTACTGCCCAAAAAGTATTTAACGGTGGTGATCGACTGCGGTCTATGGCCTATACCGTAAAAATGTCTGATGATTTTGATGCAGCTGTGGCTTTGTCAGAGTCACTTTCCGAAGGATTTGAGACCGACTTAAAATCTAAGTACAGTGTTGCTCCTGATGATCGGAGTGCATTTCGAGTTAATAATACGCTAGAAGAAGCACGTAAAATTTACAGTTTGATCGATATGATCAGCGCGGTGTTTTGGTTTATTGGTTTAGGAACTATCATTGCGGGAGTTGTGGGTGTGGGAAATATTATGCTGATTGTTGTAAAAGAACGTACCAAAGAAATTGGGATTCGTAAGGCTTTAGGAGCCTTGCCTAGTTCTATTGTAGGTATGATCTTGCAGGAGGCTATATTTATTACAGCTATTGCTGGTTTTGGAGGGTTATTTTTGGGGGTGATCGCTCTCAATATTGCGAGTCCTTTTATCGATAGTGATTTTATTAAATTTCCGAGGGTAGATTTTGTTACTTCAATAACGATCGTGTTAATTATCATATTCGCAGGCGCTTTGGCAGGATATTTTCCAGCGAGACGTGCGGCGAATATCAAACCAATAGAAGCCTTAAGGGACGAATAAGATAGAGTGCCTTCAGGTAATAACCTAGACTCAGAAGTTATGCAGAGTGCCACACTGAGTCTGTCGAAGTGTAATGTCGAAGAGCGCAAGCTACCAAAAAAGAAAAACCATGTTTAACAAAGAACGCTGGATCGAAATAATAGAAGCGCTGAACGCAAACCGTTTTCGGACTGCGCTTACGGCCTTTGGTGTCTTTTGGGGGATCCTTATTTTGGTGTTGCTTTTGGCAATGACCACAGGCTTGCGGAATGGAGTGACTTCCGATTTTGGGGATTTTGCTACCAATTCTCTTTTTATGTGGGGACAAGGAACATCAAAACCCTACAAGGGATTGCCGAAAGGGCGAAGAGTGCAGTTTAAATTGGAAGATGTAGAGATCTTGAAAGAACAGATACCAGAGCTTAAATACGTGTCACCTAGAAATCAATTGGGCGGATATCAAGGCGCAAATAATGTAACGCGTAATGCCAATACAGGGGCATTCAGTGTTTCTGGAGATTATCCGGAATTTATCAATCAGCAGCCTATGGATATTATGGCTGGACGTTTTATTAGTTATTCTGATATTAATGAAAAACGAAAAGCTGCAGTCATTGGAAAAGATGTAGTAAAGGCATTATACGATTATGGAGAGGACCCAATTGGTTCCTATATCAAAATTAACGGTGTCAATTTTATGGTAATCGGCACCTTCAAGTCTACCAATAGTAATGGTGATGATGAGGAAGATGCCAATACCATTTTTGTCCCATTTACTACATTTTCGCAGGCGTTTAATCGCGCAGATAATGTCGGATGGATGGCAATCACAGCAATAGACAACGTAAGTATTACCTCCCTTAAGCCTCGCATATTGGACATTATGCGTAAACAACGAGGGATACACCCCGAAGATAGAAGGGCCATTGGGAATTTTGATCGAGCGGAAGCTTTTGGTCGTATTAATGGTTTGTTCGATATTTTGACCTTAGTGGGGTACGTGGTCGGTGCATTGATTCTCTTATCGGGTGTGATTGGGATCAGTAATATCATGCTCATCGTTGTAAGAGAGCGTACTAAAGAAATTGGCGTACGCCGGGCCTTAGGAGCAACTCCATGGGACATTCGAACGCAAATATTACAAGAATCTCTTGTGTTGACAATGCTTTCTGGGATGCTAGGCGTCGCAGCTGCATCGGGAGGTATTTGGTTAATGAACTTTTTATTAGGCCCAACAGGTGCTGTAGAGAATTTTGCAAACCCTTCAGTGGGGGTTTCAGTCGCTTTTGTCGCTTTGTGTATTCTCGTTATTTCTGGATTGCTTGCTGGATTTATTCCCGCTACAAGGGCCACCCAAATGAAACCTATAGATGCCTTGCGCATTGAATAATATATCAAAACAACTAATCAATCAAATAGCATAGACAATGAAAAGAACGGGTACTATTATCATTTTAGTAATTATTGTGGTCCTTTTTGCTTTCGGTATTCGGTACTTATGGCTTACAGATAAAAAGGATCCGGTAGTCTACACCACCGAGCAAGCGAGTACGAAAACAATCGTCAAAAAAACGGTAGCTACGGGTAGTATAGTGCCGAAAGAAGAGGTGTTAATCAAGCCTAATATTTCTGGTATTATCGATGAAATCTATGTAGAAGCTGGTGACCAAATCGTCGCAGGAGATCTAATCGCCAAAATTAAAGTGGTGCCTAATGCGTCTTCACTTACCAATTCCAAAAATAATATTGCTGGTGCACGCAACACCGTGGAGACGGCAAAGTTGGCACTTGAAAATCAAAAGAGTGTTTACACACGTCAAAAAGCGCTTTTTGAAAAAGGGGTTGTTTCGGCCAATGATTTTGATGGAATTCAAAATGCATATAATCAAGCGCTTCAGCGCGTAAAGCAAGAGCAAGTTAATTTGCAAAGTGCTTTGCAGAACTATGACATTATCAAAACCGGAACGACAAGTGGTTTGGGGGCAGCTGCAACTACGCAAGTGCGTTCTACAATCACGGGTATGATCTTAGACGTTCCCGTAAAAACCGGGAATCAGGTGATTGAAGCTAATAATTTTAATGACGGAACCACCATTGCCGTTTTGGCAGATGTGGATCAAATGATTTTTGAAGGGAAAGTAGATGAAAGTGAGGTTGGAAAAATCACTGAAAATCTGCCACTAGAGATTACAATTGGAGCTATAGAAAACACTACGTTTGACGCCATATTAGACTATATCGCTCCTAAGGGTGTTGCCGAGAACGGTGCGATTCAATTTGAAATCAAAGGAACGCTTAAGAAAATGGATTCTGCGACCTTCATTCGTGCGGGACTTAGTGCAAATGCAAGTATCATTCTTCAAAGAGCAGATTCTGTATTGGCTATTAAAGAAGCGCTTGTTCAGTATGACTCCAAGACTAAAAAACCATTTGTAGAGGTTGAAATTGGAGATCAGCAGTTTGAAAGACGTGATCTGGAACTAGGTACAAGCGATGGTATTTTTGTCGAAATTAAAAGTGGTGTTTCTGCTGAGGACCGTATCAAAGTTTGGAATCAGATTAAGGCTGTACAAGGGTTCGGGGGAAGAGGGTAGTTTACTTTTTAAGTTGCCAAATGCTTTTACTCTTGCGCTTTCGCGAAAGCGCAATAAATTTAATTAACATTTTTTGTAACATAAATTCGTTTCAATAGTCATATTGGACATCAAACAGGATTATGAAAAAATCAATCATACTAGGTTTTGCTTTATTACTTGCCACTGCCGTTTTTGGACAGACCAAAAAATGGACGCTTCAGGAGTGTGTGCAGTATGCTGTAGACAATAATATAACGATTAAACAAAGGCTTTTAGATCTTGATCAAGCTGATCTTGATAGATCAGATGCCGTGGGTAATTTCTTACCTACAGTGAACGCGAGCTTTGGTGTTTCCGAACGAACAGGATTGAGCTTTGATCCCTTGACCAATCAGGCAGCCACAGAAACATTCTTATCTGCCAATGGAGGTCTTAATGTAGGGTACAATCTTTTTGATGGACTTCAGAATGTAAGAAGAATACAGCGCGCAAAATTATCTGCGATCGCTGCAGAATACAATATCGCAAAAATTAAGGATGATATTTCTCTCCTAGTCGCGAATGGGTTTTTAGATATTATTCTGAACAAGGAGAATCTTAAAACGGTCGAAGCTCAGAATCTAGTGACTTTAGAACAAATTGAGAGGACAATAGAACTCGTAGAAGGAGGCGTGCTTCCACGTGGTGATTTGTTAGAAATACAATCCACAGCGGCTATTGAACAACAGCGTATAGTAGCGGCACGAAATTCAGTGATTTTATCGAGAGTAAGTCTTGCGCAATTAATGGCCATTAAGGATTATCAAGGATTTGATATTGCAGATGGTGCTTATAGCGTTTTTGGGGAAGAGTTGATGGACGAACCCATTGGAGCCATTATCGAAAGTGCCAAAGGGAATCGATTTGAAATTAAAATTGCAGAACAGAATTTAGAGCTTGCAGAGAAAGACGTTCAAATTACAAAAGGTTCTTTCCTTCCTTCATTAAGAGCTTTCTTTGGATATAATACAGCTTTTGCAGATTCGAATCCATTGCCTTTTAATGAACAGATATACATTAATGATGGAATCAATTATGGGCTTAGTTTGAATGTGCCTATTCTCAATGGTTTTTCAGTAAAAAATAATGTCAAGAGAGGGCAGCTTAATGTAGAAAGAAATAGAATTTCTTTGGAGCAGGCTAAATTAGATCTGGAGTCTACAATTTATCAAGCGTATATGGGTGCCAAGGCAGCCAAGCAGAGCTATGAAGCTGCCCTAGTAGCTCTCAATTCACAAGAATTAGCTTACGCCTATGCAAAAGACCGCTATGATGTAGGACTGACCAACGCTTTTGATTTTAGCCAATCTAAATTGCGCTATGACAATGCACAAATTGAATTATCACGATCTAAATATGATTATATTTTCCGTATTAAAGTATTGGAGCTCTATTTTGGAGTGCCGGCTACGGAACTAAAATTCTAACCATGAGTAAAAAAACAACTAAATATCTTATCGGAGGTGTCATTCTTATAATTGTGGTCCTGCTAGCAGGAGACAAGATGGGGTGGTTTGGTAAGAAGAGTGATGCGAAAATAGTATCTCTACAAAAAGTAGAGCGAGCTACCATCACAGAAACCGTTGCAGCAACTGGTAAAATACAACCCGAAATCGAAGTGAGCCTTTCTTCAGAAGTTTCTGGAGAGGTAATTGAACTTCCTGTTAAAGAAGGTCAAGACGTTAAAAAAGGAGATTTACTGGCGCGCATCAATCCTGATTTGGTGCTAAGTGCCGTGAATCAGTCGCAAGCTGCTTTGTCAAATTCAAGAGCGGGTCTTGCACAAGCAGAAGCAAGTTTGAAAGTTGCTAAACTCAGTTTTGATCGTAACAAGCCTCTTTTTGATAAAGGAGTGATTTCTAAAGCCGATTATGAACGAGCGCAGTCTGATTATGAGATTTCGCAAGCCAATCGTCAAAGTGCTTTTTATAATGTTCAAAGTGTGGCTGCGCAGTTAAAGCAAGCCAAAGATAACTTAGGAAGAACCTCTATTTATGCGCCAATGTCAGGTACGATCTCAAAGATGAGTATTGAGCTTGGAGAGCGTGTTGTCGGAACGGCTCAAATGGCAGGTACTGAAATTTTACGTGTCGCCAACTTGACGAATATGGAGGTGGAAGTAGACGTGAACGAAAATGATATCGTAAAAATCAATGTAGGGGATTCTACAGTAGTTGAAGTGGATGCTTATTTGAAGAAAGAATTTAGGGGAGTTGTGACTGAAATCGCAAACTCTGCAGAAGCCACATTGACAGCAGATCAAGTGACCAACTTTAAAGTGAAAGTACGTATCTTAGAGGCGTCATATAAAGAATTTCTTGAAGGGAAAAAGGCGAGTTACTCTCCATTTCGACCAGGAATGACCGCAACGGTGGATATTATTACTACAAAGCGCGAAAATGTAATTTCTGCACCTATTAGTGCCATTGTAGTGAAAACAGATACGTCTAGCACCAAACGTGGAGTGACTAAAGCTGACCGTAAAAGCACTTCTAAAGAAAAACAAAAATTTGAATGTGTGTTTGTAATGAATGGAGGAGAAGCTAAACTAAAAGTAGTAACTACCGGAATTCAAGATGATACAAACATTGAAATTCTAAGTGGGTTAGTAGAAGGAGATCAAATTATTACAGGGCCGTATAATTTGGTAAATAAGACCTTAAAGACGGGGACAAAAGTTGAAGAAGAAAAAACAGGGGTAAAAGAAGCCGACGCGAAAGAAGATGAGTAAACCCGGAATGATATTATGTTTAGAGACAGCCACCACAAATTGTTCGGTGGCTTTATCTTTTGAAGGAAAGCAGGTTGCGCTTATAGAGGATTATGACGTGAAGTATTCTCATGCTGAGCGTTTACATCGGTATATAGAAGAAGTGCTCGCTTTGGCGAAAGCAACAAAAGAAGATCTAGTGGCTATTGCCGTGAGTAAGGGTCCTGGAAGCTATACGGGACTTCGTATTGGTGTTTCTGCGGCTAAAGGGCTGTCCTTTGCTCTAGATGTGCCTTTAATTTCCATTCCGACCTTGCAATCGCTTGCAATGCAAGTAGCAGGAGCTCGGGATGCATTAATCATCCCGATGTTGGATGCAAGGCGTATGGAAGTGTATAGTGCCGTTTTTGACCATGAAAGTAATCTAGTGAGGGAAACGCAAGCAGAAATTCTAGGTCCAGAACATTTTGCTCAATATTTAGAACAAGGCAAAGTTACCTTCATTGGTAGCGGTGTTCCAAAATTCTCCGAAATATGTGAGCACCCTAATGCCATATTTGTGGAAGATAAGCTTCCTTCTGCTGCACAAATATGCGATTTGGCATACCAGAAATATCTACAAGAAGACTTCGAGAATGTAGCTTATTTTGAGCCGTACTATCTCAAAGATTTTATTGCGGGTGTACCTAAAAAAAAATAAGCCGAGACAAGAGTGTCTCGGCTTATTTTTTTTAGTAAAATCCCTTCCTTATGCTTCTTTTTTAATCTCTACAGTATGTGGGTATGGTATTTCAATTCCTGCTTTATCTAGCTCTATCTTACAGTTTTCAATAGTTTGAAAATATACATTCCAATAGTTTTCAGGAGTCGCCCAAGGACGCACTTCGTAATTAACAGAGCTATCTCCTAGTTCCCCCATATTTACGGATGGAGCAGGATCTTTTAGCACGTTCTCTTGAGAGAGCATTGCTCGCATAAGGACATCTTTTGTTGCTTTAATGTCTGCATCATAAGAAACACCTATCGTAAGATCAACTCTTAATTGCCCTAGTTCCGTGTAATTTTTTATGTTTCCATTAGATAAAGATCCGTTAGGTAAAATGGCGAGCTTATTTCCAGGAGTGGACATCTTTGTAGTGAAAATTTCAATTTCAGTTACAACCCCAATCTCTCCCTGTGCTTCGATTAGATCTCCTATTTTAAAGGGTTTGAAGAGCATGATGAGTACGCCTCCAGCAAAATTCGATAAAGACCCCTGCAGGGCTAATCCAACAGCTAGACCAGCAGCTGCTAAAATAGCTGCAAAAGATGCTGTGTTAATACCTAAATGCCCTAAAATGGCTATTATTAATAAAACGAGTAAGGTGGTGCGAACAAGATTTGAAAGAAATTTTTCCAAACTCTCGTCCATGTTTTCATTCTTATGAAGCATTTTTTTGAAAAGCTTCATAAGCCTGCCAATAACCCACTTACCTATAATCCATATGATTATAGACATAATTATTTTTAATGCATATTCAGACCCTTTTTCGAAAGCAAGGTCTATCCACTTTTGATAATCTGTCATATCTATTTTGAAAATTAATTAGTTGGTTTCTATTAATTCTAAGGCTGCTGCTATGGTGCGAACAGGTAGTTTACAGGCGTTATTCACACAAACGTAAATAAGGGTTTCTCCTTCTAGATACCTTCCTTCAAAAATTTCTTGTTTACTAGCGGTGGTGCTTGCAGCAATTAGTTTATTGGGTAGATATACGGCATTGAGTTCCTTTAGTTTTTCAGGAGCATTAGGTCCTACCACAACCAGTTCGTAATATGGATTGGTGTAATTGAGCATAAGGTCGAGCCAATTGCTATAGCTCATAGGACTTTGCTCCATTTGGTCTTGAACATTGTTGAGCATCGCAGCGGCAGTATTGGTGTAGTTGCGATCAAGATAGTAATGTGAGAGGGTGAAAATGTTTTTGGCCATCATCGAGTTGGATGCGGGGATCACATTATCTTCATAATCCGTATTGCGACTGATTAGACTTTTATCTTCATCGGAAGTAAAGAAGAACATATGGTTCTCGGGGTTCTGAAAATGAGTAATCGTATAGTCTGTTAATGTTTTTGACCGTTCCAGCCAAATGGTATCCGTCGTCACTTCAAAAAGAGCAATAAACGCATCAATAGTGGCTGCGTAATCTTCAAGGTATCCATTGATGGTGCTTTCGCCATTCTTATACGTTCGGTTAAGGCCTCCATCGGTACGCATAATGTTTGAGCTAATAAAATTAGCATTCTTTAGGGCAGAATCTAGAAAACGGTCCTCGCCAAAAACACGATAGGCATCCACATATCCTTTAATCATGAGACCATTCCATCCAGTGAGTACTTTGTCATCCAGGCGGGGCTTTTCTTTATTGCTTTCGCGAAAGCGTAATAAGTCAATCTTCCATTGCTTCTTCTTGGCCTCCAAGGTAGATTGTTTGAGTTGGTGCTTTTCAATAAAGCTAGCGTCGGAAGTGTTTCTAATTAAAACGTAATTTTCTTTCTCCCATTTACCGTAACTATTTACATTATAGTAATCCGAAAAAAGAGAAAAATCTTCACCGAGTAAAGATTGCAGTTCCTCCTTAGTCCAGACATAGTAAGCGCCTTCTTCTAGCTCGCCTTCCTTGTTTGTGCTATCGGCATCTAGCGCACTGTAAAAACCTCCTGCATCTGTGGTCATTTCACGAGCTACAAAGTTTAGTGTTTGGTAAACAGTTTCTTTGTAGAGTTCGTTGTTTGTAGCTAAATAGGCATCACTATAGAGACTTACAAGTTGCGCATTGTCATAGAGCATTTTTTCAAAATGAGGAATGTGCCATTTGGTGTCTGTACTGTATCGGGAAAAGCCACCACCTACATGGTCGTTTACACCGCCATAGGCAATTTGTTCTAGGGTAGTGTTTACGTATTCTAAGAGCTCTTCATCCTGCTTTTGTTGTGCATAGCGCAGCAAGAAGTGATAGTTATTGGGCATCATGAATTTAGGAGCTCTATTGAGACCTCCTTGTCGTGCATCCCAATATTTTGACCAGGTACCTATGGAATTTTGTATGCGTTCTTCCTCAAATTTTGGTTTGTTTGGATTGGGGGTAATTACGTCTACTGCTTTCAATCCAGAAGCGAGCTTATCTGCATATTCGACGAGGGTGTTAGGTTCGCTTTTGTACAAATCAGATACTTGCTGAAGGCCATGCATCCAATCCTCCTTAGGAAAATAAGTGCCGCCCCAAACAGGTCTTCCGTCAGGCAATGCGACCGCATTAAGGGGCCATCCACCACGACCAGTCATAAGTTGAACTGCGTTCATGTATACGTTGTCTACATCTGGCCGTTCCTCCCGATCCACTTTAACAGAAATAAAGTGCTTATTCATGAAATTAGCCACTAAAGTGTCTTCAAAACTTTCGTGTTCCATGACATGGCACCAATGACAGGAAGAGTATCCTATACTAATGAGAAGGAGCTTGTTTTCCTTTTTTGCTTGCGCTAGTGTTTCTTCGTTCCAGGGTTTCCAGTCTACTGGATTGTGTGCATGCTGGAGCAGGTAGGGACTTGTTTCATGTACTAAATCATTTGTGAACGCATGCATATCTGACGTGTTTTGACCATCACAGCTCCAAAGCAGCAAGGCAAGAATAATTATAAATAAGTGTTTCCAAGGTTTCATGGGGTTAAAAATACAAACAAATAAAAGTCCTACCATGGGGTAGAACTTTTATAAGGGGTGTTTGTCTGATTATTTTATTTCAAAAGTCAGCCTAAAGTTCACGCGGTATTCTGTGACATCATCCCCACTAACCACAGCGCTTTGTTCTCCAACGTATACAGATCTGATATTTTTTATGGCTTTAGAGGCTTGCTTTACTGTATTTTTAGTAGCTTCTTTCCAACTCTTTTGGGGAACTAGCGAGTACTTCAATAACTTTCATTATGCCCATAATACTTGTTCTTTTAGGTGAGAATAAAAAAGTGAACATCTGAACTACAAATAATCAATTTGTCAATGAGACCGAGTTATTCCTGAAACTGAAAAAGCTTCTATTCTCATAAAGAATAGAAGCTTTTTCTTGGAAGATGATAACGAAACTTAGCCGTTAATCGCTTCGACCATATTGATTTTGCCAGGTAACATTTCCTTCAGCATATTTTCAATACCATTTTTCAAGGTAAATGTAGAGGACGGGCAACCACTGCAGGCTCCTTGTAATACTACAGATACGTTTTGAGTTTTCTCATCATAGTGCTTGAATACAATATTACCTCCATCACTAGCAACAGCGGGTTTGATATATTCTTCGATGATACTGACAATTTCTTTAGAAATGTCATCTAAATTTTCAAAGGTAGATTCTGCAGCTATCTCTACTTCCTTGGGTGTTTGTAGTTGTTCTGCTGTAACGACTTCTTTTCCTTCCTTAATGTAGGTTCTAATAAACTCACGGGCTTCTGTAAGGACATCGTCCCATTCTATCGCGTCATATTTTTGAATACTGATATAGTTTTCATCCATAAACACTTCTTTCACAAATGGAAGGTGGAAGAGCGCTTTGGCTAATGGTGCGTGTGCGGTGTCGTCTATGCTTTTGAATTCAAAGGGAGCGGTGACCAATTTTTTGTTGGCTACAAACTTCAATGTAGAAGGATTTGGAGTTGCCTCAGCATATACGGTAACTGGAATTTTTGTAGCGGCGACATCTTCTATAATGACAAGACCATTGTCATTTAAGAAATCCTCGATTTGTGCAGAAAGATCATTTTCAATATCAATCCAATCTACGATATTGAATTTTTCAACGGCAACAAAGTTTTGAGCGATGTATACTGTTTTAACAAAGGGAAGATAAAAGAGTTGTTGCGCTAGCGGAGAATTTTTGGCATCTTCTATATTGTTAAACTCGTAGCTATTGTGATTGACGAGGAATTGATTAGCCTGAAATTTCTTTATGGCTTCGTTTGTAGTGGTTTCAACACTTATGGTATATGTAGACATTTGGTGCAATTTTGATGCAAAGGTACTAAAGTAATAAGGGAGGTATCCAACCGAAATCTTAAAAAAGTCACAATGTCATTCAATAAAAAGTCTTTAAACTCGTTATCCCACCGTTAGACCTTGTTTTATTGTCTAATTATTATGCGCAATTATCTATATTTGCGCGCCCTGATTAATTTATCAATATAAGATATGAAAAGAAACCTACTCTTTTTACTTGTACTACTATTGTTGAGTTCCGCTTTCGCGAAAGTGACGGCTCAAGTGACCATTACAACGCCTAACGGTACGGATTCTGTTTGTGGCTTAAACGTTTTACTTACTGCTACTGCTCCGCCAACTGCTGTTCGTTTTGAATGGACAGATATTGTTTCTGGTACTCCTATTGGGGGAAGTACTTCAATGCTTATGATTATTGGGAGTTTTGCAGCCCCTTCAGTAATTCAAGTAGAGGCTTTTGATGCTCCAGCTCCTGGAGGCCTTAGCCTTGGAATAGCAACTATAACATTGACCTTCTATGAAGCTCCTAGAATAGGCGTGCCTATTGACTTGGAACTATGTGATCGGCAACCTGGAGACCCATTAGCCGAACAAACTGATGGCATGGCTGATTTCAATTTAAACCAAAACTTGGCAGTTCTTTTGGATGGTCAGGATGGCACGGTTTTTAGAGTGTCTTATCATACGAGTATGATGGACGCAACTAATGATGTAGCTGAAATTCCAAGTCTTCTTACATCTGCTGGAGAAACCATATGGGTGCGTCTTGATAATAATGGTTTTGGCGCTTCTGGACCTTCAAGCGATTGTTTCGAAATCGTTTCCTTCGATCTCACAGTGAACCCCAATCCAATGGCAACTATTCCGCCAGATTTAGAATCCTGCGATGGAGATAATGATCAGTTTGCACAATTCGATTTGAATGAACAAACGACCATAATTACTGGTGGAGATCCAACACAAACAGTAAATTACTATCTCACAGCTTCAGATGCAGATAATGCACCGTTAGGATTGGAGATTGACCTTTCTATGGACTATACGAACGTAGATCCAATGGTTCAAACCATTCATGCTCGAATGACTGATATTGATCCTGCGACTATGATAGGAACAGGTTGTTATGACACCGTAACTTTCAATATTGTCGTCCTGCCAACACCAACGCCAAATACAATGCCTTTGCCGTATGCACTTTGTGATACGAATAATGATGGGGTAGAGATTTTTGATTTAACGAGTAGAGAAATTGAAATCCTCAATGGATTAGATTCGATGATCTTCGATATTGTTTGGTACGAAAGCATGATTTTAGCGGATGACGGGAACCCTATAGAGCCTGCGTCCGATATCATGGATCCAGTAAACTATCAAACGCCTCTAGCACCATTGCCTGCGACGTTTCAAGTGTTTGCAAGAGTTATTAATACGACGCAAAGTGTAACTACACGTTGTTATACGTTGGTCACATTAGACCTTGTTGTGAATCCAATTCCTATTCCTGTCCCACTTGGGGCACCATATGATCTTTGTGATGATACAGCGAGTGGGAGTACAACAGATCAAATTTCAGTTTTTGATTTAAGAAGTAGAGACGTTATTCTAACGGGAGGAAATGCAAGTTGGGCAGTAAGTTATTATTTGACTGAACCTGAAGCAGTCGCTGGAGTTGTTGGCACCGAACTTGTTGATATGTATCCTAATGCGATACTTGCAAGTCAAACGATTTGGGCGCGTGTACAGGATTCGTCTACAGGTTGTTTTGATACCATAAGTGTAACCCTTTTAGTGAATCCAAATCCATCTCCGTTAGCACAAGCTCCTGTGGAGCAATGTGATATTAATTTTGATCTAGGAGATTTAGTTGCAGACGGCATGGGGCTTTTTGATCTTGCTCAAGGGGCTGCTTTAGTTATGGCTATCGAAAATGGAGAATCAGATGTCACGACGGACTTTTTTGAGACAGAGGGCAACGCCAATGCCAATGATCCAATGACTATAATTCCTTCAGCCACGTTATATTCTGCAATGTCAGGAAGTATCTGGGCGAGAGTGAATAATTCCTTAACCCTATGTTTCACTTTATTAGAGGTGGAGTTAGTGGTGAATCCTAGTCCAGAGATTAGTGATATGCTACCAGAGCTTATAGAGTGTGATGCCGATCCTACAGATGCTGTTTTAGAAGCAATCTTTGACCTAACTTTAAACGAAGCTGCTATTTACGGAGCCCAAGCTCCTGCAGATTTTAATCTAACATATCATGAAACCCAAGTGTCGGCAGAAGCAATACCAGGAAGTGCTGACGATGCGTCCATCGCAATGGCGACACTCATGAATTATACCTCGCTTTCAGGAACCATCTGGGTGCGATTAGAAAATGTAATTACAGGGTGTATTAATGCCGGATCTTTTATAATAACGGTAGCGCCAATTCCTACGTATACAGCTCCACCAGCAATCTTCTTTGCGTGTGATAATGACGATAGTGGAAGTGATATCGATGGTATTACAACTTTTGATCTAACCGAGATTAGTGACGATATTATTTTGTCCAATCCTGATGTTATGGTTTCATACTATGTAAATCTTGTAGATATTCCAGCAAGTCCTATACCAACCCCTAATGCGTATCAAGGAACAGGAGCCGATCCTCAAACGATCTTTATCGTTATTGAAAGTACATTGGCAGGGATGTGCAGTGATCAAATACAAATTGACCTGAGGGTGAATGCATTACCAGCACTTATTTCTGATCCATTGCCCAATGCTATTGCCTGTGATCCAGATAATGATGGTTTTGGTATATTTTTCTTAAATGACTATGCGGCTGACATTATTAATGGCCAGCCAGGTATAACGGTTACTTTCTTTGAATTAGAGCAGGACGCTATCGATAATAATACGGCCAATGCGATTGACACTTCCGTTGGGTATAACAATATCAGTGGGATGACGACCTTGTATGCTAGAGCCGAAAGCGTAGATAATATGCCTGATAATACCTTGGCATGTGCAAAAGTACTCCCATTTGATTTAGAGGCGCATCCAGTACCCTTGATTCCGCCTGCGGCAGTTGATTTAGATATTGTCAATTGTGATTTGGATAATAGTGGAGATGAGATTGTAGATATTACTTTGAATGAGCCTGACTTTTTAAGTATTCAGGACCCTGCATTCACATATATAATTACATATCATATTACTGATATAGATGCAAACACGATTGGAGGTCCACAAATTGCAACACCTGGAGCCTATTTTATGGCAGTAGGAGTACAGACGATTTTTTATAGAATATTGAATGATGATGGAGCCGAGTGTTTTATCGTTGGTTCTTTTGAGTTGACCTTAGGTGCACTTCCAGTGATTGTGCCACCCATGGTGCCTTTAGAGGTTTGTGATGACGATGATGATGAAGTGGCTTTTTTCGATTTGACCACTATTATTGATGACTTAACTCTTTCTAATCCCCTACTAAGCGTAGATTTTTATGAAAGTCAAGCAGTAATAGACGCTGGCGGAGCAGCCATTCCAGATGCAGACGAGGCAAATTATCAAAACGTTACCAATCCTCAGTTGTTACAAATTATTGTAACAACCTTAGAAGGTTGTTTTATTCAAACAGAATTAACGCTCCGAGTACTGCCATTGCCTACGCCCGATTCAATTACGCCGGCAGCTATTGTAGAATGTGATGATGATTTTGATGGTTTTCTTACCTTGGATTTGACACCGACTATAAATGAAATTGATGCCAGTCCATCGGTAGTTCGTCGTGTGTTTGAATCGCAAGCAGATGCCGATGCCTATAATGTTATTACAAATACTCCTGTGCCAGTTGCAGAGGATCCATCACCATTTACATACACAAATTCAATTCCAAATGGACAAACCATATTTGTGCGAATAGATCATGACCCAATGGCTGTTCCAGGAAATACCTGTTATGTAGTCGTTCCTGTTGATATTATTATTAATCCACTACCTATTATTAATCCAGATATCATTGATCCTTATGTATTTTGTGAGCAAGAAGATGGAAATGATAGTGAAGGTATTTTGAATTTGAATATTATCGCGAGCGAAATTGGACTTTTGGCGCCACCGCAGCAAGAGGGTGATTTTTTTATTACCTATCACGAACAACAATCTCAGGCAGATACTGGTTCTTTTGATTTAACGAGCCCTTATACGTTTGTAGAGCGCCCAGCACCTCTCAATGGATTATGGATTCGTGTTGAGAATAGAGTAACTGGATGTTATGTATTAGTATTTGAGGAAATTATCATTGAGGCACGTCCTGTCGCAAATACACCAGGAAATTTGATGGAATGTGAAATCATCGTTCCGGATGCTGCAAATGGTATTCCTGTTGCAGGGGTAGGAGAATTTGATCTTACAACTCAAAATGAAGTAATCAACGACGGGCCATTGGCTGGAGATGTAGAGATTAATTATTTCATCTCTCAGGCAGAGGCTTTGAATAATACCAATGAAATTCCTAATCCGGATACGTTCCAAAATACCAGCAATCCTCAAACGATTTGGGCAGTGGTTGAAAATACAACGACAAGCTGTCCTTCGAGCCCGCCGGTATTCTTTGAGATCTCTGTAAAGGCAACGCCATATACCGATTTAAGTGATACAGGAGGTGATATTTGTGTGGACCCCGTAACTGGAGCAGTTCAGGAGCCTGTTACCTTAGACGCAACTCCAGAAACGATTGTAACGGGTGCTATCTATACCTACGCATGGACACTGGACGGCGTACTAGTTTCAATAAATCCACAAGTAGATGTGAATGACGTTGGGCTATACGAAGTGACTGTAACCGCTACGTATACAGATATTTTGACGGGGATGATTACCAGTTGTGATTATATTGCTAATACATTGTATACAGCGATCAGTTCGCCAATTTTTGAAGTACAAGTAGTGGAAGATAGTTTTAATGCTAGTGGTTTGTATACAGTACAAGTTATTGACACCTCTATTCAAGGTTTTGGTGTAGCCGATTATGAATTTGCCATCGATGATGGACCATTTCAAGTCGGTCTTACTTTTATCAATGTGCGTCCTGGTGATCATATAGTGTATGGTCGTCGTGTGGATGGAGAGTGTGCTGCTACCCCTGTTGAGATAGGGATTATTGATTATCCAAGATTCTTTACGCCTAACCAAGACGGTTTCCATGATACATGGAATATACTCGGATTGGGAAGTGCACCCAATTTGAATGCGAAAATTTATATATTTGATAGATACGGTAAGTTGCTAAAACAAATAAGTCCTGTCAGTCGCGGGTGGAATGGAACCTATAATGGACAGCCAATGCCATCAAGTGATTACTGGTTCAGTGTAGAATATATTGAGCCAGGAGGTGAAAATCCTCTTGCACGAAAGAACTTTAACGGCCACTTTACCCTAAAACGTTAACACATGAGCTTTAAAAAATCCTTAATAATCCTTCTCATAGCGTCGATGTCATCTTGTCTCTATGCACAAGAAGGGATTCCGACCTATTCAGATTACCTGTCTGATAACCTGTACTTGTTGCACCCGTCTATGGCTGGAGCCTCTCAAGTGAGTAAACTTAGAGTAACAGCTAGACAGCAATGGTTTGATGTGGATGATGCACCCAATTTACAAACGGTTAGTTTCAATGGTCGCGCTGGTGAAAAAGTAGGTATTGGGGGGGTTTTCTTTAGCGATAGTAATGGGTATTTTTCTCAAAGTGGAGTGTATGCAACCTTTGCATACCACCTGTTGATGAGTAGGAATTACGTAGACCTTAATCAGATTTCATTCGGAATTAGTCTTGGCGTTTTACAAGGAAAACTCGATGAAACTACTTTTGATTTAACAGATTTTGATCCTGTAATTGCGGGTATTGAGCAAAGTGATTCATATTTGAATGTAGATTTTGGAGTATCCTGGAATTACATGGATTTTTCATCTCATTTCTCTGTAAAGAATGCGCTCCCTGCAAATAGAGATATTTTTTCTCAAAATTTTGAACCGAACAATCAAAGACGCTACATCTTATCTTTCGCGTATGCAATCAGTCCTAACTTCAGTGATTGGAGTTTTGAGCCTTCGATTATGTATCAAGCAACAGATCAAACAGGAGAAGCAACTATTGATGCTAATATTAAGACCTACCGCAAATTTGATTGGGGTAAGCTTTGGGGAGGACTGTCATATAGAAGAAGTTTAGATGGTGCTGAGTTTACACCTAACGGTGAAACGGTGGATATTCAAAAATTACAATACATCACACCTTTCATTGGTGTGACCTATGATAAGTTCCTTTTTGGATATACCTATTCTTACCAGAGTAATTCGGTGGTGTTGAGTAATGGAGGATTTCATCAGATAAGTCTTGGTTATAACTTCGGACAAGGGAAAGAACCTTATGATTGTAACTGTCCTGCGGTAAACTAATCATTGCATTTAAAACAAACAAAAAAGAGGCGTTAATTCGCCTCTTTTTTGTTTGTTTATACGGCAACTATTCTTGCCAAGTGTAATCTTTGCTTTCTGCCTGCTTTTTAATGGCATCCACAAGTGCATTGCGTAACTGGTTATCCGTTTTTGTTGTTTGCTTAGCCACAAAATCACGTCGTTTTTTATTCAACGCTGCAATTTCATCTTGTATATGCTCACGATTTTTTCTTTTCTGAGCAACGTATTCTTTGATTTCAGAGGTGCTTTTGTTTTTTAATGCTGCAGGAAGTGATCCCTTATCCAAATCGTCATATTCGAAATCCTCTTCTGCTTCAGCATCCACTAAATCCCAGTTTTCGTTTTTGTAGAAATGCGAGCTTTTACTGACCGCTCTCTTTACGGCGTTTGCACTTCCATATGTTTGGGCATTAGAATCTTGTTCAGCTTGCTCAGCAATTTTTGAATGGCCAAGGGCTCCATATGCTACATAGGTAGCGTTGAGGGCGTTGTTTTTCTCAAGAATACGATTGTCATAAGGGGACGGAACATGAACGGTTCGTTTATCACTATTAATAGCAATATAACTTCCTTTGGTGCGAATTGCCCCGTCTTTCCATGAGGTGTTAACCCCTTCATTATAATTGCCACAATAAATCGTGTTGATCGTAATATCTTTCTCACAAGCGTTAGTAGCAGCATCTTGGTAACGTGTGGGGCCTTGCGTAAAGGCTTCGTTCCCTGCGATGAATATAAGATTCAAATCTCGATCCTTAGTGCCCCAATTGAGTTGACTTACGGACGTCTGTATTACCTGTCCGCAATATTCATTACCGCCGTTGGTTGTCAATCTGAAGAGTTGTTTTGAGATTTCATCAAGATCTGTACTCAACGGAAGTACTTGCTGAATATATCCTTCTCGTGCATTAAGACCGTCGTTACCGTATTGATAAAGCGCTATTTGCAATGATGGCGTTATGTCGTTCCCGCATTTGGCATAGGAAAGTTCATTGACCAGTTCCCACAATTGAGCTTTTGCTTGATCAATCAATCCATCCATACTGTTGGATGTATCTAGTAAAAGTGCTACTCTAATGGTGTAGCTGTCAGGGGAAGTGATGGCCGTTCTTGAGTGTATTGTAGGAATGGAGGCAATAGCCATGGGGTTGGAGTGCGCTTTCGCGAAAGCGGTCATTTCCAACGTATGGCCTCTTCGTGTGTTGCCATTGCAGCTTGTAAAGCTCAGTAGAACAGCCGTAAAAAGATAAAGTGATGTTTTCATTTTGTTTTGAATTATGATGAATATGGGGGCAAAATACATCGAAGAGAATTCAAAGAAAATGAGTATTTATCGTAACTAGTATATGGTTGAGGGAACAGGCTCTTTCAATGCGTAAACGGGTTTTTATGCCTGAGAAAGTGACCTGTTTTTAATAGATGGAGTTCACAGGCATTTTTAGTTGTAAGAATATTGGATTATGTTTGGCAGCAATGAAATACATAATTTACATCTACCTACTTCTTTTTGCCGGCTTAACAGCTGTGGCACAAGAATCTTCACATCGAACAGATAATGATACGCCTGCCCGTATGATGGTCAAGGGGAGTATTATTGATGTAGAGACCCTATCGCCTGTTTCCAAAGTGAATATTGAGATTGTTGGAGGAGATTATACCACGACAAATACGGCTGGGGAATTCATGATCAAAGCTCGGATAGGAGATGAAATTGTTATTCGAAATGCCAATTTTGAAACCAAGTATTATACGGTCGTTGATAATCAGCGAATTCGAGTAGAGGTACGTCCAAATCTTCAGGAAGTTCAGTTAGATGATTTGGAATTTGAGAGTGCAAAATCAGTTGTAGCACCCAGGCGAAGTCGTTCCGAAAGTTTTGATCAGTACATGGTTAAGGCTTTAATGATCTATAAAAAGGATGCTGGAAAAGCTATCGATCAGCTAGCGGTGGCATTGGAAGTTGCCGAAGCTGGTGACGTGGGTGTTCATCAGCGCGCCAAGGCTTTTAAGGTGCTGGGAGATGTATACACGCATTGGAAACAGTATGATCTTGCCGTGTCAAATTACACCCTTAGTTTAGGGAACCAATACAGTATTGATGTTGAAATTGCCCTGGCAATAGCCTACTACAATAGCAATAACTATCAAGAAAGCATCACGCTTTTTAACGCTCTTAAAGTAAAAAAAAGTGCCTTGGGAAAACTGCAGGCGATTTGTGAGGGCTTAGGTGACGCATTGTTGGCAACGGGTAATTCTCAAGATGCAATAGCTGAATACAAAAAATCCGAAGCCATTGCCGTTGAAAATAATCGGCTTTCTGATGCTACACGTCTCAATGCCAAAATTGCAGAGGCCTATGAAAAAAGTGGAGGTAAGCAAGAGGCTATCAATTTTTATGGAGAGGCCTTGGACTTGTCTAAAAACAAAAATTCCGAAACGGCTACAAGAGTTAAAGTTCAGGCCGCTGACTTTTTTGGAAGAAATCAACTGTATTCGGAAGAAATTGAATTGAGAAAAGATGCGTTAGAAGAACTGACTATAATTAATACGGACTCGATTAGTAATAGCGATGCTATTACCTCCCAAAAACAGAATTATAAAATTGCAAATGCGTATGTCGCGCAGCAGCGACCTAAAGAAGCTTTGCCTTTCTTTGAGAAGAGTATTGAAGAAGCAGTAAAAAAAGAAGATCTCATCGTGGAAAAAGATGCCACTAGACGGATATCAGAATTGTATCGGGATATGGGTGACTTTGACAAGGCCGCGGCCAGTTATGAACGCTATGTTTCCTTGGTGGATCAAGACTATGCAAAAAAGGAACAAGAGATCGCCCAAGCTTCCCGTTTTGGAAAGGAGATTGCCGAGAAGCAGAATCTCATTTTAAGCTTGGAGAAGGATCGCGAACTGAATGAGAGCAGGTATCAACTCTTTTTGCAAGAAGAAGAATTGGTAACGGCCCGCAATACAAGGCAGCAGCTTATTATTGGTGCGCTCGCTCTTGTGGCCTTGCTTTTGATGTTTACGGCCTTCACTATGTATAGAAGTAATAAACGTCAGAAGTACGCAAATAACCTTTTGGCATTGCGTGGACTTCGGTCGCAAATGAATCCACACTTTATTTTCAATGCCTTGAATTCTGTGAATAGTTTTATTGCTACCAATGACGAGCGAACGGCAAATAAATACTTGGCCGATTTTTCAAGTTTGATGAGGTCCGTATTGGAAAACAGTGAAGAGGACTTTATTCCACTTTCCAGTGAAATAGATCTTTTGAAGAAATATACCATGCTGGAGCACTTCCGGTTTAAAGATAAATTTGAGTACACATTTACGGTAGATCCGGATCTGGATGTTGATACTTTTGAAATCCCTCCTATGTTATTGCAGCCCTATGTGGAGAATGCGGTATGGCATGGTTTGCGTTACAAAGAGGAAAAGGGGCACTTACATGTGCATTTCAGTCAGCGCGATAAGGATACAGCACTCGTAACGGTATCTGATGATGGGGTAGGGAGAGCGCGTAGCGCTTCTATGAAAACCGAACATCAAAAAAAGCAAAAATCAAAAGGAATGGGAAATATTAAAAAACGTATCGGAATACTCAATGAGATGTATGACGATCGCGTGGAGGTTACCATCCAAGACGTATTTGATAATGGAGAAGGAACACGTGTGACCCTTATCTTAAAGAAAGAATAAGATGCAAACATTGAAAACGATCATTGTAGAAGATGAGGCTACGAGTAGAGAGATACTCCGGAATTACATAGACAAGTATTGTCCACGGGTTGAAATCATGGGTGAAGCAGAAGATATTGAACAAGCACTTGAGCTTATTCGTAATCATGAGTTAGACCTGGTTTTCTTGGATGTTGAAATGCCTAAAGGGAATGCCTTTGATTTGTTAGAGCAAGTTGGTGATCGCAATTTCGAAACTGTTTTTGTAACTGCGTATAATCAATACGCTATTGAAGCTTTGAATGCGCATGCTTCTTATTATTTGCTCAAGCCTGTGTCGATAGACGAGTTGATCAAAGCCGTGGATTATGTTGTTGAGATCAAAAAGAAAGAAGATGCACTGGAAAATGAGGTATTAACTGCAAGGACATTGGGAGAAAAAGGAAAAATTACAATTCCTGTGCAAGATGGTTTTGAAGTCTTAGAAGCTCAAGAAATTCTTTATTGCCAAGCCGATGATAATTACACCAAGATCTTTATGAAAGATGGCGGTAAGAAATTAGTGAGTAAAACTTTGAAATTTTTTGAAGATGCTTTGGTGATTTTAGGCTTTGCACGTATCCATAAGTCGTATTTAATTAATGTCAATGAGGTTGTAGGTTATAAAAAAGGAAAAGGAGGCGTGGTGATCTTAAGCAGTGGAAAAGAGATTATGGTTTCTGCATCTCAAAAAGCCAATCTACTTTCCCATTTCAAGTAAATTAGAACGCGAGATATTGAAATTGAATATGCCTTGTGTAAGCACCCACGAGTGTTTCTAAAGTTTTTGTAGAGGTATTCGAGTATAAGGTATGTGTTGGAACGCGATGAGTAGCTGTTGCGAGCTGTTGGTGTTTTTGTAAAATAGCTTGTGTTTGTTTGGCTACTGCTTGTCCAGAATCAATAATGGCGACAGTGTCTGGAAGCAATTGGGTAAGCAAGGGAATGAGATATGGATAATGGCTGCATCCTAATACCAAGTGATCTATAGATGCTTCGATCATTGGAGAGAGGTAGGTGGTAAGTAATTTTTCGAGTTCGGGGCTTTCTAAGGCGCCATCTTCTATGAGCGGCACTAATCCAGAGCCAACCACTTCAATTCGCTTTAGATCCCTTGCAAATCGTTCGGAGGTGTCTACAAAGAGCTTGCTGTTAAGTGTTCCCTGTGTTGCGAGAATTCCAATGATTCCATTTTTAGATTCGAGAGCGGCGGGCTTTATGGCGGGTTCGATGCCAATAAAGGGAAGGTCATAATGGCTACGCAAATGATCAATAGCATTTGTGGTGGCTGTATTGCAGGCTACCACAATAATTTTTGCACCAAATTCAATTAATTTTTCAGTGTTCTTAATACACAGTTCGAGAATTTGTTCGGGACTTTTTGCGCCATAGGGAGCATGCTTGCTGTCGGCGAGATAGCGAGTAGATTCGTGGGGCATCAGGGTGACAATCTCCTTCCAGATGGAAGTGCCGCCTACGCCGCTGTCAAAAATTCCTATGGGTGCTGTGCTATTCAATGTGAGTATGTATCAAAAAAAACTGCTTACACGAATGTAAGCAGTTTTTTGATTTATTACGCTTTCGCGAAAGCGAAAAGATATGTTTGCCTTAGATGCCTAAGTCAGTTTTTACGTCATTCATGAGATCAAAACCATCGGCCATGATTACTCCAGATGCACCTACTGTTGAGTCAAGTACATATTGAAAGCCTTGAGCACGAGCTACTTTCTGAATAGCTACTCTTGCTTTTTCAAGAATTGGCTTTAAAAGGTCTGTTTCTTTTTTCTTTAAATCGTTAAGTGCGTTTTGACGGTACTCTAAGATTTTTTCCTGAGTTTCTTGAACTTCACGTTGACGCGCAATGTTTGTTTCTTCAGTTTGTGTATCTGCTTCTCCTCCATAACGTTTCATGGTGTTCTGAAGTTCAGTTCCCATTTCGTTTATTTGTGCGTCATAAGAACGTTGTAATTTTTCAAGTTCTCCAATGGCTGCTTTGTACGAAGGCATTGCTTCTACTAGCTTTTGTGTTTCAATGTGCGCAACTTTAGAGTCTTGAGCTTGCACAAATGCTGTAGTTCCAAGGATAAAAGCAAATGCTATGAGTACGTTTTTAATCTGTTTCATTGTAATTTAAGTTAAGTGTTAGAAAAATAGGGTTATTCTAGACCTCCGTCGCCATCTGGGTTACTAGGAGGATTGTTTTTGTTTTTACGAGCAGTTAAGATAGAGTCTCTTCGTTTTGCACGTGCAGCAAGGGCCGAATCTTTTTTGCGCTTGCGTTCTGCTAGGAGTGCTTGTCGTTGTGCTGCACGATCATCGCCATTGGCAGCTGTATCACCTCCGGGATTCCGTTTGGCAGCTCTGATAGCATCAAGGCTATCTTTTTTATGTTGTCTATCTTCTAAAAGTTTTTTTCTACGCTCTTCAAATTCTTTTTTACGAGCTTCACGTTGTTCGTCTCTTGCTTTGGCGCGTTCGTCCAGAGCAGCTTCACGTTCTGCTTTTTTCGCTTCAATAGCGTTTTGACGTGCTTGCACTTCTTTATCTTCTTCAACACTTCTAGACTCGTCAGCAGCTAAATCTTTTTTGTCTTTCTTGCTGTTTACCTGAGTCCGCTTTGCTGCTCGTGTAATACTCCTTAACACTTGATCACTTATATCAAGACGATCTGCAGTGTATAACATCATTAAATCTGATGATTTATCAAAAACCAGATCATACTTTTTGTTTTTTGAAATCTCCTGAACCGAATTGAAAACTTGATCCTGCACAGGTTGTATGAGTTGGCGCTTTTGGATCATTAAATCTCCAGCTGGGCCAAAACGTTTTTGTTGGTAATCTAAGATTTGCTCTTCTTCAAACGTGATGTCCTCTTCCCGTTCTTCTATGAGTTCTTTTGTAAGCAATACGCGCTCATTATTGAGCTGCTTTTTCATTTGCTCTACTTCACTGAGTTTTGCCTCAATTTCACTTTTCCAACGATTGACTTTTTGATCCAGTTGTTGAGAGGCTTCTTGATATTCCGGAACATTCTCTAAAATGTAATCCATATCAATATATCCCACACGCAATGAGCGTTGTCCAAATAGCGAAGTACTGATAAGAAATAGTGCTGCAATACTTAGTAAAACTTTTGTTCTCATAATTAGTTAGCAATTGGTTAGAAATAATCGTGCCAAAATTAAAATTGTTGTCCAATAATGAAATGAGTTTCCCATCCATTTGGTGTTGATAAACCAGGGATCGGGTCAAAACCATATCCAAAATCTAGACCTAATAATCCAAAGGCAGGCATAAATATACGAATTCCTGCTCCAGCGGATCTGTTTATCTGAAACGGGTTATAATCTCGAAAATTGTCGAAAGACGCACCACCTTCTGCAAAAGCTAAGGCGTATATGGTTGCTTGAGGATTAAAGCTAATAGGGTAGCGGAGTTCAAGACTAAATTTATTATAGATAGTTGCTCCATCATTACTATCCAAATTAGTAGCTGCACCACGGTCTATTGGTGTCACCGACTGGTTAGGATACCCTCTCAATCGGATTACTTCACGACCATCTAGTGAGAATCCTCCAAGACCATCTCCTCCTAAGAAGAAACGTTCAAAGGGAGGGATGCCTCTGTCACCGTTATATGCGCCTAACCAACCAAACTCCATATTAGTTTGTAGGACTAGTTTATCCCAGATTCTGTTATACCAAGTACCATTGAATTTTATTTTGTAAAATTCTAACCAGTTAAATCGTTGTTGGTCAATACGACCAAGTTCATCTGAATCTTGATTTTCTATTGCGAGTAGTCTTTGTTCTTGCAGGTCTCCATAATCTACACCATTGAATAACGAGTAGGGAGGTGTAAGCTTGGCTGTCATGCTAAATTTAGAACCCCTTAATGGGAAAATAGGATTCGTAGCAGTATTATCTCTACTAATTCCAATAGTATAGGCCAAGTTTTCTGAAGATCCGTTTCCAAATGTAAAGAGTCCAGAAGTATAGTTTCTCAGGTCAAAATGTTGGAAACTAATAGCGTGTGATAATGTAAAATTTCGGTCTGGCCAATGCAAACGTTTTGCCAAGCCGATAGAACCTCCAGTAATTAAAAAACGACGATCTCTATCTACATCAAATCCTCGAGAGCCTCCATTACGATTGAATAGAAATTGAACCGTGTGAGAAAATGAAGCTGATAATTGCACGGGTTTTCTTCCGCCGAACCATGGTTCGGTAAGCGAAACACTATAGGTTTGAAACAATTGACTGGCCTGTGCTCTTAGTGAAAAACGCTGCCCATCTCCCATAGGAAGTGGTTTGTAAGCATCTTTATTGAATATATTTTGAATTGAAAAGTTATTGAAAGAAAGCCCTAGGGTTCCTACAAAACCACCGCCACCAAATCCTCCTTGGAGTTCAATTTGACTAGCGCCTTGCTCAACCACATTATACTCCAGGTCAAGGGTTCCATTTTGTTCACTAACATTTTTAAATTCAGGTGTAAGTTGTTCTGGATCGAAAAACCCTAAACGTCCTAGTTCGCGAATCGTCGTCACAACCGCAGACTTACTATATTGCTGTCCAGGACGTGTTCTAAGTTCACGATAGATAACGTGATCTTTCGTCTTGTCATTTCCTTTAATAGTGATGTTATTGAAATAAGCGAGTTTCCCTTCGACGATGCGAATTTCGAAGTCAATGGTGTCATTGGCGACAGCTACTTCTACAGGATTAATCTTTGAGAAAAGATATCCGCTATTTTGATATAGGTTGGCGAGGTCATCCGCATCTGGATCGCCTGCCTTTTCAATACGGTCTCTAAGCACAACGCCATTATATACATCGCCTCTGGTTAATCCAATTTGACCTGCTAGTTGGGCATCTGAGTATACCGTATTTCCAATAAACTTAATGTCACCGATATAATATTTGTTTCCTTCCTCTACGTTGAGTTTTAGTGTAACACGCTCTGCATCATTTTTGATAATAGTATCCGAAGTAATACGAGCATCTCTAAATCCATTCTCTTTATATTTTTCTATAATAGAAGCCTTATCCTCTTCATAGTCGGCACGGATATACTTTGATCGTTTGTAAAAGCGCAAAGGCATGCGTTTTTTCGTATTCTTCATCGTCTTACGTAACTTCTTGTCCGTGAGCTCTAGGTTGCCTTCAAAGAAAATGTCATCAATTTTAACACGTTCTCCTTTGTCAATATTAATTAACATATTGACTTTATTCTTGGCGATAGAATCTTGGTATTCTACGGTATTTACAAAAACCTTCGAATTGAAATACCCTTTCTCGCGATAGTGGTTTTCAATAAAGTTTGTGGTAGTGGTTAGAAGATTTTCTGTAACCTTGGCTCCTTTGTTAAGACCGTTGTCTTTAATAAAAGGTTCACCCTTCTTTTTCTTTATCCCGCGAATCTGAACTTCATTCAATTCAGGAACTTCTTGAATATCTAGGCGTAGGCCAACTTTTTCTCCCTCTAGGGAAACGACAAATAGGTTGATGTCAGAAAATAACTCTAGGTCCCAAAGTTTCTTTATGACGTTACTAATTTTCTCTCCAGGCAAGTATAATCTTTCGCCTACACGAAGTCCTGTAAAAGCAATAACGGTGTTTTCGTTATAGGTGGTAGTACCGGTCACTTCGATACTGCCAACTTCGTATTTGGTGTCGCGATCAAGGGGCAAATCTCTTTGCGCTTGGGTAATCGTGGCACTAATAATAAGCACAAAAAATGCTATTTTTTTTAACATAGCATTCAGGTTTAGTCTAGTTGAGTTGTTCACTTGTCTTTCCAAATCGTCGTTCTCTTTTCTGATAATTATAAATTGCGTCGTGCAAGTGAGCTTTCGTAAAGTCTGGCCAAAGCACATCTGTAAAATAAAACTCTGCATATGCAATTTGCCAAAGTAAAAAATTACTTACACGTTGTTCTCCACTCGTGCGAATAAGTAAATCTACTTCTGGTAAATCGTGGGTGTAAAGATGCTTATTTATACAAGACTCGTCAATTTCGTCTGTTGAAATTATGTTATTTTTAACTTTAAGACTGATCTCTTTTGTCGCCTGTATGAGTTCTTCCCTAGCCCCATAGCTTAGCGCTAACGTGAGTCTAAGTCCTTTGTTTTTTGCTGTCTTGGCAATCACTTCTTGAAGTTCTTTTTGCGCCTTTTTTGGCAAAGTATTAATATTTCCAATCGTATTTAAGGAAATATCATTGTCTGTAAGGGTCTTGATTTCTTTCTTTAATGAGGAAACTAAGAGTCGCATAAGCGCATCTACCTCTATTTTTGGTCTGTTCCAATTTTCGGTAGAAAAAGCATAGAGTGTTAGATAAGGCAATCCCAACTCGGCGCAAGCTTCTACAGCTTCCTTGACTCCGCGAGTTCCACGTTCGTGTCCCGCGGCTCTCAACAAGCCTTGCTTTTTTGCCCAACGTCCATTACCATCCATAATGATGGCGATGTGATTGGGGAGTTTTCCTTGATCTAAATTTTCTTTCGTGATCATTTAATTAGAATGCACAGAAACAAGGTCTGCGGCCGAAGGTAAATGTTAGGGTTACCCCAGAAAACACATACCAATCGTTATTACTATTATTTCCAAATGTCTTCGTTAAACCATCATCATCCTTGGGAGCACTACCATCGAGGTTGTCTGTAAATGTATAGCGTGCGCCCACTTCAAAAGCAATGACTGCTTTTCTGCCTAATGCGGTCTTGTATCCCATAACCATTGGAATAGCAATATCCCATGTGGCTCCTGTTTTTACAAGCGCATCCTTGCGCACGTCTACCACAAACTCATCGTGGTTGAAATATGTTAATCCCGTATACAAATACGGTGTTGAAGGATTTCTCCCGCTAAACATATTAAATTCCCAGAACGTATATTCCAGTCCTAACGAAACTTCTTTAATACTATTTGAGAATTCGTAGCCTCTGTCTTGTCTTCTAGGATCATCACTTTTAACGTCTTCAGCTTGTAATTGCGAAAACAAGGCAGTGAGCCTAAAAGAATGACGGGAACTACGATTCCACTTAAGGATACCTCCCAAAACGAGACTTTTAGGAGCGACAAATGAGGTTGACCCCACATCTCCTACATAATTCGATCCACCAACATAAAGCCCCGCTTCATACTGTTGTGCCGTTAATGTTAAACTCCAAAAAATGGCGATTATAAAAATCGTCAAATACCTCATATAGCTTCAAAAGTTTGCAAATATAATAATATTGTGGTGGTTACGGCAATTCATAGTGATAATGTGTCGTCTAATTACGCTTTCGCGAAAGCGTACGCACATATACCGCAATCAAACACGTTTAATTAACAGTCTTTGTAGAGAAATATTGCCTAGTTACGTCGATCTTCTCCCCAAAGTAATTTTTTACGAAGCGTGCTTAAGAAACTATCATCCTCAAGAACAATAAGTCGAACGGAAAAATTGGCTTTTCGAATGCGAATGACCGTTTCATTGGTCAATGTGGCAATGCGTGAGTCTAATGAAATAAGATGCTGTTCTTCGCGCCCAGAAACACGTAAGGTGATTTCTGTTTGATCGGAGATAACTAAAGGGCGTGCGTTGAGGTTGTGTGGTGCAATAGGGGTGATTACGAAACTGGAGGTCCCTGGAGTAATCACCGGTCCGCCACAACTTAGGGAATAACCCGTTGATCCCGTGGGTGTTGCAATAATCAATCCATCGGCCCAGTAGTTGGTGAGTGCTTCTCCGTTCAGTTCGGTTGCTACCGAAATCATGGAGGTTGTATTCTTTCTGCTCACTGCAATTTCGTTTAGCGCAAAGTTGAGATCACCAAAGATTTCTTGATTGTTATCTGTACGCACCTCGATCAGAGAGCGTTCTGATAATCGATAATTCCCGGCTAATATTTGCAGCACAGAATGTTCAATGGCTTCTTTTTTTATAGTCGCCAAAAAACCAAGACGCCCCGTGTTAATTCCTACAATAGGAATATCGAGGTCTCTTACATACGTAACTGTTTTGAGCATGGTGCCATCGCCTCCGATACTAAAAAAGAGATCATAGCTTTTGTCAAGTTCTTCAAAAGTAGAAAAATGCGGGTAGGCTTTATCAATATCCTCATTAGAATGAATAAGTTCGAGAAAATTTTTCTCGATGATCACTGTCACCTGCTGTCTGTCAAGAACATCGAGCAAATCTTGAACGTAACGTGCTGAGTCACGATGATAAAACTGTCCGTAGATACCAACCTTCATAGTATTATATATTAAGGTATTTGTCTAAGTACTTCGAGCGTTCCCGAAGGTCTCTAATAAAAGTGTCTTCTTGGTGGCTAGAAATCACATTGTAACTGTACCGTCTAAAAGCGGCCAAGATGTCATTGAAATTGGCTCTGCCTATCTTAACAGATATTTGGACCAAGTCATTATCCATTTTAGAAATAAAGGCTCCTAAAATATTCCCGTCATTGGATTCGACGATTTGACTTACTTCACTAAAGCTATAGTCTAATATGCCTTTTTCTATAATCACTACACTTCCGGGTTCTGCAATGAAGGGCGTGTTATTGAAAAAATTCATAACATCAGCAAGTTCATAATATCCTATATATGCGTTATTTTCATCTAAAACAGGCATAAGATTCGTGCTGTTCCGAGCAAAAGCTTCTAGAATATCAAGCCAATTAGTGTAGTGACGAACAAAAAAATGCTCGAACGCGTGACGGTAATCGGCGATTTTGCAGTTTGCATCAAAACAATGTGCATCATTTTCTGCCAAAGAGCCGATATAGTTCTCTCCTTCGGCAATAGGTACATGGGAATAGGTGGTCTGGCTAAAAATAGCTTGAACCTCCCCAGTGTTTTCAGTCACCTGAATGGGTTTGATGTCGTTAATAATAAAATCGGTGATCGTCATAAGTGCAAAATAATGAAAAATTAACCGCCCAGCGCAGGCGTCTTTGTATTTTTGTAACCAAATTCATACCAAACTCGAACATGACAGTATTAAGTGTAAACGTAAATAAAATAGCAACCTTGCGCAATTCGCGTGGGGCAGATTTTCCGAACGTAGTGAAGGTAGCCACAGATATTGAAAATTTTGGAGCACAAGGAATTACTATTCACCCGCGACCAGACGAGCGTCATATTAGATATCAAGATGCGTATGACCTGAAAAAGACGGTTACTACAGAATTTAATATAGAAGGAAATCCAATTTCAAAATTCATTGATTTGGTGCTGGCTTGCGCACCGACACAAGTGACTTTGGTTCCTGACGGAGTGAATGCCATTACGTCTAATGCGGGTTGGGATACAATCGCAAATAAATCTTTTTTACAAGAAGTAATTGCGGAGTTTCAGCGGAATCATATTCGGACCTCCATTTTTGTCGATCCTGATACGAAGATGGTCGAAGGAGCCAAAGAGATCGGAGCAGATCGTATTGAATTATATACCGAGGATTTTGCAAGCGGATATGCAAAAGGGAATGAGCAAAGTATACTTCCTTATATAGATGCTGCCTATGTTGCCAATGCGATAGGAATTGGTATTAATGCGGGACATGATTTGTCTTTGGAGAATGTTGCTTTTTTCAAAAAGAACATTCCAGGGCTTTTGGAGGTGTCAATAGGTCATGCACTTATTGCAGAGTCTCTCTATCTAGGATTGGAAACAGTCATCGGGTCATATCTCAAAAAACTGAAGTAATGCTGTACAGTAAAATTATTGGTGAGGGAACTCCATTTCTTATTTTACATGGATTTTTGGGAATGGGTGATAATTGGAAAACCTTGGGAAGGCAATTTTCTGATTACGGATACCAAGTACATTTAATTGATCAGCGCAATCATGGCCGTAGTTTTCATAGTGATGACTTCAGCTATGCTTTGATGGCGGAAGATCTAAAGAGCTATTGTGACTTTCATTCTTTGAAGGAGGTGGTGCTGTTGGGGCACTCTATGGGTGGTAAAACAGCCATGGCATTTGCAACTACCTATCCGGATTTCGTGTCAAAATTAATTATTGCCGATATTGGACCGCGATATTATGCGCAACATCATCAGATAATTTTGGAAGGCTTAGAAGCATTGACTCGTAATAAGGAGGCGATGGCCGGGCGTAAAGAGGCAGATATTTTCTTGTCTGAATATATATCCGAACTAGGCACTCGAATGTTTTTGTTAAAGAATCTGTATTGGGTCGCCCCTGGAAAGCTTGGGTTGCGTGTGAATTTAGAGGCGTTAACTAGGCATATAGCCGAAATTGGGAAAGCATTACCAAAGGAGAGCAGTTATGCAAAAGAGGTGTTATTTTTAAGGGGCGCAAATTCCGATTATATACGGGAAGATGACGAAGATGAAATTTATAAAGCTTTCGCGAAAGCAAAAATCAACACAATTCCTAGGGTAGGTCATTGGTTACACGCAGAAAACCCGACACTTTTCCTTAAAGAAGTCCTAAATTTTTTATAACATTCATATCAGTGATTTACTATGTACGCACAGTAAGCGATAAGAAAATGCTCTTTTTATTGAATTTTCCGTAAATTTGCGCACTAATTATTAAGGAATGAATAATCCCTCTAACTAAAAAAATTATGAAAAAAGTATTAAGTGTTTTAGTGCTCTTGCTTGTCTGCGCTGTGACGTATGCTGGTGGTTATCGCGTGAGTCTTCAGGGCCAACGATCACTTGCGATGGGGCATACTGGAGTAGCAGTCGTCAACAATGCAGAGATTGCCTTCTTTAACCCTGCAGGCCTCGTGTATCTTGAAAACAAATGGAATATTGCAGGTGGCGTTTCTGGTGTATTTGCAGATGTTAATTATCAGAATACCGAGTTTGGTCAGTCTGCACAAACAGATAGCCCTACAGGAACTCCGTTTTATTTCTATGCTAGCTATGCTGTTTCAAAGAATATTAGCGTAGGTCTTGCAGCTTATACTCCTTACGGAAGTAGCGTAGAGTATGATCAAGATTGGGCTGGTTCCCACCTTGTAAATAATATTGAACTTGCTGCCATCTACATACAGCCTTTAATTTCTGTAAAATTAAGTGAGGTATTTAGTTTTGGTGGTGGACCTATCTACGTAAGTGGATCTGTGAACTTCAATAGAAACTTAAACAGAACCTTGACAGATATTGATGGGAATCGTTCTAATGTAACACTTGACGCAAGTGGAGTGAATGCTTGGGGATGGTCTGCTGGGATTATGTTTAATCCAACAAAAGATCTTCATTTTGGAATGAATTACCGTGCACGTATCGATGTGAACGTTGAAGGTGGTGATGCTACTTTCTCAAACGTGCCTAACTCTCCTTTAGCGCCAGTTGCCAACGGAAGGGTTGATTTTGATGCAACCTTACCACTTCCTGCAGAATGGACGGTTGGTATGTCGTATGAACTTGGTGATAAATGGACATTTGCTTTTGATTATAACTTAGCGGTATGGAGTGCTTATAAGTCACTTGATATTGATTTTGCTCCAGAAGATGTTCCTGATTCTGTAAACCCTCGTAATTATGATGATGCTTCTACCTACCGTTTTGGAGCTCAATATGTTTTGAACGATAAAATCACCCTACGCGGAGGATATTACTTTGATGAGTCTCCAGTACAAGAAGGGTTTTTTGCGCCTGAGACACCACGTAATGATTCTCATGGATTTACAGGAGGTTTATCTTTCAATGTAAACAGCAAGCTTTCTATTGATGCGTCTTTTCTTTACTTGCAATTTGACGAAGTCGAAGCTTCTTATGATGGTTACCAAGAAAACGGTCAGGCAGTTCCTTTTAGCGGAACGTATAAATCAAGTGCTTTCATTCCAGGTTTAGGAGTAAGTTATAAAATGTAAAAAAAGAAATAATGAAAAAATATATATATTATGTAGCGATTTTAGCTCTTGGATTTGCTTCTTGTGAACCTGAACTAGAGAACCCAGTTGACGAGAATTTTTATACAAGTGGAACGGCAGATTTTTCTAATTATGTCGCTGTGGGTAATTCATTGACTGCGGGTTATGCAGACGGTGCTCTTTATATTACAGGTCAGAATAATTCATATCCAAGCATTATGGCTCAGCAGTTCTCTCTAGTAGGGGGCGGTGATTTTAATCAGCCATTAATGGATGATAATCTTGGAGGATTGAAATTAGGCGGATCACAAATCGCTGAAAATAGATTTGTACTTTCAGTAGATGCAAACGGAAATCCTGGCCCTGCTAGATTGGCGGGAGATCCAGCAACCGATATTTCAAATGTACTTACGGGTTCATTTAATAATATGGGTGTTCCTGGAGCAAAATCTTTTCACCTTGTTGCTCCTGGATACGGAAACGTAGCCGGTGTTCCAACAGGTCAAGCAAATCCTTATTTTGTGAGAATTGCTTCTGAACCAAATGCAACCGTGATTGGAGATGCAATTGCACAGAGTCCTACATTCTTCTCTCTATGGATTGGAAATAACGACATATTGAGCTATGCTACTTCAGGTGGTGTAGGTGTTGATCAAACAGGAAACCTAGATCCAACGACCTATGGCAGTAATGATATCACAGATCCTAATGTATTTGCGAGTGTATATCAATCACAAGTGGACCTTTTAACAGGTACAGGAGCTCAAGGAGCATTGATTAATATCGCAGACGTAACCTCTATTCCTTTCTTTACAACGGTGCCATTTGCACCATTAAGTCCAGCTAATCCAAGTTTCGGGCCGCTCATTCCAACTCTAAACGCAACCTACGCACAACTGAATGGTGCTTTTGCTTTCTTAGGAGTGCCTGAGCGTTCTATTTCTTTTGCAACAGATGCAGCAAGTGCTGTGGTTGTTCTTGATGAATCTTTAGCAAACATTTCTACGCAATTAACCCAAGTGCTTATCGGTGGTGGATTGGATGCGCCTACTGCTACAATCTTTGGATTGCAATACGGACAGGCAAGACAGGCAACAGCTTCTGATTTACTTTTACTTACGAGTTCTGGTGCTATTGGACAATTGAATCAGGGTCGTTTAGATCAATTATTGGCTTTTGGAGTACCTGCAGAGACTGCGGCTCAATTATCAGTAAACGGTGTCACATGGCCTATGGAAGATCAGTGGGTATTGACTCCTACAGAGCAGGCATCTGTTTCGGCAGCACAAGCTTCTTATAACGCAACGATCCAAGCGCTTGCCGGAATAAATGATCTTGCTTATGTAGATGTACGTGCAGTGTTGCAACAAGTAGCAGGTGGTGGAGTTCCTTTTGACGGAGGAGTGGTAACATCTACTTTTGTAACTGGAGGTGGATTCTCTTTAGATGGTGTACACCCTTCACCTAGAGGATATGCATTAACGACAAACGTCATTATTGATGCAATTAATACCAAGTATGGTTCGACGGTGCCTAATGTAAATATAGGTGAATATGGAACTGTTACGATTAGTAATGATGTGAACTAAATATAAGACACATATATTGAAAAGCGCTTTAGGAGACTATAGCGCTTTTTTTTGTACCTTTTTTGTTTGAAATAATGACCTTAAATATGTTGTATGAAATCAATTCTTAAAGTACTGCTCACAGCAGTTGCCGTAGTAATTCTAGCCAAGATTCTCTCTGGGGTAGTTGTCGACGGTTTTGTATCGGCGATCATTGTAGCGATCGTTATTTCCTTATTGCGTTTTATTGTAAAGCCAATACTTGTTATTCTCACTATTCCTATTACCATTCTGACTTTTGGGCTGTTTCTATTTGTGATTAACGCCCTTATTATTATGATGGCAGATTATTTTGTTGATGGATTTGCGATTCGTAGTTTCTGGATAGCACTCCTTTTCAGCATCTTGCTGAGTATTTTTCAAAGTATCTTGTTCGGTTTTATAAAAGAAGATAAAAAGTCCTAATAGACAACGAATTAAAAGATTGTTGAGGTCTAAAAAAATCCGTACTTTTGCCGACCTTAAATTAAGATACGAATGGATATTACAAGAGATCAACTAGATGAGCTAAACGCAGTAGTCAAAGTAGCAATTGCTAAAGAAGATTACAAAGATAAGGTGGATGGCATTTTGAAAAACTACCGTAAGACTGCAAACATACCTGGATTTAGAAAAGGACATGTGCCTATGGGACTTGTTCAAAAACAGTATGGAAAAGCGGTACTCGTTGAGGAGGTAAATAAATTAATGCAGGAAGCCCTTGGGAAATATTTAACCGAAGAGAAATTGGACGTTTTAGGGAATCCACTTCCTAAAAACCCAGAAGCGCTTGATTGGGATGCTGAAGATTTTACTTTTGAATTTGAACTTGGGATGGCTCCTAAGTTTGAGGTTAATCTAAAGTCAAAAAAGGCGATTAACGCCTATACAATTGTTGCAGATGATGCTATGGTTGATAACCAAATCAAGACTATTCAGAAGCAGTATGGGAAAATTACTCCGCAAGAGAAAGTAACTAAAGATGCAGAGGTAACTGGATCTTTCTTGAATGCTGAAGCAGAAATTGATCACGCGTCTACCTTTGAGGTGGTTGCCTTGAAAGGGAAGAAGAACGTAGATGCATTTGTGGGCGCTAAAGTGGGAGACATTATTACGGTGAAAACAAAGAACTTATTTAAGGAGGCTAAAGATTTTAATCTGGCACTCCAGAAATCAGATGACGAGGCTAATGCCTTGAATGCAGAAGTGACATTTACAATCACTGAAATCAATACCAGAGAAGGTGCTGAGATGGATCAGGAATTGTTTGATAAACTTTTTGGTAAGGATGCTGTAAAATCGGTGACTGAGGTTAAGGCGAAAATCAAAGAAGATGCAGAGCGTCAGTTTATACAGCAAAGTGATCAGCAGCTTTTAAATGATATTACAGAGCGTTTGATTGCAGAAACGAAGTTTGATCTTCCGGCTGCATTTTTACAACGCTGGATTCAGTCTACTGGTGAAAACCCATTGACGATTGAAGAAGCTGTTGAAGAGTACAATCGTTCTGAAAAAGGATTGCGTTACCAACTCATAGAAGGTAAATTAATCCAAGAGCATAAACTACAGGTAACCTTTGATGCTTTGAAGGACCATGCAAAGGAAATGATTAAAGGGCAAATGATGCAATTTGGTCAGATGAATCCAGAAGATAAAGAACTGGAAGAGATTGCTGCTCGTATTTTAGGAAATCAAGAAGAAGTGAAACGTTTATCTGAACAATTGATGAATCAGAAAATGTTGACATTCTTAAAAGAAAATGCAAACCTTAAAACAAAGAAAGTCACATTTGACGAATTTGTTAAGGAAGTTTACAATTAGAATACTAGTCTAATTATAAGTATCTTTAAGGCGTGTTACATTCTTTGTAATACGCCTTTTTTAACTTAAAAAATCGGAGTTACAATTATATGGATTACGGAAAAGAATTTAAAGATTTTGCGATCAAGGATCAAGGAGTAAGTAGTATGTATTACGATAAAATCGTAAGCAGTATGTACCCACAAGCGCTCACTCCAAATATTATTGAGGAACGTCAAATGAATATTGCAATCTTTGACGTGTTTTCTCGTCTCATGATGGATCGTATTATTTTCTTGGGAACAGGAATCAATGATCAAGTAGCAAATATCGTTCAGGCACAACTACTTTTTTTAGAGAGTACAGATGCTAACAAAGACATTCAGATTTATATCAACTCTCCAGGAGGAAGCGTGTATGCTGGCCTTGGGATCTATGATACCATGCAGTTTATCAAGCCTGATGTGGCGACGATCTGTACGGGAATGGCTGCTTCTATGGGAGCCGTTTTATTGTGTGCAGGTACGAAAGGTAAACGTAGTGGTTTGCCACATGCACGTGTGATGATCCACCAACCTATGGGAGGAGCTCAAGGACAAGCAAGTGACATCGAGATCACTGCTAAAGAGATTTTGACCTTGAAAAGAGAGTTGTATGAAATCATTGCGAAGCATTCGGGGCAAGATTACGATAAAGTATATAACGATAGTGATCGTGATTACTGGATGAAGTCTGATAAGGCACTCGAGTATGGGATGATTGATGAGATATTAAAAAGAGACTGATGCACGCTTTCGCGAAAGCGTAAACGGGCCAAATATATTGAAATGGCAAAAGAAGATTTAGAATGTTCGTTTTGTGGTAGAAAAAAGCCAGAAACCAATTTGCTTATTGCAGGGTTAGACGCGCATATTTGTGATCGTTGTATCGAGCAAGCGCATGGAATTGTTCTTGAAGAATCCAAAGACGGAGAAAATAGTGATCTGGAGCATGAGCTTATGCTCAAAAAACCGCACGCGATCAAGGCGTTCTTGGATGAGTATATCATTGGACAAGACTTCACAAAGAAAGTGATGTCTGTCGCTGTGTACAATCACTATAAACGATTGTTACAGCCTACTACTGAGGATGATATTGAAATTCAGAAGAGTAATGTAATAATGGTGGGGCCTACAGGTACTGGAAAAACGCTTATTGCAAAAACAGTTGCCAAAATGCTCAACGTACCTTTGGCTATTGTTGATGCTACGGTGCTTACCGAGGCAGGTTATGTGGGCGAAGATGTTGAAAGTATCCTTACGCGACTCTTACAAGCTGCCGATTATAATTTGGAAAAAGCACAACGTGGGATCGTTTTTATTGATGAGATTGATAAAATCGCGCGTAAAAGCGATAACCCTTCTATTACAAGAGATGTGAGTGGAGAAGGAGTGCAGCAGGCACTTCTGAAACTACTTGAGGGGACGGTTGTGAATGTCCCGCCTAAAGGAGGGCGTAAGCATCCCGATCAGAAATTTATAGAAGTAAACACAGAGGATATCTTATTTATTGCTGGTGGTGCCTTTGATGGTATTGAAAGACATATATCAAAGCGTCTGAACATGCAAGCGATGGGGTTTGTGGCGAGTAAAAGCGATGATGTGATTGAAAAGGATAATATGCTTAAGTATATTATTCCTAAAGATCTTAAAGATTTCGGCCTTATTCCTGAGATTATTGGAAGATTGCCAGTGCTCACGCATATGGACCCTTTGGATGCAGGAACCTTAAGAGCGATCTTAACCGAGCCAAAAAATGCAATCATCAAACAGTATAGAAAATTGTTTGAAATGGATGATATCGCTTTTAAAATCACAGACGATGCATTGGACTATCTCGTGGGTAAAGCAATAGAATATAAACTTGGTGCGAGAGGATTACGCTCACTGTGTGAAGCAATTCTCACCGATGCCATGTTTGATCTGCCGAGTTCTGGGGAGAAGGAGCTCCATGTCACTAGAAGCTACGCAGAAGGAAAACTAAATAAGTCTACTATAAAGAAATTGAAAGCAGTTTCTTAAGGGTTTATGCTCTATCAATATATAAAAAACCATCGTCTTCAGACGATGGTTTTTTATATATTGAAGTTCGTAGAAAAGAGAATAACTATCAATCCCCAATTGACAGCTAATCTCGAAATGAATTACGTATAGGGTGATTGTTTATTTATTTTTCTTCTGAGGTGATCACAAATTCAATACGTCGATTTGCTTCATTTTTTTCATTTGAGCACTTTTTACAATCAAAGAGCGGTTGTGTTTCTCCGTACCCTTTTGAGATCAAACGATTTGCGGCGATGCCCTTGCTGGTCAAATAAACTAGCGCCGATGCAGCTCTTTTATCTGACAACTTTAGGTTGTATGGCGCACTTCCTTTTTGATCGGTATGCGCGTTAATGGCCACTTTGATTTCTGGGTGCTGCTGCAAAGTTTTAAATACCGTATTTAATGTGATTGTAGAAATAGGCTTAATCGTTGCACTGTTGAAATCAAACTGAATGTTTTTAATATTGATGTATGACTTTTTTTCGGTTTCTACAATTTCTGCAGCTACCGCCGTTAAGGTGACTTCGGTGTTAAAGACTTCCGTTAGATTTGTATTTGTGCTAAAAGAGGTGGCTCCCCTTTCAAAGCCATCTTTGTAGGAGAGTAAGGTGTAATCAAGAAACGAATCAACAGGAAAAGTATAGCTTCCATTTGTATTGGTTTGAACTGTTGCAATTTCTGCTCCTTCTGCATCCAGAAGAACAACGGTTGCTTTGTCAAGAGGTATTCCAGTTTCAAAATCTTTAACAATGCCACTTACCGATTGGTCAGTAATATACTCAGTGAGTTTATAAATATCATAACTTCCTTTTCCTCCTTCCCGATCCGAAGAGATATAGCCTACTGTTTTGGTAGCAGGGATATAAGCAATTTCATCTTGTGGAGTGTTGATGGTGTTTCCTAGGTTTCGAGTGGCTACATAGCCAAATTGCCCCTTCCTGCTTCTGAACACATCAAATCCACCAATAGTTTGGTGACCCTTCGAAGAATAGTAGAGGTATTTTCCGTCTAGGGATGTCTGTGGAAATTTTTCGTCAAGCACGGTGTTTACAGATCCTTCAATACGTTCTATGGCTCCATAAGTGCCATCTTCAAGTAGTGCAACTTTGAAAATGTCAAAACCTCCAATGGCTTCCGGTATGTTGGATGCAAAAAATAAGGTTTTCCCATCGCGACTTAAATGTGGATTCTCAAAAGAATAGTCTTCATTGTTAAAAGCAACAGGTGTCATATTGATAAATTCCCCTTCTCTTGCAGGGTTCATATCTGCACTGTACAGTTGGAAGATTTGTGAATCTTCATCTTTACTTTTGGTGAAGAAAAGTTTCATGCCATCTTCAGAAAAAGAGAGCGTTCCTAAGTTGTCGTTTTTATTCAAAATGTGTGAGAAGAGATTCGGACGGTTCAGGTCGTACTCGTAACTTATTTCCGAACAATATAATTTGGTATATGGTGCGTTCGTAATTGGGTCTTTTTTAGAAAGAGCACCAACTTTACGTGCAGAAAAGGATAAGAATTTTTCACGATAGAACCCTATACCGTAATCGGCGAACTTAGAATTAATGCCTGTTTGAAAAGTTTCAAACTTGAATCCATTGTTTCCAATAGGAGATCTGTCTATCTTTTGATTGTCTTCGTAAGCGAGCATGTCAAACTTATCTGAAGACTCAGATACGATTTGACAGAAACCCATAGGGCCTGTGAGAAAGAGTAGAATTACTGTGTAAAAACTAAATTTCATTGTTGTATTTATGATATTTGGGGTACCTCAATAGAGGACTAAAGTAGGAGACAAAGGCCTAGGAATGAAACTTTTTTAAGGTTTTTAGACGAGAGGAAGTCTTATGTCGTTGAACAACACAAATAAAGATTCAGCACTAGTATATGTGGAGAATGTTTAAAAACATGGCTTTGTAAATCAGAAAGATATTTTGGTGTTAGTGGTTTAATCTCAAAAGTTCATCCACAAAGTCTCTTGTGTTGGAAAGACGGGGGACCTTATGTTGTCCTCCTAATTTGTCATTTGCTTTGAGCCAATCATAAAAGAGATTTGGCCTTGCAGCATGAATTGTGGGTGCTTTTAAAGTGATACTGTGTAATCGCTTTGCTTCGTAATCGCTATTGATATCTTGTAAGGCTTTGTCTAAATGTGTTTGGAATAGATCCATATCCCTGGGAGGAGTATTGAATTCTATAATCCACTCATGCGCACCTTTTTCCTTGCCCTCCATGAAGATAGGGGCAGCGGTGTAATCTTTAATCTCACTATCGGTGGCCAAAGTGGCTTTTCGTAAAGCTTCTTCTGCATTTTCAATGATCAGCTCTTCTCCAAATACATTGATGTGATG
>JBLHXM010000018.1:0-39759 GCA_047630395.1 Dokdonia sp.
CTTGTATTTGAAGCAAGGATGATACGACCATAGGTATCATCAATCTCATCACGACGATCATATACTGGACGGTTATCCGCTCCGTTCAATGTTGCGATTGGATCTTTCAAGTTCAAGTTCTCGTAATAAACATCCTGAAGAACATCCGTATATAAAAGATCTACTGTTGCGATCAATCCCCAAACAGGTAATTTTTGATCTACAGAAACTGTATATTTTGCTACTTGTGGTAATTTGAAATCCTTTGCAAACAAATCAATGTTTCCACCGGTTCCGCCACTTCCCGGAGCAGGATCTTCAAATTGGTTGTTGACGTCTGATTCAAAAGCTTGACCAAATTCAAAGTTAAATCCTCCAGTTACACCATTGTTGTTATACGTTCCACCAGGCCATACTAGAGGAAGTCTTGAAGTAAATACTCCTAACCCTCCACGTACTTGTGTCGTATTATTATCAAACACATCCCAGTTAAAACCAAGTCTTGGTGCAAAGTGAGCACTTGCGTTGATTCCTTGTCCAACCATAGCGCGTTGAAGGTCTTTTCCTTCAGCTTGTAAAAGTGGAATGGTACGTGTGTTAAAATCATTATTAACTGTTCCATCTTCCCAGTAAGGAATATCAACACGAACACCTCCTGTTATTTTGAAGTTCTCAGCAATTTGTACTTCATCCTGTACGTAGAATCCAGCTTGGAATGTTTTAAAATCAGCAGATCCAGCAGAAGCATCTCCTACAGTACCATCTCCTACAAGAGAATAACCGTGTTGATATACGTCGGCATCTTGACCTGTTAAAAACTGGTTCAATCCAGAAGAAACCAAATCTCCAGCATCGTTAAACTGATCTTCGAAAGTATAATCTCCAAAGTTGAAAGCGAAGAATAAGTTCTTTGCAGAAGCCCACTCTAAATTAGCTCCAAGCGTCACTGTGTGACGTCCAGAGAAAATTTCAAAGTTGTTATTTATCGTAAAGATATCTTGCTCCAAAAGATTTGCTGTAGAAAATGGCTCAGCTCCGAAAGAAATCGTTCCTGCTCCATCTTGAATATCAACAGTTGGAAATGGGTTTCCTGAAGGGTCACGATCATCACTTACCGCAGTATACCCTATTTTAAGATTGTTAGCATAATTGTTACCAAACGTAGAGTTTAATTCAAATGCTGTAGAATATGTCTTTGTTACGAAAAACTCAGAACCATTAATAAAACCAATACCTCTGTTCCCAGAAGTACGTGCTTCAAGGTTTTCAGCTTCTACGATCCCTTGACGAATAGACATTTTGTGATTCTCATTGATATTCCAATCTAAACGAAGGTTAATCTTGTCACTATCTAAGGTACGCGTGTTGGCATCAAAGATTCCTGTGTCGTATCCGTACTCTGACTGTAAGAAACCAGATAAAGCATTAATATCAGCCTCAGAAGAATTTCCTTGGTAATTACTAAAGTTAAAAGGCTGTGGCGTTTCATCTTCTTGACGCTCATAATTTGCAAAGAAGAATAATTTGTCCTTAATGATTGGTCCTCCAATACGTACCCCGTAGGTAAGTGCAGAAAACTCATCTAATTTTTCACGTTCTTCATCATTGTCTTCATCCACTAAGTCTACTGGTGTTTTTCCAACAAAACTTTCGTTTCTGAAGAACCCGTAAGCAGATCCTTCCCAGCTATTAGATCCTGAACGCGTTACAGCGTTTATAGATCCTCCAGAGAAACCTGACTGACGTACATCAAAAGGTGCAATGTTTATCTGAAAAGACTCAATAGCATCTACAGATAAAGGATTTACTCCTGTTTGTCCTCCGTTTGTTCCTGAACCTGCGAGACCAAATACATCATTGTTTACAGCACCATCAATGTATACTGCATTATATCTGTTGTTCTGACCAGCAAGTGAAATAGAGAACCCATCGTTTCCTTCCGTAAGCTGAGCTTGTGGAGTGACACGGGCAAAATCTGCAATAGAACGAGAAACAGAAGGAAGATTAGCAATATCACGTTCAGAAATTGTAGTTTCTGCTCCCGTTTTATTACTATTAAACACTCCATTATTTTGTCCTGTAATAACAATCTCATCTAAGGCATTCTGAGACTCAGAAAGTGTCGCACTCATTCTCTTTGATTCTCCTAAAGATAGAACGAAACCGTTATTTGCAAAATCTTCGAACCCTACATATGAAATGGTAAGGGTATAAGGACCTCCAGATTTCATGTTGGTAATACGGTAAAAACCGTCAAAATCAGTAATCGCTCCGTAGATCGACCCTGTAGGTACATGAACAGCAATAACGTTTGCTCCAGGTAAAGGAGTTTCAGTGTTGTCCAACACACGTCCGTTGATCGAACTTGTTGTAACCCCTTGTGCAAATGACATCGCTGTCATCAAGAAGAGGGAAATAAATGATAAAAATGTAATTTTCTTCATAATTTATGTTGATTGAATTTAAGCTACCGCAAAATTAATCAATATCGAAGAATGTGAACTTTATGTTAAGGTTAATTAATCAACACATATTACATTTTTATATGAATAACATCCATGCTGTTCATAAATTATCAACTAATCACTAAATTGTCTATAATCTTGACAATGTTATAGGCTATCTGCTACTTTTTGTAGTAATTCAATAATGCGCTGGTAGAAGCATCATGATGATGCAAAGCACTGCTATCAATGTCTTCCAAGATTTTCGAGGCTAATTGCTTTCCAAGTTCAACACCCCATTGGTCATAACTGTATATATTCCAAATAACTCCTTGAACAAAAATCTTTTGCTCGTACATCGCCACCAATGCACCTAAAGACCTAGGGGTCAATTTGTTAATAAGTAGGGTTGTGGTCGGTTTATTGCCCTCAAAAACCTTGAAAGGTGCCAGAGCCTCCATTTCTTCCTTAGAAAGACCTGTTTTTGACAATTCTGCCATTACTTCTTCTTTCGTTTTCCCATGCATCAAAGCCTCTGTTTGCGCAAAGAAGTTGGCCATCAGCTTGTCATGATGGTCTTGCTTTCCATGAAGTGATTCTTTAAATCCGATAAAATCAGCGGGGATTAATTTAGTTCCCTGATGAATCAATTGAAAGAAAGCATGTTGAGAATTTGTTCCAGGCTCTCCCCAAATGATATTTCCCGTTTCATAGGTCACCCGAACACCATTCCTGTCAACGCTCTTCCCATTACTCTCCATGATCGCCTGTTGCAAATAAGCCGGTAATCTGTGTAAGTATTGTGTGTATGGAATAACAGCTTCACTCTCTGCTTCAAAAAAGTTATTGTACCAAATACTCAACAAAGCAGTCATTATGGGAATATTTTCGCCGAAAGGCTGCTCTTTAAAATGAACATCCATTTCATGCGCCCCGTCTAACAGTCCTTCAAAATGATCATAACCTACAGCGAGCGCAACCGAAAGTCCAACCGCGCTCCATAAAGAAAAACGTCCTCCCACCCAATTCCACATTGGGAATACATTTTCAGAAGCTATTCCAAATTTCTGAATCGCTTCTAAATTAGTCGATACCGCTACAAAGTGCTGTGCAACTGCAGACTCTCCAAGCTGATCAACAAACCACTGGCGTACTGTTGTTGCGTTACTCAATGTTTCTTGTGTCGTGAACGTTTTAGATACGATAACAAAAAGCGTCGTTTCTGGATTCAAGTCACGAATCACCTCTGAGACATGATCTCCGTCAACATTAGATATAAAATGTACATTCAAGTGATTCTTATAGTACTCAAGGGCTTCCACAACCATTACTGGCCCCAAATCAGATCCACCAATTCCAATATTGACAATATCCGTAATCGCTTTTCCTGTAGCGCCTTTATGTGCCCCAGAAATAATGGTATTTGTAAAGGTTTTAATAGAAGCCTTTACTTCGTCAACTTCCGCTTTCGCGAAAGCGTTCTCATGACGATCCCTTAAAGCGGTATGCATCACGGCTCTTCCTTCAGTAGCATTGATAGCCTCCCCGTCAAAATAGCTGCCGATAGCCTCAGATAAGCCTACCTCCTCAGCAAGCTGAAGGAGTAGCTTCTTAGTTTCGGCTGTGATACGGTTTTTACTATAATCCACATAGAAGTCTTTCCATTGCAAGGTGAATTCGGCAGCTCTCGTTGATCCTTGAAATAGCTCTTTGAGATGTACCTCTTTGATCGCATTATAATGCGCTTGCAACTCTTTCCAAGCTCGCGTTTGCGTTGGGTTTATGTTTTTCATGGAATGCGTCTTAAATGGTGATTATTATAATTCTTCAGGAATGATTAAAGAAACTTCCGAATCAACGTCTGAAGCAAAAGGCACGGCATCCAATTGGGTACGCAACGGCACTCGTATGGCGCCATAAATAGGAAGTAAATTTTCTGCGAGTGGTTCTGAAGCGGGAAGATCTTCTTTGAAAGGATCTACCTGTCTACCATTCTTCCAGAAACGATAACAAACATGAGGTCCCCCTGTGTTTCCAGTCATTCCAATAGTTCCAATGACTTCTCCTTGACGCACAAACTCCCCAACTTTAGCTATGCGTTTTTGCATATGCAAGTACTGCGTTTCATAGGTTCCATTATGTCTAATTTTTACATAATTCCCATTACCTCCTTTACGCTCAGATCTCGTCACCGTTCCATCTGCAGTAGCGAGAATGGGAGTGCCAATAGCTCCGGCGTAGTCGGTGCCTTTGTGAGGGCGTATTTTGTATCCGTAATATTTGATACGCCTTTTTAGATTATACCGCGAAGAAATGCGATTGAATTGTAAGGGTCCTTTCAAAAAGGCTCTGCGTAAATTCTCTCCTTTTTCATCAAAATAATCATGTCCTCCAGGCAAGGAGTCACTCTCAAAGCGAAATGCATAAATCTCTCGACCTCTGTGCTCAAAAAGACAGGCTTTAATTCTTCCTAGACCTGCAGGAATAGTATCATTTACAAATCGTTCTTCGTAGATTACCTTGAAGCGATCTCCTGCATCCAACTTATAAAAATCAATGGTCCAGGCATAGATGTCGGCCATTTTGTACGCTAAATTTACACTGACCCCTAAATCGTCAAAGGTAGACGAAAGATTACTATTAATTACTCCTGATATTTCCCGCTCATAGACCGTTGTCGGTCGTTTTTTGGCAGCAGCTACGATTGAATCTTGAAAATCTACAACAACGTAATCTTCCCTGTTTCTCTCATAAATAAAAACTTGCGCTGTGGCTGCTGTATCTTTCGCTTTGAGCAACACAAAAGGTTTCCCAACTTGGATACGTCGGGTGTCAAAAATATCTTTTACAGAATCGCTAATTTCTTGAATGGTCGCATAATCCACTTTAGCATCAAAAAGGATTTTTCCGAAACTGTCACCAGCTCGTACGGTATCACGTTGAACTTCAAAATCGTCAAGCACATATCCATACTCTATCACCGTTTCTGGAAGAGCTTCATCTATTTCTTGAGTCGTTTGTGTTTCTGTACTCTTGTCTCCACAACTATAAAGGAAGAAGGCAAGTAGTGCAATCGGGAAGAGGTATTTTATATTCACAAAAATCAGTTATCCATTATACATTGTGCCCCCAAGTTGCCAATTCTTCAGCAGTCCAAACATCCGGGAAAAAAATACGGCGTTGGTATTTAGGGTGCATATATTTTGTCCATTCACTACCACCTGTGGCCTCTACAGGCACTTCACCATTATTTAAATAGTGATTTGCAGTGTTATAATGTGCCATTACCCAAGTAACATTTACCGTATAATCATAATGTCGCATGGCGGCCTTCAACTGAGGATCTTCCTGGACATCTTTAGGTAACTTCTTGAAGGTAGCGTACAAATTTATGGTATTATACTCTTTTGTAAAGGCTATAAACTCATTTTTATATTTCTCTTCAAATGCAAATAGCAAATAGGACTTCTTACCTGTATTGTAGTCCTTTCCGGCTGCCTGCCAGTACAAGTGTTCTAAGGCATGCTCATAAGGAGTGTCTCTATCTATGCTCTCGCGAAAGCGTGCATCTATTAAATTAATCAGATCCGTACTTGCAAATTCGATCTTTCTATACTGAGCACTTTGAAAGCCACTAGCGGGAGTCAGTGTTTTTCGAAATTTCATATACTGATCAAGATCCATTCCATCTTTCATGATTTCAAACGAACTGGTAAGCATATCGAAGTACCGACTAATTCTGGAAAGGCGCGAACTAAAAAATTCCGCGGTTAATGCTTTATGGTGACTTACTTGTTCAATTTCCCACAACACCATCTTAAACAACAATTCATTCACTTGATGATACATGATAAACACATTTTCATCAGGAAAGTTTGTTCGTGGTGCTTGTAAACTCAGCAAAGCATCGGTATGTATGTAATCCCAATACGTAATGGGCTTACTCTGGAGTAATCCTTCTAAATGGTCGTCGAGATCTTGGTCAATTTTTTCGTATTTATCATCGAGCGCATCAATGATTTTTTGAATATCCGGTTCTATTTTTTTCATCTCCCTGCTACCTCTAGGATTCCCTAGTATTTAGTTAATTATCAAGATCAATCTACTCGACCAAAATTTTAAAAGAATGTTTCAAGCCTTTAAAAGCTTCTAGATCTACTTTTAAAGAACCGATAGCGAGACTTGCTTTGATTCGGATGGGGGCCTTATTATCATCATCACTAACCCATACCGTTAAACTCTCTTGCTCTTTAAAAACACGGCCCGATTCTACCATGGGTCTAAATTTTAAACATTTTATTCTGCCAAATTTGGTTCGAATGATTTCCTTTCCCAAATATCGTAATTTAAATGGATAATTTTCGCTATCAAAAAACATTGTTAATTCGGCCTCATCGCCTTCCTTCAATTGCTCAGTATCTAGGGTATTTCGTAGGTAATAAAAAGCTGAAACCATATCCTGAACGCCTACTTCAGTGGCAACAGTTTTATATTTGTTATGTTTTTTATTGAAAATATATGCCTTTCGATTCTCCTGATCAAAATCAATAACTTTATCCTTTGTATGGCCGCCCTCATTGATCTTACGTACAAATTTATAGGGTAAATTAGAGCTCTTATCGATGTAACTTTCGTAATAATCTTCTACATTAAAGAAGAAACGAGAGAGTCCTGTAGTTTCTCCAAAACCTTTGACATGATATACTGCCTTTTCCTTGTAGGTGCTGTTTTCTACCTTTAAGGTGGCGTAACCAGCAGTTACTAAACCATAATGCACCCGAAATTTAAACCATTCTCCCTCTTGATAAGCAGCTGTTACTTCTTGGGCATGTGCCATGGATTGTCCACCAAACAATATGGGGAACAATAGAAATATCCATCGAAAGTGGAGTGTATATTTCAAAGGTGATATTTTGGTCTTCATTGGGGTTTTCTTTTTGATTGCTACCCAACCAATTACAATAGTTATTCCAAAAATAGGGATACTAAAAAACTTCGCCCTTTATAAGGACGAAGTTTTTACATAATTATTGTGTTAAGTGACTTATAAAGTTCCTCTATTTGCTTGCTCACGTTCAATAGACTCAAAAAGAGCCTTAAAATTACCCGCTCCAAAACCTTTGGCTCCCATACGCTGAATAATTTCAAAAAACAATGTAGGCCTATCTTGCAATGGCTTCGTGAAGATTTGAAGTAAATACCCATCTTCATCGGCATCTACAAGAATTGAAAGCTCTTGTAAGCGTTCAATATCTTCTTTCATCACCTTCATATGTTCTCCCAATCGCTGAGGGATCTCGTCATAATAGGTTTGTGGTGGTGGTGGCAAAAATTCAATACCGTTTGCTCTTAATTGGGCAACCGTTTTGATAATATCATCCGTTGCCATCGCGATATGCTGTACTCCCGAACCTTCATAAAAATCGAGATACTCTTCGATCTGTGAACGCTTAGCTGCCTTGGCAGGTTCATTTATTGGAAATTTAATTCGACCATTCCCATTACTCATCACCTTACTCATAAGCGCTGAATACTCGGTATGGATTTGCTTGTCATCAAAGGACAAGAAATTTACAAACCCCATGACATCTTCATACCATTTTACCCAAGTATTCATCTGTCCCCAACCTACATTTCCAACCATGTGATCTATATACTTAAGACCCGAAGGTTGAGGGTTGTAATCCGATTTCCATGCTCTATAGCCAGGCATAAAAGTCCCTTGATAGTTTTTGCGCTCTACAAACATGTGAACCGTTTCTCCGTAAGTATAAATACCCGCACGAACGACTTCTCCGTGCTCATCTGTTTCTACCGTAGGCTCCATATATACCTTTGCTCCACGCTTTGTGGTTTCCTCAAAAGATTTTCTAGCATCTTCTACCCATAAAGCAATCACCTTGACGCCGTCGCCATGCTTCACGATATGCTCATTTATTTTAGAGGCACTATTGAGTGGGGAGGTAAACACAAGTCTGACCTTGTCTTGTTTGACAGCATAGCTCACCGTATCTCTTGACCCTGTTTCTAATCCTTTATATGCATACGACTGAAAGCCAAATGCTGTTTTATAAAAATGCGCTGCCTGTTTGGCATTTCCTACATATAGCTCTACATAGTCCGTCCCTAATAAGGGCAGAAAATCTTGTGCTCCTTCAAATATTTTTTCGAGACCGTAGTTGACTGATTTTATTTCTTTGCTCATAACCTTAATTATCTAATGTGTCTATTCCTTATAGCTATTCTATCAATTAGGCGTTTTTTTAAAACCCCTTTATTCTTTCATCCTCACTATAAATGTAAGCACTGTTTCTTACTCGTTTTTTGTAGTTGCTTTTCCTAATGATCGAGCCAAGAGGTATGGTATGATTCATCTGCAATATCCATTGCAGCCACACACACCTTCAAAGGCTTAAATGTATCTACCATTACGGCCAACTCCTCCGTTTTAGTTTTTCCAATGCTGCGTTCGGCAGCTCCTGGGTGGGGACCATGAGGAATCCCTGCAGGGTGTAAAGAAATATGTCCCTGGGCAATATCATTCCGACTCATAAAATCTCCATCTACATAATACAACACCTCATCAGAATCTATATTACTGTGATTGTAAGGCGCTGGTATACTCAACGGATGATAATCATACATCCGTGGTACAAAACTACATATTACAAAGGCATCTGTCTCAAAAGTTTGATGTACGGGCGGTGGTTGGTGAATTCTTCCCGTAATAGGTTCGAAGTCATGAATACTAAATGCATAGGGATAGTTATAACCATCATAGCCTACTACATCAAAAGGATGAGAAGCATAAACCATTTCAAAAATATCATCTTGCTTCTTAATTTTTATTAAGAACTCTCCCTTTTCATCATTGGTTTCCAACTCATAGGGCTGTCTTAAATCACGCTCACAAAAAGGAGAATGCTCCAACAACTGTCCAAACCAATTTCTATATCGCTTGGGGGTGTAGATGGGCCTGCGCGATTCAACAATAAACAAGCGATTCTCGGAAGAATCAAAGTCCATTTTATAAATAACCCCTCTTGGGATCAAAAGGTAATCCCCATACTTGAAATCAAGATTCCCGAGATGTGTTCTCAATTTTCCTGATCCCTTGTGCACAAAAATGAGCTCATCGGCATCGGTGTTTTTATAAAAATAATCTTGGGTCCTTTCTTGAGGTGCCGCAAGAAGAATCGTACAGTCACTATTAGTGAGCATCGGTTTTCTGCTTTCGAGAAAATCTTTTTCTGGCGCTACTTCAAATCCGCGAAATCGATACGACTTCATGCTATTCTCCAAAGCTACTTTAGGCTTGACAGAATATTGAGCTCGTATTTCCTTTACCTGTGTCGGGCGATGTACATGATAACTATTCGTGCTCATCCCGTCAAAACCAATAGTTCCAAAGAGCTGCTCATTATATAATTCTCCGTCTGGTTTACGGAATTGCGTATGTCGTTTGGGAGGAATTTTTCCTAACTTATGGTAAAATGGCATGTATAAAGATTTAGATTGCTTTAAAGTTACTCAATTAATAGCAATCCAATATTACTCTGGCTTTCTCTTTATGAGGAATTTGAGAAGAATGGGTAAGGATGTCCAGCTTTTGTTTGACATAGGTGTAAATATAGACATTTTTTGAATGTATGGCCAGCGGCGAAAAAAGCAAAAAAGCATATGCGAATTAGCAATACTTTCACTCAAAATAGCGCCAACTGTATTACTATTTGAAACAAATTATATACTTTAGACTATCAATATAAAACCAACCCCGTGAAAATAGTAAAAAACGAATTGATCATTGACGGAATTGACAAGATCATCCTTCGAACGTTAATGGAAGATGCTCGAAAGCCTATCCTTGAAATAGCTAGAAAAGTAGGTATTTCTGGAGCTGCCATTCATCAACGTTTACGCAAACTAGAGAAATCAGGACTCATAGCAGGATCTAAATTTATCATCGACCCCAAAGTTTTAGGCTATCGCACTATGGCCTTTATAGGAGTGTATTTAGACCGTGCGGCTAATAATCCCAGAGCCGTTAGACAGCTTCAAGATATTCCAGAAGTAATTGAGTGTCATTACACCACTGGCAATTGGTCAATCTTGATCAAAATCTTATGTAAAAACAATGAAGATCTCATGCATCTTTTAAACAAAAAAATCCAAGCCATCGACGGTGTCTCACGTACAGAAACTTTTATCTCCTTGGATCAACAAATTGACCGACAATTAAAGATATAAGACCCCCTTATGGTTAGGTAATTAATGCACGCTGGTTTTTGAAGTGCCCTCTAAAAACCTCAATCAAAAGCATTCGAAGTGAGTATGAACAAAACTACTTGCGCCTGAACTCTAGAACATCGTACAAGCGCAGTCATAAATGATATTAATTCCTTTAAATACGTTAAATGTCTAAGTTCCTTTTAAGATACCCTTCTAATTAACAAGCATTCTACCAGAACTCACTCTTGAATCCCCCATCTACTGGCCAGTCTCCCGTAATGATATCGATTAAATCGATAACGGCCCAAACAAATAGTCCGCCCAAGGTTACGATATACAAAATATTCCATCCCACTGGACTTCCTAAATACCAGCGGTGTGCTGCAAATCCACCAAGGAACAACCATAGTAAAAGAGCTACACCCTGACTTTTTTGCGAAGCTGCTGCCGGAGAAGTCAATGCACTCTCGTCTTCAACGTCTACAGATACAGTTTCAACATTTGTAACGGCTGCTACCGCTCTCGTTACAGGGAAACCTGCAAGCATCGTGTTTACACTGAGTAACATCAAAGCGAATGATAGGATAATTTTAAATCTCATACTTATTATTAGTTTAAATTAGACCCTTCTAAGGTATACTTTTTTATGAAATACTCAGTATCAATACTTTGCTTATTTTTAATGCAATGTGTTTTTGCACAGTCATCTAGCACTGACAAAACACCCTATAATTATTTGGGTGTCATTAAACTAAATGACACGGCATTTATCTCCTATAAATTAGCTTTTGAAGCAAAAGATGGGATCATCCAAGGGTATTCTATTACGGATGCGGGCGGTCCCCACGAAACAAAATCCAATGTAAAGGGAACCTATAATAAAGACGAAAAAGAATTCGTCTTTATTGAGTATGATATCGTTTACACCAAGTCTCCTATCACTGAACTCGATTTTTGTTTAGTCAATTTTAAAGGCAAATTACGCACCCTAGAAAAAAACAAACCTTTTAGTGGAAATTTTAGAGGGCTCTATCCAGACGGTAAGAGTTGTTTGGACGGACAAATCATTATGACGCCACTCGCCCAAGCACAGAAACGAGCTAAAAAGGCCGACAAAATGATTCAGAAATCGAAACGCTTCTCCAAAAAGATTAAGGAAAATGTAAGTGCAAGTACCACCCTAGATACTTTAAGTATGAGCGTGGTGAAAACAGGAGAAAACCTCAACGTTTTCATGAAGACAAAAAATATAATCATTTCGGTCTATGACGCAGGAAAAGCAGACGACGATCGCATCAATTTATACATTGACGGCGAACTCGTTTTAGAAAACTATACCATTGAAAAAAACAAGAAAGAAATTCCTATTACGATAACCAAAGAGTTTACTATAATTAAGGTAGAGGCTCTTAACGAAGGGACTTCAGCTCCTAACACTGTAAAAGTGGAAATCAATGATGGGCAACGTTTAATATCAACACGAACAAGCTTGAAAAGTAAAGAACATGCGGCCTTGACATTAGTCAATCAATAAAGCTCCTGATCAAGAAGACACCATAAATTTATAAAAAAAAAGCCCAAACGTATTGTTTGGGCTTTTAGCTTTTTTGCGTCTGCCTGCCGGTAGGGCAGGAAAACGAAACTACTAATACTAGTATCTGTAGTACTCAGGCTTGAACGGTCCTTCTACCGCTACTCCAATGTACGCCGCTTGATCTGGACGTAATGTTTCCAATTCAACACCTAAACGAGCCAAGTGTAATGCAGCTACTTTTTCATCTAAATGCTTAGGAAGCATATACACATCATTCTTGTAGTTTGCACTGTGTTTCCACAATTCAATTTGTGCAAGCGTCTGGTTTGTAAATGAGTTACTCATTACAAAACTTGGATGACCTGTTGCGCATCCTAGATTTACTAAACGTCCTTCAGCCAAAACAATAATGTCTTTTCCGTCGATCGTATATTTATCAACTTGAGGTTTGATTTCATCTTTCGAAGCTCCATGAGTTTCGTTCAACCAAGTCATATCAATTTCATTGTCAAAATGACCAATATTACATACGATCACTTTGTCTTTCATCGCTTCAAAGTGACGCGATTGAATAATATCTTTATTCCCCGTAGTGGTAATAACAATATCTGCGTTTTCAATAACATTTTCAAGACGCTTTACTTCAAAACCATCCATCGCTGCCTGTAAAGCACAAATTGGATCAATCTCCGTTACCGTGATTATAGACCCAGCTCCTTTGAAAGAAGCTGCTGTTCCCTTACCAACATCTCCGTATCCACAAACAACAACACGCTTTCCAGCAAGCATTGTATCTGTAGCACGACGTATTGCATCTACTGCACTTTCGCGACATCCGTATTTGTTATCAAACTTCGACTTTGTTACAGAATCGTTAACGTTGATCGCAGGCATTGGAAGTGTTCCATTTTTTACGCGCTCATACAAACGGTGTACGCCTGTAGTAGTTTCTTCAGAAAGACCCTTAATGTCTCCCACTAATTCTGGGTACCGATCTAGAACCATATTGGTCAAATCACCACCATCATCCAAAATCATATTTAACGGCTTGCGATCTTCCCCAAAAAATAAGGTCTGCTCAATACACCAGTCAAATTCTTCTTCATTCATTCCTTTCCAAGCATACACAGGGATACCAGCATCTGCAATTGCAGCAGCAGCTTGATCTTGTGTCGAAAAGATATTACAAGAACTCCAAGTGACATCTGCGCCTAAATCCTTTAAAGTTTCAATTAATACCGCTGTTTGGATCGTCATGTGTAGACATCCTGCAATACGTGCACCCTTAAGAGGTTGCTCATTTTTGTATTCTTCACGCAAAGACATTAGTCCTGGCATTTCTGCTTCAGCAAGTTCGATCTCTTTGCGACCCCAAGCTGCTAGGGAAATATCTTTTACTTTGTACGGTACGTACGCTACAGTTTTCGTGCTCATTTTACTATCTTTATGATCATTTATAACAAGTCGCAAAATTACATAATAACTTGCAGATAACAACGCCCCTCACGTGCCTCTTTACAAAACAATAACAGTCTCAGCCTCAACCATCGTCTACATTTGGAAGATCGAAGAAGATTTTGATACGCTTTCGCGAAACATTTCACTCACCGACCACTGTCAAAATAGGGTAGATGGAATGAAGTCAGAGCTGCACAAAAGAGGTTTTATGAGCGTGCGTCATTTACTCGCTGAAGCAGGATATACAGATCACGATTTATCCTATGACGCTTTAGGAAAACCCCATTTAATAGATAACAAACACATTTCCATAACACATAGCTATATCTTTTCTGCCATTATTGTAAGTGATCAGCCTGTTGGAATCGATATCGAAATGCAACGTGAAAAAATCCTTCGGATCGCCAATAAGTTTACCACGTTCGAAGACTATAAAACACTGGCCAATGTCGATGCCGTCATGCGTAAATTAACGATCGTTTGGGGCGCCAAAGAATCACTCTATAAATTATACGCCCAAGAAGGTCTGAGCTTTTTAAAACATATCTACGTAGAAGACTTTTACTTTGACACAGGAAAAACTACAGGCTCAGTAACCTTTCACGGAAACCCCTCTCAATACCAACTAGACTTTTTAGAATTTGAAGGTTTTACCTGTGTATATGCACTTCCTGCTTAGTTTCTGATGTCTTTTGAATAAAACATAGTACAACAGAAATAAATTAGAAGTGCTTTATCGTCTACTACAGTTTTACGTCAGTGATCTTTTCCCCATACTTTCTTAATACTAATGCTTCACCCCTTCCTCTTAACGCTCTGAATCTCATATCCTGATTCCTCAATTTTCACTTTTTGTCCTGAATCCTCACATTTAAAAATCACTAAGCCAAACAATCATCTACCTAATTATTCCCTAGTTTTACATCCATGGAATATTATCAAAACATGCTAGCTAGTATTCAAAAGGAAGAAAAGCTTCTGACTATCTTGTTAGATCCAGATAAATTCCCCTTTTCTACCTTAGGCACAAGGGTGGAAATAGATATTGCTTTCGCGAAAGCGTACCTAAAAAAAATACCCCAACACACAACACATCTCTTCATTGGAGGCAGCACGGATACGAATAAAAAAACCCATGACGTCGTACGCACTTTAAAAACATTAACGAAGCTCCCTATTATCCTATTTCCGGGAGATCACACACAAGTAACCCCAGCTGCAGATTGCATTCTTTTCCTGTCCCTACTCTCAGGTCGCAACCCTGAATATTTGATTGGGCAACAAGTGCAGGTTGCTTTATCATTAAAACAAATGCAGCTTGAAATCATTCCGACAGGCTATCTCCTGATTGATGGACAAGCAGAAACCGCAGTGGCACGGATCAGCGGGACCAAACCGATGCCGCAAGAACTGGTTCAAAATATCGTAGCTACTGCCCTTGCTGGACAATTTTTGGGTAAAAAAATAATCTATCTCGAGGCGGGAAGCGGGGCTAAAATTCCTGTCCATCCAACCATTATCAAAGCCGTGAGAGAAGTTATTGATATTCCGTTAATTGTTGGTGGCGGTATTCGATCTGCAGCACAACAGGATGCAGCATACCAAGCGGGCGCCGACATGGTTGTTATTGGCACGGCCTTTGAAGAAGATTGCTGGAGTAATTAATCCCCATAAAACTTGTATTTTTACGTCATGAAGCATCTTCAAATCCTGCTATTTATTTTCATCACTGGAACGGCCTTTGCCCAGACTTACTACATAGCAGATGCTATTGCAAAGACTCCCGTGTCCTTCGCTACTATTTCGTTTGGTGATGGTCGTGGAACTTTTGCCGGTGCAGATGGCGAGTTTAATTTTCCAAAAGAAAAGTATGCCGACATCGATTCAATTTTTATCTCTTCTATTGGATATAAAGAATTAGGGTTATCTACCTCAGCCATTCCAAAACAGGTTTTACTGACTCCCGAAACCAATCAACTTTCGGAAGTCATCGTTACAGCCACCAAGCGCGGAAAATTTAAAAAACGAACGCTCAAACCAACTACACACACTGACTATTTTAGTTGCTGGCTACCCACCGTCGAAAGTGAAGTAGCGGTGCTATTTAAGAGATATGAGGGCAAGTCTTCCAAAATTGCAAAACTTCTACTTCCTATCAATGCCGAGAAGAAATACCGAAAAAAAAACAATACCAGATTCTCGACCTTGTTCAGAATTCAATTTTACGCCAATGACAATGGATCTCCGGGTGCGCCAATCAAGTATGAAGACATCGTATTTGGCGTAAACCAACTCAATGATGAGATCTATGAATTGGACCTAACTCGTTTCAATGTGTTTATTCCCAAAACGGGCATCTTTGCTTCCCTTCAAGTGTTAGGATATGCAGACCGAGAAGGCAAACTCCTTCAAAACAAGAAATACAACGAAGTAAAAACACGTCGTGGTATCGAAAAAATATCAACTACTTTCAGACCATTATTGCCATTTACAGCTGCGCTACCAAGTCAACAAACTTTTGTGCGTAGAGTGTTTTTTAACAATAAAAAATGGCAGGTATTTGACAAAAGTTACAATGAAAATTCAAAACTCATCCAGACGGGGCAAAACAACTACGGTATGGGTTGCTTACTTCACGTATACCAAGATTAACACAAAACCTTATGAACATTTCGGTTGACCTCACCTTTAGTCCGCTACAAGACGATTACGAAAAATATATCACTGCCTTCATTAAGCGCCTTCGTGCCTCTTCGTGTACCGTCATGGAAAATCCACTAGCTACACAAATATATGGCGATTACGACCAAGTAATGACGCTACTAAATCAAGAAATGAAACGTAGTTTTTCCGAAATAGGCATAGGCCTTTTTACACTAAAAATTGTAAAAACAGATCGCAGCGATTATGAACCAAATTTTTGAATTTTTCTTGCAGCCGTATCAAGATGCTTCAGCATTCGATATCGCGTTAGAAGTCATTGCTGTCATCTTTGGAGTCGTTGGGGTATGGTTCGGAAAAAAAGAAAGCATTCTCGTGTATCCATTAGGTATTATAAGTACGGTCCTTTTTGTATATATCTGTTTCAATTTTGAACTCTATGGGGATTTCATTATTAACATATATTACACCTTAATGAGCATTTATGGCTGGTATATGTGGTCCCGACTTGTAAAAGGAGAACATATAGCGATTACTCATACCACCATGAGTGACAAAGTCAAAACAGCTTTTATTTTTGTGGTTTCGGCAGGATTTATTGTCGGAGTCTATATGTACTACAATCGTTTTGATCGAATGACCGATTACTTTGACACCTTAACGACAGGCATTTGTTTTGCAGCCATGTGGTTAATGGCCAATAAAAAAATAGAACACTGGCTACTTTGGATTGTAGCTAATATTATTTCGATTCCTTTGTACTTTTACAAAGGCCTTGGATTTACAGGCATTCAATTTATATTGTTATTAATCATCGCCATAAGCGGCTATTATTCGTGGAAGAAACACTTAGACAACAACCCAGTTCCTGCATAAAAATATGCTTGTTTGGTCCCGAGAGTTCTGGAAAGAGTACGCTATCGAACAAGCTTTCTGAACATTATTCTGCGCCTAGTATTCCTGAATTTGCTCGTGATTACCTGCAAAAGCTCTGGGATACCGAAAAACTCATTTGTAGGCCTAAAGATTTATTACCCATTGCAGCAGGTCAAATGCACCTCGAAAATCAAGCCGCAAAAAGTACTGACAAACTACTAATTTGCGACACAGATGTACTCACAACCAAGGTCTACAGTGAAGCCTATTACGATGGCTGGTGTCCTCCTCTCCTTGACAAATATGCCCTCAAAAATCAGTACGACTTATACTTACTGACTTATATAGACACGCCTTGGCATGCCGATGATTTACGAGATCGTCCTGAACACCGTGAAGAAATGTTTGCGTACTTTCGAAAAGCGCTTGAAGACAATAATAGGCCGTTTGTCCTGTTACAAGGAAGTGTTGAAGAACGTATGGCGCAAGCCACAAAAGCTATAAACCAACTACTAGATTGAAATTTACTCCACAAGATATTATCCAGCTCGAAGGCATCGGCATTCTCCCTGAGGCGGTTACACAGCAATTGGCTGTTTTCAAAGCAGGGATTCCCTATGTCCATTTGTTAGAACCCGCAACGATTGGACATGGAATTTTTAAATACTCAAAAGAAGAAGAAGATCAGTTTATTGCCCTTTATGAGGGTCATAAAACAGCTTTGAATATTCTGAAATTCACTCCAGCTTCTGGAGCAGCTACCCGGATGTTCAAATTTCTGTTTGAGTTTTTAGAAGATTATAACCCGCAAAAAGAAAGCATCAACTCTTTTATAAACAAAAAAAAGGCTACAGATCTCCGTCTTTTCTTTGTAGGCTTAGATGATTTTCCATTCTATTCGGAAATCAGAAAAGCTTTGAAACTTAGAATTTCTAAAGAGACTGAAGGAGATATCAATCAAAATCGATTATTATTTGTAAAAACGATGCTCGAAAAGGATGGTTTCAATTATGGCAATCAGCCTAAGGGACTATTTCCTTTTCACAAATACAAACGACACAATGCCTCGGCTTTTGAAGAGCATCTTTTTGAAGCTTCGTTGTATGCAAAAACGGACACAAATGCCCGATTACATTTTACAATTTCGGAGGCACATTATCATATTTTTAAAACTGAATTTGAGCGTATTCAACATATTGTAGAAGATAAGACAAAAACTGTTTTTGATATTTCATATTCATTCCAATCAAGGGCTACAGATACCATTGCTGTGCGCATGGATAACACCCCTTTTCGCGAAAGCAACACCGAACAGCTTGTTTTTAGACCTGGCGGTCATGGAGCATTGATCGAAAATCTAAATGCCCAGGATGCCGATATTATCTTTATAAAAAATATAGATAACGTAGTAACGGTAAAGTACGAGGTCGATGTTGCCCGCTACAAAAAAATACTCGCAGGAAAACTGCTTAAATTACAGGAAAAAGTATTTGCCTATTTACATCAGATCGACGATCAGCAGCTCTCAGAGTCACAGATTCATGATGTTGTCTATTTCTTACAAGATGCTTTTAATACCAAACTATCTCCTGATTTTGAAAAATTCTCTGAGCGGTATCAAGTCGAATATTTAAGAGAACAGCTAGACAGGCCCATTCGAGTCTGTGGAATGGTACAAAATGAAGGAGAGCCGGGCGGCGGACCCTTTTGGGTCAAACACGAAAGTGGTCGCATCCATCTCGAGATTATTGAAAGTGTGCAAATTGACCCTCACAGCGCCTCCCAAAAGGCCATTGTCAAGGCTTCCACCCACTTCAACCCAGTTGATGTGGTATGCGCCGTTAATAATTACAAAGGAGAGAAATATAACTTACTCAAATTTGTAGATTACAAAGCTGGTTTTATCTCAAACAAAACGATCGATGGGCAACCTATTAAGGCGCTCGAACATCCGGGCTTATGGAATGGAGCCATGGCTTTTTGGAATACTATTTTTGTAGAAGTCCCCTTGATTACCTTCAATCCCGTTAAAACAGTCAATGATTTGCTAAAACCCGCTCATAAAGTCATGAAATAAGCATTTTTTATGTTCTTTGCCTCCGAAATGGATAAACGCCAACTCCTTAGCGAACTCACCTATAAGGCCACTCGAAGCAGTGGGCCTGGAGGGCAGCATGTCAATAAGACAAGTACACGGGTAGAATTACACTGGTCACTAGATACCACAAAAGCTTTTTCAGAAGAAGAAGTATTCCGCTTGCGCGAAAGCCTGCGTCACCGCTTGACCAAAGAGGGATCCATTACACTAGCATCTGAGCAAACTCGGAGTCAGCTGCGTAACAAAGAAGACGTTACCAAACGCTTTTTTAACCTGCTGGAAGTGGGAGTCACACCACCCAAAATTCGCAAAAAAACACGGCCCTCCAAAATGGCCAAAAGGAAACGCTTACAGGCTAAGAAAAGACATGGAGAAAAGAAGCTAAATCGGAAAAAACCGGAGTATTAGAGTATATATTCCCCTCGAGCATCTTTCCAAAAAGTGGCAAAGCCTAAACAGACACTTTTTAGAGTACATATGCAATCACTTTTCTCGGGCCTTTCAAAATAAAAATATCCCATCATAGTATTTTCTTCCTTTTTCGTACGTACTTTTGTTGCATCTCAAAGGGGTGCTTTTAAATAAGCTGAGATTATACCCACTGAACCTGGGCAGGTAATGCTGCTAAGGAATGAGAGTACCGCAAGAAGAGAGCTATCTTAGATACTCTATTATTGTTGTCTTTCTTTGAGTCCGCAATCGTGGAATCTTCAATTCGTGCCTACGCACAGGGTTACAACACAACTAACATACAGGAATAATTGCCCCTTTTATTCGTAACAAACAAACTACGGATGAAAAAAATTCTATTTACTGCTTTAGGCATGTGTTTTTTTAGTGCAGTTGCCCAAGAAAACCAAACAATTATTGACACGACAAAGACTGAGAAACTCGATGAAGTCCTCGTGCGCTCTGTGCGTGTGCAAGCAGACTCCCCAATTACCCACTCCAATCTGAGCAAAGAGGAGCTCGCTCAACGAAATTTGGGTCAAGATATCGCCACTCAATTGAATTTTCTACCCGGGGTAGTGACCACTTCAGATGCTGGAGCTGGAATTGGTTATACTGGTTTTCGCGTACGCGGAACAGGAAACCAAGGAATCAATGTTACAATTAATGGAATTCCCTACAACGATTCTGAGAGTTTAACTACCTTCTTTGTCAACCTACAGGACTTTACTTCTTCGGTTGAAAGCTTACAACTACAAAGAGGGGTCGGTTCTTCTACCAATGGTTCTGGAGCTTTTGGAGCGAGTTTAAACATCTTGACCGACGCGATTTCTGATGAAGCCTATGGTGAAATTTCTAATTCCTTTGGCTCTTTCGATACACGGCGACATACGGTAAAATTCAGTACTGGTTTATTGAACGACCATATTGAGATATCAGGGCGTCTTTCTCAGATTCAATCGGATGGATATATTGATCGTGCTGCTTCCAACTTAAAATCATACTTCTTACAAGCGGCTTATAAAGACGACAATACCTTGATCAAGGCGATCAATTTTGCCGGTTCTGAGGTGACGTATCAATCTTGGTTTGGGGTGGATGCTGAGACCGCAGCAAACAACCCTACCTTCAATCCAGCAGGGTTGTATACAGATGCAGATGGCAATACTCAATTCCACAACAATCAAGTAGATGATTACAAGCAAGATCACTATCAGTTACATTGGAATGAAAAATTTGATAACAACTGGAGCTCTAACCTAAGTTTAAACTACACCTATGGTCGCGGTTTTTTTGAAGAATACAAAGAAGATGAGGATTTTGCCGACTATGACTTTACCCCTATTGCATTGGGAGGAGAAACAATTAACACAACAGATTTGATTCGTCGTCGCTGGTTAGACAATGACTTTTATGTGGCGAATGCCAGCGTAAATTACAAGGATAACAGCCTAGATGTTGTTACCGGAGTGTTGTATAGTACGTATAGAGGAGATCATTTTGGCGAAGTTATTTGGGCACAAAATGCTGGAGGAACGAGTATCAATGATCGTTACTACGATGGGGATGCTACCAAAAATGAGATGTCTGCTTTCGCGAAAGCTACCTACCGCATCAACAATCAATGGAGTATCTATGGAGATCTGCAAGGTCGTTTTATTGACTATACGACCGGAGGTATCAATTCTGACCGACTCAATTTTGTAATCGATGAAAACTACAGTTTCTTCAATCCAAAAGCAGGTGCAACCTATAAACTAAGTAGTGAAAATCAGTTTTATGCTTCTTTTGCGAGAGCAAACCGCGAGCCAAATCGTACGGATTTTGAAAATGGCGCCCCTAAACCAGAGCGCTTAGATGATCTTGAATTGGGATGGCGTTATGCTACTTCTAAAGTGAGTTTAAATGTCAATGGATACTATATGGGATATCGGGATCAGTTAGTATTGACTGGCGCTTTGGACGATGTAGGTGCCCCCATTCGTGCAAATAGTGGTAAAAGTTATAGAGCCGGTATCGAAATAGATGCTGCTGTAAAAATCACAAAACATCTTACGATGCAACCGAATATAGCCTTGAGCAGTAACAAAAATCAAGATTTTATCTTTCAAAGAGATGGAGTTTTGACAAATATAGGAGACACAAACATTTCTTTCTCTCCAGATATAGTGATAGGAAACACCATTCGTTACGCTCCAATAGAAGGCTTTCAAGTAAGTTTTTTGTCTAAATACGTTGGGGAGCAGTACATGGGCAATATTGACAGTAACGCATCCATTCTTGATGCCTTCTTTGTCAACGATCTAAGTGTTTCTTATGAACTCAAAAACATTCCCATTTTTAAATCTATTATCTTCAATGGATTGGTGAATAATATTTTCGATAAAAAGTATGTATCTAACGGCTACTTTTTTACCTTTGATGATGACTTTTCAGTTCCCGGTGATGTTACAACCATCGAAGGAGCAGGGTACTATCCACAATCAGGAATTAATTTCTTATTGGGTGCTACTCTTAAGTTTTAATCAAAGCGATATATGTGCGATTTACGTGCACTAGCTTTGTTACTGCCCTAAATAGCAATGCTAGACAGTCTGTTACAAGTTGGGGGACATTCTCAGACTGCTCTTGGAGCCACTCTTCGGAGTGGCTTTTTTTTTGGAAGTGCTGTTAATTCGAAATGATTACGGCATCCCCATCGCGTCTTACACGGTATTGCAATAAGGTAAACTCTAGAACGGCACCAGAAGATTGTCCCGTAAATAAATTATACGTGTTTCCATCGTTACATTGACATGTAACTTCAATCCCATTCCGTACGGTACGAGAACAATCATTAGGCGTATGGTTCGGGTCTGAAGCTTCCCATGCAAACAAACCACTTCCAGTATTCACAACATGAACCCCGCGGATACCTGCATTTGCAACATAGACAGAGTTACTCGGAAATTCTAAATCCTGAGATTGAATAGGCGTTAATTGTTGGCTAAAATTCACATCCAGCAGATATGGATTTCTATTACGCACATCATCATCATTCTCACAAGAACAAACACAAAAACAGGCGAGGATGAAGAAATAAGTATTTTTCATAAAAGGCAATTTAAACAAAGAATCCCTTTAAAGTAGGGAGGTCGCAATTTACTACAAAACGACTTAGCGATGGAAATATTTTGTATATTTGATAGATAGATCCCAATTGAAGGGGTTTTTTTTATTCCCGCTCTGTCGGGATTCGTTGTATTTAATAATGACCGCTATTTGATAGTGATAATGACATAGATTATGAGCAAGGTAAATTACTACACTGCCGAAGGATTGCAAAATCTCAAAGATGAACTCAATCAACTCAGAGATGTTGAACGTCCAAAAGCATCCGAAGATATTGCAGAAGCTAGAGACAAAGGAGATTTAAGTGAAAATGCAGAATACGATGCCGCTAAAGAAGCACAAGGAATGCTTGAAATGCGTATTTCCAAACTGGAAGAACTCGCTTCTAACGCGCGTATAATTGATGAATCTCAACTGGATACAAGCAAGGTATTGGTGCACTCAACCGTAAAAATAAAAAATCAAGTAAACGGCATGCAAATGTCCTATAAATTAGTAGCTCAAAACGAAGCCGATATAAAATCAGGTCTCATTTCTGTAGATTCACCCATTGGACGAGGCTTACTTGGAAAAAAAGTTGGAGAGACTGCAGAAATTCAAGTGCCTAATGGAACGATGAACTTCGACATACTAGAAATCACAAGGGAATAAGCATTATGGCCAGTATTTTTACTAAAATTATTGATCGAGAAATCCCAGGACATATTGTTCATGAGGATGAACACCACATTGCAATTTTAGACATCAACCCAAATGTCCCAGGGCACACGCTTTGTATTCCGAAAAAAGAAGTCAATAAGCTTTTTGATCTCTCTGAATCTGAATACCTACATCTAATGTCATTTTCCCGCAGGGTGGCCCTCGCCTTGGAGAAGGCCGTTCCTTGCAAGCGTATAGGTGTATCTGTCATTGGACTGGAGGTGCCACATGTTCATGTGCATCTAATTCCTTTGCAAAACATGGATGACATTCGCTTTGAGAAAAAGGTTTCGTTACGCTCAGAAGATTTTGAAATTTTGATTCAGAAAACACAAAAGTATCTTTAGTACATATAGGCATATAGCGCTCCCACTATTGTAAGTACACATAGGGCCATCGCCACCCAAGACCTCTTTTTAAATATAAAACAAGAAGGCTTTTCGGCTAGTTTCAAGTGGTACTGATAGACACGTTCAATGTCTTCGGTCCAGTTCACTGGAAAGACATTCGCAGTACAATGGTCGCAATGTAAGACCTCTTTGACCTGCTGTGTCGTCTGCTTTATCCATCTATTTTCATTCCATTCTTGATGAAATTCTAAAGATAATCCATCCGTACTATAACATTCAGGACAATTATTGCGCAATTGGGCGTGGTAGAAGCGTTGAAGCATTTTTGGCATGCACTTAGAACGCTCAATACACAATCAAAATTGTTGGACGATGTTCCGTTTTTCTAATAAAAGGCACCCTATTAAACAACTACTCTATTAACTTCAAAGAAATCTGCATAGTTGTTCCTTGACCTATTTCACTTTTAAGCACTCGTATTTGTCCGCCGTGATACTCGTCAATGATTCGTTTAGCCAAAGACAGTCCAAGCCCCCAGCCTCTTCTTTTTGTTGTAAATCCAGGTTCAAAAATAGCTTGATACTTCTTTTTAGGAATTCCCTTCCCAGTATCTGAAATCAAAACCTTTGCAAAACGAGTGTCCCGACTAATAGTTACCTTGAGATCTCCTTTTCCCTTCATGGCATCGATGGCATTTTTTACCAAGTTTTCAATGGTCCAGCCAAATAGTTGTTCGTTAAGCATCACTGGCAATTCTCCTTGTGGAATATCAATACTGAAATTAATAAGCTTAGAACTTCTTTGGGATAGGTAATCATAGGCGATTTTAGTCTCCGTAACCAAGTCCCTCTCCTTCAGGACTGGAATAGATCCAATTTTACTAAAACGCTCCGTGATCATCTCCAAGCGATCAATATCCTTGGTCATTTCTGCAATATAACTGGGGTCTACATTTTCTGTTTTCAGAATTTCAGTCCATCCCAACAATGAGGATAATGGCGTTCCTATTTGATGCGCTGTTTCCTTGGCCATTCCTGCCCATAAAAGATTTTGAGCAGAGGTCTTGGATGTCAAATAATAAAAGTAGATCACCGCAATAAACAAAATAACAATCACCATCAAGGCAATGGGGAAATACTTTAGCTGACTAATAACAGGCGAATTACCATAATATAAAATATCATCTACTTTACCTCCGGGAGCAATTGGAATAGGCTCGTTAACTAGTGAAAATTCTTTTGCCATCGCCGCAATTTGCTCTTGACTCAACTTCTCAGAATTTTTAATATTCTTAGGGGCGTAGGTCTCCGTTTCTAGGTTATATTTAATGGTAGGTATCGTGGTATTTGCAACGGTTACTTTCAAATACAATCCATATAAGGATCTTTCTAGTGTTCTGGCATCGCGATTGGACTCTTTAGGCACTATATCCAAGGTTTCTTCAACGGCACGCACTGCTGCGCTATAGACTTCCATTTTTGAACGCTCAGCTTCTTTGAGTTGGTCAAAAAACAAAGAAACATTCCACAAAATCAGGGTAGTGATAATGAGGGAAGAAATAATAATAAACCATCTCGCAAACTGTGGAGAAGCGTTAAAATTCATAAAAGTCTGTATTTAAAATAAATATACTCCTTTTCGATAAGAGAACATACAACGAGAATGACAGATCCATATTGTCCACCCGTAATTTTGCGCCTGCCTGGCGGCAAAGGCAGGAAAGCGAGCTACAATGTAAGCCTTCCCTTCTACATTCTAACAGCATATTCTTCACTACCTTTGCATAAAATAGACGCCCTGTGTTAACTATAGATCCCAAAGAACTTTCCATTTCCCAATTATTTGGCCACTTGACTGGCGCTGTTGGACCGAGACCTATTGCTTTTGCAAGCACTGTTGATGCAGATGGACATATAAATTTAGCTCCTTTCAGTTTTTTCAATGTATTTGGAGCCAATCCTCCTATTTTAGTCTTTTCTCCCTCACGAAGTGGACGCGATAATAGTACAAAACACACTTTAAACAATGTACTCGCTGTCCCAGAAACAGTGATCAATATGGTAGATTATAAGATGGTGCAACAAATGTCATTGGCGAGTACCGCGTACGCGAAAGGAATCAATGAGTTTACAAAATCAGGCTTAACCGAAATCGCTTCAGAAACAATTCAACCCCCGCGAGTAGCAGAATCTCCGGTACAGTTTGAATGTAAAGTAATTGAAGTAAAAGCTTTGGGGGATCAAGGAGGCGCTGGGAATCTTGTCATTTGTGAAATCCTACGTATCCATATCGATTCTGCCATTCTGGATGAGAAAGGAAGAATTGATCCAATGAAAATGGATCAAGTAGCCCGTATGGGTGGAAATTGGTATAGCCGAGCCAACCAAGGGCTGTTTGAAGTGCCAAAACCTGTCGCACAAACGGGTATTGGTGTAGATCACATTCCTAACACAATTCGATGGAGTTCTGTACTCACCGGAAATGATCTTGGGATGCTTGGAAACGTAGAACAACTACCTTCTCAAGAGGAGGTGAAAGAGTTTGTTAACGAAAATATAGAAATACGCAGCCTACTTAGCACCTCCGACACCCTACAGATACACAAAAAAGCACAAGAATTTTTAGGCGCAAAAAATGTGGATAACGCGTGGAAGCTACTGCTTGCCCAACAAGAATAATTCAATACATTTATAGTCTTCAAAAATTAAGATGATGGAAGTACAAGGAAAAGTAAAAATGATAGGCGAAACACAAAGTTTCGGAAGCAACGGTTTTAGAAAACGTGAAATTGTAGTCACTACAGACGAGCAATATCCACAGCACATTATGGTGGAGTTTGTACAGGATAAAGTAGACTTACTAAACAATTTTCAGGTAGGTCAACCCGTAAAAATCAGTATCAACCTAAGAGGACGTGAGTGGGTAGACCCACAAGGCGTTACGAAATACTTTAACAGTATTCAAGGGTGGAGAATTGAAACAGAACAAGCAGCGGCACCTCAAGGAGCTCCAATGCCTCCAATGCCTCCGGCAGACGCTTTTGAGCCTGCTACAAACCTCAACGCAGAAGATCACGACGATTTACCATTCTAGTCTGTTTGCATCGAATACCAAAACCCGTAGTTCTCTGAATTACGGGTTTTTTGTTTATAAAGAAGATCATTCTTCAACCTAAACTCTGATTTTTGCATCCAGTCGCGAGCTCCGAGTATATGCTTACGCACTACAAAAAAATAAAAGATGGAAAAGGCGATGAGCTTCGGCAGGAAAGGCTAAATATGAAATGAATACTGTAACCTACTTGTTAAAGAAAGAAAAAATCACTCTATATTCTAAAAAAAAGAAAGGTTATCTTCTTAAAAAGAGAAATCTTTGAATCATGTTTATGAATATTTCCCACAAATTAAATGATTTATTAAATTCCTAATTATGATAAAAAAATACGCCTCTATTATTCTCTTTTTTTATGCAATATGTACACAAGCCCAAGATTTTATAGAGCATCCAATTGGAGAGGTAACCGGGTCTTTCACGAGTATTAGATTAAATGATTTTGATAACGACGGAAACATGGATGTTGTGGGCACTATAAATGGTTCTTCACAAATACTCGCTTGGTTTGGTTCTGGAGATGGCGATTTTGAAAACCCCACTACCATAGAAGGTGGAAGCGGGGTTCCTGCAAGAGATATAGATTTTTTAGATGTCAATAATGATGAGAAAATGGATATTGTGGCTGTCGCGTCTGTAATCATTAATGGTATTGATTTTGAAATGCTTGTGTATTATATAAATAATGGAGATCGTACGTTTGAAAATTTTGTTTTGGTTGATCCTAATGTTGGCTCTTCAATAAATAATTTCTTTTCAGTATTTGATGTAAATAATGACAATTTGGATGACATTGTCATAAAAAGGTTTTTTAATTCTACGATGAGCATCGTATACTATCCAAATACTGGGAATGGCTCTTTTGGTGGCGCTATTGAAATTATAGATAATCCATCTAAAGAAGTTTTTGCGCAAGATTTTAATAATGATAACCTGGTAGACATTGTTTTAGGTAATGGTGCGGCTCCTATGCTATTTATAAATAATGGAGATGCAACATTCACTTTTAATACAGCATTTAATGAGTATCCCACCGCTCAATTTGCCACATTAATAGCATCTGGACAACTAGATAACAACCAAACACCAGATATTGTAATGCCAAATACTAATTTTACAGATACTGCCGGTGTTATCTGGTACTCAAATGACGGAGATGCAAACTTTACATTACAAGAAAATATTACAAACCCAACTATAATAGGTGATACCTATACAATCGCTAGAGTTACAGATTTCAACAATGATGGAAATAATGATCTTATAGCTGGGGTTCGTTTTAATTCTGGAGTTGGAATTCCTTTCTGGATAAATGATGGATCTTCAAACTTCAGTCCTTTTATAGTAGAAACTACAAGTGATGACATCAATCATAGTTTAGAAGTATTTGATTTTAATAATGATACTAAAATGGATTTTATTGTAGGTACTGATGACGGAAAACTTACATGGTTTGAAAATAATATGACATTATCTGTAGAAGATAATTCTATAAATACAATAAGCATTACTCCTAACCCTTCTACAGGACTATATACGATCGCTAATACTCAAAACAGTGAGTTATACACAGTACACGTATATAATGCATTAGGACAATTAGTGACTATAATAACACATAGTAACAGTATAGATTTATCTGCACAACCTAATGGGGTTTATATTGCAAAAATTAAGAATCAATCAGGAACTAACGCTATTAGTAAAAAACTTATAAAACTCTAAATGAGGTTGTATACGCTTTCGCGAAAGTATATTATTCTATAATAGATTCATGAATCACTTCTTGGATTCTTGAACCTAATGCCGAAGTAACTAGAAAAACAATACCTTTCTAAAATCGTCAACCAAAAGTAAACCAAACAAGCTATCGCAAACTTAACAACATACGTAGCCTTTTTAAGAGGCATTAATGTAGGAGGGCATCACAAGGTTCCTATGGCAGAACTTCGGGCGACCTTCGCTACCCTATCGGGAAATCAAGGAGCTAAATTTGAGAATATCATCACGCTTCTCAATTCTGGAAATGTCATATTTCAAACAGCGACGACAGACACGGAACAGCTCGAAACGATACTTTCTGAAGTACTGGAAAAAACCTTTGGCTTTCCCATACCCACCCGAGTACGCAGCACCAACATGCTCATGGAACTCCTTGCGAACGAACCGTTCAAGGATATTAACGTGACAAAGGATACTCGATGCTATATTTCATTTTTAAGAACGAATACCCCCACAGCGGTGGAAACTCCTTGGACCACTGACGACCATTCTTTTAGCATTCTCCAAGTGCATCAAAAAACAATTGTAAGCGTTTTAGATCTTTCCATTACAAATACTCCTAAGGCGATGAGTGCCTTAGAAAAAATGTATGGCAAGGATATCACTACTCGCAATTGGAAAACGATCAAGCGTATAGAAGCGAAACTCTAAATCACTCTGAATGTTTGACCTACCCAAAGACCCCCCTTGGCATAACGGCCCCTGGTTCCCAGAACATGAACTAGCAGATGATGAAGGCCTATTAATGATCGGGGGGGCTCTTAATACTGACTGGTTGCTCTTAGCCTACAACTCCGGAATTTTTCCTTGGTTTAGTGAAGGACAGCCGATCCTTTGGTGGACACCTGATCCCCGTATGGTGGTGAAGCCTGAAGAAGTCTATGTGTCCAAATCAATGCGCAAGATTCTGCGTCGAGATGAATTTCAAGTCACTTATAATCAAAATTTCAAAGAAGTCATCATGGAGTGTCAGCAAATACGGCGCGATGGTCAGCCCGATACCTGGATTACCAATGATATGATAGAAGCCTATGTAAAATTACATGCACAGGGGCACGCCTCATCGGTAGAAGTTTGGCAAGATGGACAACTTGTAGGTGGATTGTATGGAGTAGACCTCAAAAAGCAAGGCGTCTTCTGTGGGGAGAGTATGTTCTCCAAGGTTTCTAATGCGAGCAAAGTGGCTTTTATTACGCTTTCGCGAAAGCTAAAAGAAGAAAAATATCACCTGATTGATTGCCAATTGCACACCGACCATTTAGAAAGTTTGGGGGCTTATGAAATTCCTAGAAAAGCATTTTTGCAGTATCTGAAATAAGGTTTAGACGGCACACAACCAAACAGCAGCTATTGCACTTCTTTGTGTCGAAAACAATCCAGTTCGTGGTCGTTTACCATCCCTATGGCTTGCATCGTAGCATACAGTACTGTCGTCCCTACAAACTTAAAACCTCTTTTTTTCAAGGCTTTAGAAATGGCATCACTCAATGGCGTATTGGCCGGGGCATCCTTATAATTCGTCACCTTATTTTGGATCGGTGTATCCTTTACAAAACTCCAGATATATTTAGAAAAACTGCCGTATTCCTTCTGGATATCCATATATAATTGAGCGTTGATTACGGTTCCACGCACCTTCAGTTTATTTCGAATGATCCCTGCATCTTGGAGCAATGACTGAATTTTATCCTCATCATAATTGGCGATCTTTTTATAATCAAAGTTGTCAAAAGCTTTTCTGAAATTTTCTCGCTTCCGTAAAATTGTGATCCAACTCAAGCCTGCTTGAAAGGTTTCGAGCACTAAAAATTCAAAGAGTGTATCTTCATCTCGTAGCGGCACTCCCCACTCTTCATCATGATAAGCTTCATATAAAGGATCTCCTAGGCACCAGCCACATTTGTGTTTTATCATCGTCGTTCTTTTCGTTTGAAAATCAAGGTATTTAAAGATACGGAAACCCCCTTATTTCGTGTGGAAAATAAAAAATAGTTCCTATTTCTGATGGTGGAAGCACCTTTTTTGTGATGTTTAATTTTTCTGTAAGTTTGCCCAAAGACCATCGACAGATGCGACATGGAAACCATGCAAGAAAAATCAACACATCAACTTGTAAGCGCAGCTTTAAACAGTGCAATGACTTACGAAGATTACAGGCATTTTATTGATGAGCACGCAACCAATGAAACCAGCTCTGGTCCGAATCAAACAGATGCGTTAAGCAATTATACCATGCTCAATCAAAGACGCATGAAGCGATTAGATAAAACACTTAAATTAAGTGAACCAGATATTGCAGTGATTGAAAATTTTAAAGGCGATATTACATGGCTTGTACTCACTGAGACTTGGTGTGGAGATGCCGCTCAAAGCATGCCAATGATACAGAAAATAGCCGCTTTAAATGAGGGCATTACGGTAAAGGTATTATTACGTGATGAACACCTTGACGTCATGGATCAGTTCTTATACAATGGCGGACGTTCAATCCCTAAATTAATCGCGGTAGACAACAAAACACAAACGGTCCTTGGAGATTGGGGACCACGTCCAACAGAAGCTACTCAATTAGTGGATGATTATAAGGAAGCACATGGTAGTCTTACGCCAGAATTTAAGCAAGATTTACAACTCTGGTATACCAAAGATAAAGGTCAAAATACAGCAAAAGATATTGTGAATCTACTACAGTAACGGCCCTTACCCTTGAAAATTAAAGGTGATGGTTCCTTGCTGTTCAGTGAGGCTAGCAACATCAAAATAAGCGCTTCCAACATATTCGAGCGCTTGATCGATTAAGCATCCATTGGTAGAAGTGGATGCTTTTTTATTATACTTCATTTCTGTGATACTTCCATTTTCGTTTACCGAAATATCAATTACGATCGCACCTTGTGCATCGCAGGTGTACACTGGATTAGGGATACGTATCGCGGTACGTCCCTCTAAATCATAAGACACCGTGCTTAAACGGTTCTCTTTTTTCTTATTTCTCGCTTGTTCCCGCGCTTCAATTTTTGCCTTAAGCTGCTCTCGTTTATCCGCCAAAGCCAATTCACGTTCCTTTTGATGCGCTTGCAACAGCGCGTCATTTTCGACATTTAAAGACTCAACACTTCCAAGTTGTTGTTCTTCAATAGCTTTCCGGATGATATCTTCTTCTTCAAAAAGCTCCTTACTTTCCGTTTGTAATGCCCGGTTATTATACAATTGATGTGTCACTTTCTGAGATTGAGAAGCCGTTGCTTGTCTGCTTTTAGTTTCTTCCAGCTCCGGGGCTAAAGCTTCTGCAAGTACTGGAATCTCAAAATACTCCTCAGGAATCTTATCCTGATAGGGTTTTACACCTAAAAAGAAAAAAATCAGTATTAAAAAACTGGCACCACCAAAGGTGATGAAAAGGGCTTTATCTTGGGGACTCAACTTCATAATTGGCCTAAAATAATCAAAATTTCTAGTCTTTATTGTACTGTTAACAGTCTTTCTCGTCTTCAAATGCCTGCTCAAAAGCTTTGACCGTAGTTGCTGTATCTACACAGTAGTCGCCTATTTTGGTTCTTCGAAGGGCTGTCAAGTGACCACCACTTCCTAATCCCTTTCCAAAATCATAGGCCAAGGATCGAATATACGTTCCTTTACTACAAGACACTTTAAAGTCCACTTCCGGCAAAGCAATCCGGGTGATTTCAAAACTGTGAATGATGGTTTCTCGCAAAGGAATTTCAACGGTTTCCCCTGCACGAGCATACTCATAGAGGCGTTTTCCATCCTTCTTCAATGCTGAAAAAATAGGAGGCCGCTGTTGTATAGTGCCTGTGTTCGCTTTCGCGAAAGCGTAGATCGCCTCGTCAGTGATATGATCGATCGAAAAGATCTCATCTACTTCTGTTTCCAAGTCGTAGGAAGGTGTTGTGCCGCCTAACGTAAATGTGCCAGTATACTCCTTTTCTTGACCCATAAACTCATTGATACGCTTGGTAAACTTTCCGGTACAAATGATCATCAATCCAGTCGCCAAAGGATCCAAGGTTCCTGCATGACCGACCTTAATCTTTTTAATGTCCAAATTACTTCGAATCAACCACCGCACCTTATTCACCAATTGAAAGGAACTCCATTCTAAAGGCTTGTCAAATAGTAAGACTTGTCCGTCTTTATAATCCTGATCTGTCAACATAATTAACGTGTAAATAAGGTAAAACCAATAGCAATCAATCCTACGATCAAGCAGTAGATCGCAAACCAAGACAACTTGCTTTGTTTTACAAGTTTAATCATCCAAGTACAGGCGACCAATCCCGCTACAAAGGCAGCAAAAAAACCGATGACCAATACAGACACATTGCCCGTTTGAGTAGTAAGTGCTCCATCCATAATATCCTTGGCTATTTTTCCAAGGATCAGCGGGATTACCATCAAGAAAGAAAAGCGCGCTGCTTTACTTTTATCATTCCCTAGCAATACAGAGGTCGATATCGTCGCACCACTTCTAGAAACACCAGGAATCATAGCAATCGCTTGAGAAATTCCAATAATAAAGGCATTTGAAAAGGATACTTTTTTCTGAGTGTCTTTGGCCTTATCAGCCATCCATAAAAGAACTGCGGTCACAATAAGCATGCATCCTACCAGTAGGATATTACCTCCAAATAAGGCTTCCAATTCTTCTTCAAAGAATAACCCGATGATTACCGCTGGAAGCATAGACAATATAATCTTAGCCGAAAACTGTGTTTCTTCGTTCCATTTGAAAGAAAACAATCCTTTCAAAATATCTATTATATCCTTTCGAAAAACAACGATTGTACTCAATGCAGTTGCAAAGTGCACCACCACCGTAAACATCAAACTTTCCTCAGGAACCGATGTGTCTCCTAAGATGGCCTTCCCTATTTCGAGGTGGCCACTGGAAGAAACAGGTAAAAACTCAGTAAGTCCCTGGATGATCCCAAGGATAAGGGCGTCTAGATTATTCATGGTCGCAAAGATAATAGACTACATGAACGTGGCAAGATGCTACTTGCCTTTATTCGGATTGAGGAGAATTGCGTATACTTCAATACCAAAGCCAATTAAGATCACCGCTGGCGCAAGGCGTATACGACGCCAAGAATAAATATCCGGATTAAAAACTTCTGGATCATCGCTACCACCTCCCGACATCAAAATAAAGCCGAGGGCAATGACTCCTAAACCGATCATCATCCATTTATAGTTCTTCTTACCAAAAATGAATTCGGTGACTTGTTTTGTATCCTCTTTGCGTTTTTGTTCTCCCATACTATGCCCGTGCAATCGGGTACTTATTAATTTAATTCAGAAAATATGACTTCATCATCGGTTCTTAGCTTTTGAATATAGCTTCATACTCCCGCCAATTTTTTCGTCCACCGCGAAGTTACAGTTTTATTTAGAAGTTTGTTTTCTAACCCAATTAGTACAATTCGTCGGTTCTCAGATTCAAGAATCGCTGCGTCGCTAAGAAAGTACTGAACAAAGAAATCACTATTCCTAACACAAATATCAAGGCAAAAAGCCCGCCAAAGAGGACTTTATCCTCCAACAGACTCAACTGTGGGAAGGTTTTATTGATATAATATAAAACGGTGGCCATTCCAGCCATTGCGATCAGTGCGCCTATCATTCCGAGTTTCATACTTTTTAAAATAAACGGACGACGTATAAATCGTTTCGTCGCACCTACCATCTGCATGGTTTTTATAGTAAAACGCTTGGCGTATACCGATAGTCGTATCGAACTATTAATAAGTAATACCGCTATAAATGTAAATACCATACTTATGACCAATACCCACAAACTAATCTTTTTGATATTATCATTGAGTAAAGTGATCAATGGTTTGCTGTAGGTCACCTCTTCCACAAAATTCTTAGCAGAAATCTCTGCAGCAATTTCTTCTACTTTTTCGGCTGAAACAAAATCAGCCTTGAGGTTGAGGTCAATGCTATTCATCAAAGGATTTTCCCCTACTGTTTCAACAAAATTTTCTCCTAAATCGGCACTGTGTTGTTCAGCGGCTTCCTCCTTAGAGACAAATTTGATGGATTTTGTATAATCGGCCAAAGCAAGGCTTTTTTCCAGCTGTTTCATCTCAACATCCTTGGCTGTATCCTTAAAATAAATCCCCACCGGCACATTTTCCTTGAAGTAATCGGCAACCTTATTGGTATTCAACACCAACATTCCTAACAATCCTAGTAAGAACAGCACAAGCGCAATGCTCACAACTACAGAAAAGTAGGAGGTGATTAGTTTGCGTTTTTGGTACTTTTCAAAAGAACTACTCATCGAAATATATTTTTAGTAAAAATAACACAAATATTGACTTTGGAGTTAAACGCTAAATACCATTGTGTATTTTTATACATACATAAAAAATATGAAGATCTTAATCTACGGTATTGGCGGGGTTGGAGGCTTTTTTGGAGGGAAGCTGGCCCAAACAGAACATGAAATAACCATGATTGCAAGAGGCGCCCACCTACAAGCTATCCAAGAAAATGGCCTTAGGGTGCAAAGTGTTACTGGGAATTTTACCGCCATACCACAGCTGGCCACCGATAATCTTTCAGAAATAGAGACACCAGATCTTGTCATTTTTGGCGTAAAATCCTGGCAATTGCATGCAGCTGCAACCGCGATTTTGCCATACACCAATGCTCAAACTTTATTTCTACCACTGCAAAACGGAGCTAATAACACCGAAAAACTGTGTGAAGTACTTCCCGAAAATCAAGTATTGAGCGGACTCTGCCGAATGATCAGCTTTGTGGAGCGTCCGGGGGTGATCTCAAATCCCGATATTACTCCTACCCTTCTTTTTGGCGAAAGCGATAACATTAAACGTACGCGCACTCAGGAAATCTTACACATTTTTCAACAAGCGGGTATTCATGCCAATATTCCTGAAAACATACAAGTAGCTATCTGGCAAAAATTTCTGTTTATTACAACCATCAGCGCGATTGGCGGATTGACGCGAGCCACCATTGGAGAAATGCGTGAGCGTCCCTACATCATGGATCTATTGCTCAAAACCGCTCAGGAAGTGCAAGCCGTTGCAAAAGCTAAAGGTATTGCGCTGCCCTCAGAAACCATTGACAAGACCTTTGCAGCCATCCACAAGCAAGCCTATGAAACTACCGCATCTACACAACGGGACATCATGGAGGGGAAAGCGTCAGAGCTAGATAATTTTAATGGTTATATCGTTCAGGAAGGTCAAAAATTTGACGTTCCAACCCCTGTAAACCAACTGATTTACGAGCTACTTCTTCCGCAAGAACGCCGTGCGCGTAGCATGGAATAAACACAGCTAAATCGCGGTCAACTCTGTAATAAATCGTAAATTTGGCGGCTTAAAATGATCTGTGTTTTTTGCGCCTACCAACAGGCAGGTTCGTGCCTGTACTGAGATGGGTCGAGGTAAAAGCATAATATAGACATTCATTGCATACAACGTAGACTATGAAATATCATTACAACGAGATTGAAGCCAAATGGCAAAAGTATTGGGCAGACAAAGGCACCTTTCACGCAAGTGAAAATAGTGACAAACCTAAATATTATGTCCTCGATATGTTCCCGTATCCTTCTGGTGCAGGTTTACACGTCGGGCATCCTTTAGGCTATATCGCAAGTGATATTTATGCACGATATAAGCGTCACCAAGGGTTTAATGTTTTGCATCCGCAGGGCTATGATTCCTTTGGATTACCCGCTGAGCAGTACGCCATTCAAACAGGGCAACATCCTGCAACGACAACAAAGGTCAATATAGAGGGTGGTGTAGATAATCAAGGCACTGTGATTGCAGGATACCGAAATCAATTAGATAAAATTGGTTTTTCTTTTGATTGGAGCCGCGAAGTGCGCACCTCTAGTCCGGAGTATTATAAATGGACGCAGTGGATTTTTATCGAGTTATTTAACTCTTGGTTTAATAATGATACGCAGCAGGCCGAGCATATTGACACCTTGATTTCCGCTTTCGCGAAAGCAGGAAATGGAACGGTCAACGCTGTTTGTGATGACAATATCGAGCCCTTTACTTCAGAACAATGGAAGGCATACTCAGATAAGGAACAGCAGACAATTTTGTTGCAATACAGAATGACCTACTTGGCTGAAACCGAAGTAAACTGGTGCCCTGCGTTAGGAACTGTACTTGCTAATGACGAGATTGTAAACGGCGTTTCTGAACGTGGCGGACATCAAGTCGTACGTAAAAAAATGACCCAATGGTCGATGCGTATTTCTGCCTATGCCGAACGTTTATTACAAGGTTTGGAAGGCATTGATTGGAGTGAATCTATCAAAGAAACACAACGCAACTGGATTGGAAAATCTGTGGGGGCAACAGTAGCTTTTCAATTGAAAGATCATTCAGAAAAAGTAGCAGTCTTTACCACCCGTCCTGATACCATCTTCGGGGTTTCGTTTATGACTTTAGCACCTGAGCATGAATTGGTTGCTAAAATAACGACCCCTGAACAAAAAGAAGCGATTGACGCTTATATCACTGCCTCTTCAAAACGCAGTGAGCGTGAACGTATGGCAGACGTAAAAAGCATTTCTGGTGTATTTACAGGTGCCTATGCCGAACATCCTTTTAGCAAAGAGCCCATTCCCGTTTGGATTGGTGATTACGTATTGGCTGGCTATGGAACCGGTGCTGTAATGGCCGTTCCATGTGGAGATCAACGTGATTATGATTTTGCAAAACATTTTAATATTGACATTCCAAATGTTTTTGAAGGAGTTGATATTTCTGAAGAAGCACATGCCGATAAAGAAGGAACGGTGATTGCCAATTCTGAGTTCTTAAACGGTTTGAAGTATAAGAAAGCTGTGAAACTAGCGATCTACGAATTGGAAAAAATAAATGCGGGTTCTGGAAAAACAAACTACCGTTTACGCGATGCTGTTTTTAGCAGACAACGCTATTGGGGAGAACCATTTCCGGTCTATTATGTAGACGGAATGCCGCAAATGATTGCTACAGAACATTTACCTATTGAATTGCCAGAAGTAGAAAAATATTTACCTACTGAAGAAGGAGAGCCGCCATTAGGCCGCGCAGATGTTTGGGCTTGGGATTCTAAGAATAATACAGTAGTCTCAAATAGCCTTTGTCAGCCTGAGCCCTTCGACAAGCTCAGGACAGGCTCCGTTGAAGGGCAAGAGCATAACGGAGTGTATCCATTAGAACTCAACACCATGCCTGGTTGGGCAGGAAGTAGTTGGTACTTTTTTAGATACATGGAGAAGTCACAGCGCGAAGGCGTATTTGCGTCTCAAGAAGCTTTGGATTATTGGGGCAATGTCGATTTATACATTGGAGGTTCTGAGCACGGAACAGGACATTTATTATATTCTCGCTTTTGGGTGAAGTTCTTAAAAGATCGTGGCTTTGTAGGCATCGAAGAACCTTTCCAAAAAATGATCAACCAAGGGATGATTTTGGGAACGAGTGCTTTTGTGTATCGGATTATCGAGCTATCGATTTTCAAGGTAGATGAAGAACAAAAGGGAAAGAAATATGCCCTTCGAAGTGATCCAAAAGGTCGGATTAAAACAATAAAAATAAAAAATCCAATTTTCATAACTGAAGATCTGACAACGTATAAAAAGTATATGTCATCTCTGAATCTTGATCCAAGAAAAGATTGGAGTTGGGAAACGTTAAAAAAATACGATGAACTTATTTTTACACACTTCCAAAAATATCTTGACCCAGAAGAATTAGAGTTTCTTGAAGCCGAAAATTACACCCAAATAAAAAGTATTGCTAACTTACACGCAGATGTTTCCTTAGTGAATGCATCTGACGAATTGGATGTAGCTGCATTTAAAAACTGGCGTGAAGAATTTAAAGATGCCGAGTTCTTATTGGAAGATGGAGTTTACAAGGTAGGTCGCGAAGTAGAAAAAATGTCCAAGTCAAAGTACAATGTGGTGAATCCAGATGAGATCTGTTCTCAATATGGAGCAGATACCTTACGTATGTACGAAATGTTCTTAGGGCCATTAGAGCAAGCCAAGCCTTGGAATACCGCAGGAATCACAGGGGTACATAATTTCCTAAAGAAATTCTGGAAATTGTATCACTCAGGCGCTGAAGACACTTTTATGGTTTCTGATGCAGCACCAACTAAAGACAACTTAAAGACTTTGCATAAAACCATTAAGAAGGTGCAGGAGGACATTGAAAATTTCAGTTTCAACACATCTGTATCGACCTTTATGATTGCAGGAAATGAGTTAGCGGCACAAAAATGTACTTCTAAGGAGATCTTAGAGCCTTTGACTATATTAATATCGCCTTATGCGCCGCATGTCGCAGAAGAGCTATGGTCAAAACTGGGTCATACGACTTCCATAGCAACAGCCGCCTTCCCAGTGTTTGATGCAAAACACTTGGTAGAAAGCGCTAAGAACTATCCAATTTCATTCAACGGAAAAATGAAGTTTACGTTGGAATTACCGTTGGACATGACTAAAGATCAGATAGAAGAAACGGTAATGGCGCATGAAAAAACAATCATGTACCTTGATGGACGCACCCCTAAAAAGGTGATTATCGTTCCCGGGAAGATTGTAAATATTGTAGGGTAATTTCGATACGCTTAGATAAAAACCTAAGCACTCAATTACCGGTTGAATATAATTATCGATATCTTCTCTAGCACTGTTGATAGGTAATTTCGATACGCTTAGATAAAAATCTAAGCACTCAATTACCGGTTGAATATAATTATCGATATCTTCTCTAGCACTGTTGATAGGTGATTTCGATACGCTTAGATAAAAATCTAAGCACTCAATCACCGGTTGAATATAATTATCGATATCTTCTCTAGCACAGTTGATAGGTAATTTCGATACGCTTAGATAAAAATCTAAGCACTCAATCACCGGTTGAATATAATTATCGATATCTTCTCTAGCACAGT
>JBLHXM010000019.1:0-38865 GCA_047630395.1 Dokdonia sp.
GAATGCAGCCATCGTAACTTTCTTTAGTGATGTTGTAACTCCAGAAGTTCTTCAGAAGAAATGGGTTTTTGATACCACACTGGATGGATTGGAGAAGCAAGCGTTGCAAATAAGAGATACTACATTGACATACATGGACGTCGGATTGTTTCTTGAAGGAGAACAACAACTATCGAAGCCATTTCCAACAGTGGTTGCATTTGTTCAAGATAAAGTGGACCTATTCTTCGAGTCAAGAGTTCGTAGGTACCATTTAGCGCATTTAGCTGTTGAAGATCCAGAATTTGGAGCTTTGTTAACGGAATACAAAGAAGGTCTTTTGCTTTTTGACCTTATGGCAAGTAAAGTTTGGAACCAGGCTAAAACAGATACTCTAGGGTTACAGGCGTTCTATGCGCAAAATAAGGACAAGTATCAGTGGGCCGAACGTATGGAGTTTACGGTGCTTTCTGCTACTGAAAAGGATATGGCGCAACGCGGACGAGCCCTTCTTAAAGAAGGGCAGACTATAGAAGAAATTGAAAGCCTACTCAATAGTAAGGGTGAAATCAACGTTTTGTTTACTAGTAGGACTGTACCGACAGAAGAAGTTAATTTACCGGAAGGAGTGACGCTGTCTAAAGGAATTAGTGCTATTATAAAAGGTGAAGACTTTAGTGTGTACAATGTGACCAATATACTCCCAGCGGGTACTAAAACCTTAGAGGAGGTAAAAGGCAAGGTGTCCAGCGACTTCCAAAAAGAAGTGGAAACAAAATGGATCGAAAAACTCCGAGCCAAGTCGAACATTAAAGTGAATAAGAAGACGCTTAAGAAGTTGACCAAACAACTTAACGATTAACGATGAAAAAATGTAGTATTCTTATCCTAGCTGCTATCTCAGCAGTATCCTGTTCGTTATTTACGAAGCAGCAGCCTGATGATGTAATTGCACGCGTAGGGCAACAGTACTTACTTAAGAGCGAATTGCTCAAACAAATCCCCGACATAGCCTCGGCAGTAGATAGTAGCCAATTGGCAGCTTCATATGTCAATGATTGGGCTACACGTGAATTGTTATTTCAAGGAGCTATGCTCAATATATCTGAAGAAGATCAAGAGGCATATAATGGTTTGATACGATCTTATCGCGAGGATTTATATATGAAGGCTTATAAAGATGCACTCATTGCCAAAGAATTGGATAGCACGATTACAAATGCTGAGGCCAATGAATTCTATGAGGCCCAAAAGCAAAACTTCAACTTAAACGAACCGTTGCTGCAGCTTCGTTATATTCATGTTCCATCAGATTATAATAGTTTGGAGATGTTGAGAGAACACTTCATCAGTTTTAAGGAAGAAGACAAGTATGTCTTAGATTCACTAAGTCTTCAATTCAAAGGGTTTTTCTTAAATGATTCTACTTGGGTCAAGCGAAGTCAAGTAGAGGAACAAATTCCAATGATCAATGCTTCGAATGCAGACAAATTGTTAAAAAAAACCAATTTCTTACAACTACGAGATTCATTAGGATTATATTTGGTCGCTGTGAAAGGTACACTTTCGCGAAATGAGACGGCGCCACTAGAATACGTGCGCCCTACCATAGATCAAATCATATTAAACAAGCGAAAATTAGCACTAGTCAAAAGACTGGAAAAAGAGATTAAGGAAGATGCAATTAAAGACAAGAAATTTGAAGTTTATCAGTAGTGCATTTATTGCGATAGTAGGTTTTACAACCACAATGAATGCCCAAGAACCCATAATCAATGAAACTTCGGAAATGGCTGAGGTCGTTGAAGTTCAGGATACGATAAAACCTTTTACTCCTTTCAAATTGGATGGAGTAGCCGGTGTGGTAGGAGATTATGTGGTCTTAGAATTTGATATTGATAAGACGATGTATGACCTGAAACAACAAGGTCAAAATATACAAGATATCACCCGCTGCCAGATGATGGCGAGCCTGCTCGAAAGCAATTTATTGACGCATCAAGCAGTACAGGACTCCATTGTAGTGCGTGAAGGTCAAATTAATGCCTACGTAGATCAGCAAATTGAACGTTTTAGAAGCGTTTTAGGTTCTGATGACAAGGTGGTGGAGTATTATAAAAAGGAAAGTATCGCCGATTTGCGTTCAGATCTTTTCGAAATCAATAAAAATAATGAGCTTGCTCGTTTGATGAGCGAACGCATTATAGAGGCGGTAGAGATTACACCGGAAGAAGTACGTGCTTTCTTTAAAGAAATTCCTAAAGATCAATTACCAACCTTCGGTGTTGAATTGGAGATTGCCCAAATCGTTGTTGAACCTAAAGCATCAGAAGAAGAAAGAAAGAACGTGATTGCCAAACTCAATGGTTTCAGAGAAGATATTGTAGAGAACGGTAGTAGTTTTGCAACCAAAGCAGTACTCTATACAGATGATACAGCTTCTCGTGGAGAAGGTGGTTTTATGGCAATTGACAGGCGTTCACCGCTAGTAAAAGAATTTAGAGATGTCGTTTTCTCATTACAACCAGGAGAAGTAAGCGAGCCTTTTGAAACGGAATTTGGATTTCATATCGCCACCGTGGAAAAAATAAGAGGGGATAAATTGGATATTCGTCATATTCTCTTAATTCCTGAAGTGAGTAAGCAAGCACAAAATGAAGCTAAGGACAAGTTAAAGCTCATTAAAAGACGTATTGAAGATGGCGAACTAGATTTTGGAGACGCAGCTACAGAGTTTTCGGATGATAAGCAAACGAAGTTTAACGAAGGAAATCTTACCAATCCAGTTTCTTTAGACTTGCGCTTTGAATTGACCAACCTAGATTCGGGTATTTACGTTAAAGTAAATGGGTTAAAAGACGGGGAAGTAACTCAAGTATTTAATGATCCAGATCGCAAAGGAAGTGCACGTTATAAGATTATGACAGTGACAAATCGTTTTGAAGAGCACTTAGCCGATTTCAAAACAGATTATGTAAAAATTAAGAACTTAGCCTTGAAAAAGAAACAAATCCAAGCGATTCAAGATTGGCAAAAAGAGAAAATTAAAGAAACCTATATTAAGGTAAACGGTGATAACCGTGATTGTGATTTTGTGAATAATTGGCTTAAAAAGTAAATATATGTCCGACGTAGCAGCGATAAATCAACTCGTAGCAAAGCATAAAGAACTCAAACAAGAAATTTCAAAAGTAATAGTAGGCCAAGAAGCCGTCATCGATCAAATTTTGATTGCTGTTTTTTCTGGTGGACATGCCTTGCTGGTTGGAGTACCAGGACTTGCAAAAACCTTGATGGTTAATACGATTGCAACTGCCCTCGGACTTGATTTTAAACGTATTCAGTTTACGCCAGATTTGATGCCAAGTGATATACTTGGTTCGGAAATATTGGATGAATCACGCCGCTTTAAGTTTATAAAAGGCCCTGTTTTTGCAAACATCATTTTGGCCGATGAAATTAATAGAACCCCTCCAAAAACACAAGCCGCACTCTTAGAAGCGATGCAGGAACGTACCGTAACGGTTGCAGGTACAAGATATCCGTTGGACTTGCCATACTTTGTGCTTGCTACTCAGAATCCTATTGAACAAGAAGGAACATACCCGTTGCCAGAAGCGCAGCTGGATCGTTTTATGTTTGCAATCAATCTCGACTATCCATCTTTTCAAGAAGAAGTAGATGTTGTAAAAGCAACAACGTCAGATGCAAAGCCTAAAGTCAATCCGTTGTTCTCCGCACAGGAAATTATTGATTTCCAACAGCTCATTCGACGTATTCCAGTGGCAGATAATGTTATTGAATATGCAGTTCAGATAGTGAGTAAAACACGTCCAAAAACGGAAGCTGCCAATACCATGATTAATGATTATGTAGATTGGGGTGCGGGACCAAGAGCTTCACAGAATCTTATTTTGGGAGCAAAAACCCACGCGGCTTTACATGGAAAGTATTCTCCAGATATTGAAGATGTGCAGGCCGTTGCTACAGGAATCCTTAGACACCGACTTATACGGAACTATAAGGCAGAGGCAGAAGGCATAAGTATAGAAGACATTATACAAAGCTTATTTTAAATAGTGCTTATTTGAAGTAGGAAGTAGCACTTTCGCGAAAGCTTTAAATGTTAAAATTTGTGTATTTCATCGAATAATTAAGTTATTCATCGATGTATTTGATGTTTTTAGCTAATTTAGCTGCAGGTAACATCAAGTATCTTAGTCATGAAAGCAAAATTACAATTCCTAATCCTAGCTGCTGCTCTTGCATTTGCATCTTGTAGTGAAGACGATAGTGTGCCAAGTAATACCCTCGCAGGTGATAATGGTTTCGAATTCGAAAGAACCGCATATGTAACAAATATGATCTATTTAACAAATGAGAATGAAATCATTTTGACAAGTAGAGATATCACTAATGGGACTAGCCTACAAATAGATGCTGCTAGCTTTACAACCCTTAACGGGGATCTTTCGGAAAGAACGTACGAAGTAAATAATGGACTCACGAGTTGTGCAGCTATTGTGGAAGGGGTATGGAATAACGGAAATGTAGAAAATGGTGATAATATTCTCGGACAAGAAAATGCTGATATTGGTTTCATGCGCATCGTTAAGCTCGATGAGATTGACCAAGAGATCAATATCATATTTGAATTTTCACGTACAGACGGAAAAATAGTTTCAGGAAGCTACGCTGGTAATTATACACGTATTAGTTTATAAAAATAAATAACTGCTATGGTTTCGCTTTCGCGAAAGCATACAAAATCCTACCCCGCCTCAATGTGCAAAGTGCTTTGAGGTGGTTTTTTTTTGATTTTTTTTTTGATGTAATGGCGCCGAATACTGAGTGTTGCATACCCATTTTTCTTCTTCTCCACTCAGGGGTGATTTGATTCCGCTATTGTAAGGCTATGATTTATATAGCGACAACTTTTTAAGTTATTATGTGCGACCTATGTAGTAATTTGAATCTACAAGTTGTTATATCGACACGATGCACAAATGGTTACTCACCTTAAATAGATGTACTATGAATACTATTTGGTTTTTTGAAGACGTCAATGTTTTTGGACTTTTATGTCCTCACAAGTTTAAGGAATACAAAACCACCCATGATTTTTGTCATTACCCAAAGCAGGACTATATATACTTTGAGAAAGACGCAGCAAACAAAGTGTACCTTATAGAGCAAGGGAAAGTTAAAATAGGCTACTATGGAGAGGGCGGGGAGGAAGTTGTTAAGGCCATTCTTACCAAAGGCGAACTTTTTGGTGAGAAAGCCATTCTAGGAGAAGAAACGCGTAATGAATTTGCACAGTCTATGGACAGCAGCACTACTATTTGCCAGGTACCCGTCTCAACAATGCAAGACCTAATGCGCGATAATCGGCCATTCAGTCTAAAGGTTTATAAATTCTTGGGACTCCGTTTTAAAAAATTGGAACGAAGACTTGAATTACTGTTGTTTAAGGATGCCACAACAAGGGTAAAGGAGTTTTTAAAGGAAATGGCAGAGGATTATGGCTATTGTTGTCCGCATACGGGGGATACTATTATTAACCATCCCTATACTCAAAAAGATATTGCAAGTCTTATTGGAACTTCAAGACCAACACTCAGCACTATTATGAATGAGCTAAAAACGCTTGATTTTTTAGATTTCCGTCGGAATGAGATTCGTCTGAAAGTAGCACTGTAATTTTTTTGTATTTTTTAACGAGTGTCAGCTAGCTAACATTTAATGGGTAGACGTATATATACTTTCGTAGTATTAATTCAAAACTCAAAAAATGATTAGAAAAGCAATGATTGGATGTACAGCACTAGTACTAGTGTTTGCATCATGTAATAGTGATGACGAGGCAAATACACCTCAAAATGGAAATTTAGAACTAAACCTTGCTGGCTTAGAAGATCTAGGCGCCGATTATCAGTACGAAGGTTGGGTAGTTGTCGATGGAACTCCTGTAAGCACTGGAACCTTCTCTGTGAGTGCCAGTGGAGTATTATCTAAAACCTCTTTTGAAGTAGCGCAAGAAACACTGGATAGTGCTACAAAATTTGTTTTAACCTTAGAACCAAACCCTGACAATGATCCATTGCCATCAGATCAGAAATTGGTGGCTGGTAATTTTACAGCAGATACAGCAACTATCTCTACAGCCACGGCTCCAGGTGTTGGTGATTTTTCTGCTTCAAGCGGAACCTTTTTCTTACGTACACCTACGGACGAGTCGGATGGAACGAATAACGGGAATGACGAGAACGGTGTGTGGTTTGGTACGCCAGGAGCACCACCTACACCTAATTTGAATCTACCGACACTGCCTGATGGTTGGAAATATGAAGGTTGGATAGTAACAGATCAAGGTCCAATTTCAACGGGTACTTTTGTAGATCCTTTGGCTCAAATGGTCGATGAAGGAGCACCCTTTAGTGGGCCAAATTCAGGACCTCCAATACCGGGAGAAGACTTTTTTGAAAATGCACCAACGGGAGTTAGTTTTCCATTAGATGTGCGTGGACGTACCGTTGTAATTTCTGTGGAACCTTTTCCAGATAACTCTCCAGCTCCATTCTTGTTAAAACCATTGGTAGGAGTCGCTGGACAAGAAACAGCACCTAATACACATGATTTTGGATTCAATGCTACATCACTTCCTACCGGAACTGTTTCTAAATAAATTCCTAAATATTGGTTAGTTTTAGTGCACAATTACGACTGTAATTGTGCACTTTTATTTTATAATATGACCCTAAAGAAAAAAGCCAACTGGAAGAATCTTATTTTCATTGCAGCAATTGCCTTGTTAATCATCCCGCAAACGAGAAAACCTATCCAGGTAGCGTTGAATAAAATTATAGTTTCTGTAATAAAACCTTCCGCTTTTGCGAAAGCAAATCAAACCCAACTTCCACCATTTAATTATAAAGTAGCCTCAGTAGATGGCATCGAACGACAGGCCGCAGTTGGGCAAGGTAGGGTTACTTTTATTAGTTACTGGGCTACATGGTGTCCTCCATGCATCGCGGAACTTCCATCTATCGAAGCTTTATATGAAGATTATGGAAATAATGTAGACTTTCTACTCATCACCAATGAAACGTCTGAGGTGGTGACAAAATTCCTTTTTAAGAAATCGATTAATATCCCAGCAGTGCATCCAAGAATGGAAACTCCTGATGTCCTTTTCGAAAGTTCGATACCTACGAATTACCTTATCGATAAAAAGGGAAATATCGTTATTAAGAAAAATGGCCCAGCCGACTGGAACAGTGCTCATGTGAGAGAAACACTGGATGCACTTATTGCAGAATAGTTAAATTTATCAAACATAAATTACGAATCATATATTTTTTGAAGAGCGAAAAAGAGAAAATCACATTTCTTTTGCATAATCACCATTTTAACACTATGTTTGACTCATACTTAACCTATTTTGATGTGAAACATAAAGTAAATGTCTGGCAGGATATCCCTAAAAAGAAACATATTAGAATAACATAGTAAAGGCCCTTCTTGTTTTCAAGAAGGGTTTTTTATGTAGGGATACTAGATTATTTCGAAAGCGGACTAATAATCGCCACATTCTGAAAAGCGATAGCCCCTTTAATGATACCAGAAATCGTGGTACGCAAAGCTTCAATGATTTGCATTTTGAGTTCGCTACGATGATAAATCAAGCTCACTTCACGCGCGGGACTAGGCTCTATGAAGTTTTTGAAGAATGCCTTTTCTTTTTCATGAACATCTTGTGCGTGTAAATATGGAAGTAAGGTCATTCCAAGGCCTTCATTTGCTAATTTCAATAAGGTTTCAAAACTCCCACTTTCTATTGAAAAGTGATCATCCCCGTAGCTCTTGGAAACTTTGCAGAGGTTGATGACACCATCCCTAAAACAATGTCCATCTTCTAGCAGTAGCATATCTTCTAAATCTAAATCGGCTGTAGTGAGTACTTTTCGATCAAAAAGGCGATGGTTTTCAGGTACATAAGCCATAAAAGGCTCATAATATAATGGGCGTTCAATGATGTTGTCATTTTGCAAAGGAGTGGCAGCGATGGCCGCATCTAAATGTCCATCCTCCAAGCGTTCAATAATCGTTTCTGTATTGAGTTCTTCAATCTTAAGTTTGACCTTTGGGTACTTATTAATGAAGTTCTTCAAAAACATAGGAAGGAGGGTTGGCATTACAGTAGGAATAACTCCGAGCCTGAATTCACCTCCAATAAACCCTTTTTGTTGATCTACGATATCGGTCATGCGATTAGCTTCGTTGACTATGTTCTTTGCTTGACGAACTATTTTATGCCCAATTTCTGTGAGTTCAATAGGTTTCTTGGAACGATCAAAAATTAAAATGCTCAATTCATCTTCTAATTTTTGAATCTGCATGCTTAAGGTAGGCTGGGTAACGAATGTTTTCTCGGCCGCTTTTGTGAAGTTTTGATATTCGGCAACGGCAAGTACGTATTTCAGTTGAGTAATAGTCATAATAGAAGATTTACTAAGTAAAGGTAAAAAATGCTATTAGAAATACTTATAGTTTTGTATAAAAATTAAGATTTTACTTATTGTTATTTCCTTGCTCGCGTAGTAACGCCAAAAAAGATCCCAAATTTGGAGATTTCCAAATTTGGGAGTATCCCTTGTTTTTAGTATGTTTTACATGCGAATTGTCAAAGAAATATCTTCAGTTCCAACATTAAATTTTGAATCAGAAAAGTTTGGAGGTCCCATAGCAACTACGTTATTTGATGATGCATATGGCTCTTTAGGCATTCCGTTTGCTTCAAAATCCATGCGTCCATTACCATTTAGATCGTGTAAGCTAATGATGCTATAATCTCCTGGCTTTATGTTTGTCAAAATGAGTGTGATTGCCTTTTCTGTAGGCTTTCCTTCTGCTGATTTTAGTGGGGCTGCTCTCATGAAAGTAGCTTCATCATAAAGTGCAGCTGAAACAGTTCCTTCGGTACTGTTTAAGTTTTCGATAACGATGGTGACGGTTACTCCTTCAGTCTCTTGTCCAAATGTAAATGTGGAAACGGCGAGTACAAATAATGTGATTAGTGTTTTCATAATGTTGTTATTAAAGTGTTTGTATTGATTGATGGTGTAAATGTATGCGCACACTTTCGTGAAAGCCAACAAATCCAGCCCAACTGTCAAAAGATCAGGCTGAACTGTAAAAGGAGACTCCAAAGCATAATAACTGACACTCTTTCCGAAAGGGCAGGTGTGGTTCAGTAAATTGCTTTTGGCGCGATTATTGGCCTGTTGACTATTGTGTTAACAACTCTGGTCCATAAAAGAAGGTAGGGGAGTAAACATCGTTAAATTTATCAATAGGTAATACATAAAGAATGTGTATGGATTACAATCAAGAAGGAAATAGCGGATCACTTACTCGATTTGAGTCGATGTTGAAGACTAATGACGTCGTCTTTTTCGACAGCGAAGAGTTTGAGTCCATAGCAAATTACTATATAGAAAATGGAAAAATAGCCTTGGCACGCAAAGCTGTAAAGCTTGGGCTGGAGCAGCACCCTACATCTATCAACCTTAAATTATTCAAAATAGAGATCTTCATCTTTGAGAATAAGTTTGAGAGTGCCAACGATTTATTATCAGAATTACACGTGTTGGAACCTCAAAACGAAGAAATCTACATTCAAAAAGCAAATATCTATAGTAAGCAAGACGATCACAAAAGGGCCGTTGACTTATTAGAAATGGCAATTGACCTCACAGATGAACCTGGCGAAATATATTCACTAATAGGTATGGAGTACTTATTTATGGATGATTTTCATAACGCCAAGATCAATTTTATGAAGTGCCTAGAAGTCGATGATAACGATTATAGCTCTTTGTATAACATCATCTATTGTTTTGATTTCTTAGAACAACATGATGAGGCTATTGCGTATCTGAATATGTTCTTAGATAAAAATCCATATTGTGAGGTAGCTTGGCACCAAGTTGGGAAACAATATTTTGATTTAAAGGAGTATACCAAAGCGCTCTCTGCATTTGATTTTGCAATTATAAGTGACGATAGCTTTGTAGGTGCCTACCTTGAGAAAGGGAAGGTCCTCGAGAAACTGGGTAAGTATAACGAAGCCTTAGAGAATTATCAAATCACCTTAGAATTGGATGATCCAACTTCCTTTGCCTTGCTGCGCATGGGGAAATGTTATGATAAACTAGGAAGTGATGAATTAGCGATCAAGCATTATACCCGTTGTGTACATGAAGATCCATTATTAGACAATGGATGGATTGCCATCACGGATTATTATGTGAAGCGTTTGGACTATCAAAAAGCGCTCTACCATATTAATAAAGCAATTAGCATAGATAGTGAGAATGTGCTGTACTGGAAACGATATGCGCGTATCAATCACCGTTTAAAGTTTTATGAAGAAGCAGAGGTCGGGTATCGCAAGACATTAGAACTTGGAAACTACGAATTGCAAACATGGTTGAACCGGGCAGATATCTTATTACAGTTAGGAGATACCGATGCGGCTATTACTAATCTTGCACAAGCTTTAGAATTCTATCCAGAGAGTGCTGAGATTAACTTTAGACTGTCTGGATTGAATTACGGGAATGGAAACGACATTCAAGGACGTTACTTCTTGCGTAATGGTCTCAATATAGATCCTGAGTTTACAATTATATTGGAAGAGTTGTTTCCGTATGCATACCAAAAGAAAGAGGTGAAAACAATGATCAAAAAGCACTCATAAATAACGGGTAAGCACAAAAAAAGGAGCTACTTTATAAGTAGCTCCTTTTTTTGTGCTTACTAATTTTCTGTTAAGCTTAGCTATTCAGCATTACAGGCATTACTAGCATGGTTACCGATTCTCCTTCATCTAGTCCATCAATTGGGGTAAGGATTCCAGCTCTATTAGGTAAAGACATTTCTAAAGAAACGTCTGTGGCATTCAGGTTATTCAACATTTCGGTTAAGAAACGAGAATTGAAACCTATTTGCATATCATCTCCTTGGTAATCACAGGTCAATCGTTCTTCTGCTTTGTTACTGTAATCAATATCCTCTGCAGAGATATTCAATTCGGCACCTGCGATCTTTAAACGAATCTGATGTGTTGTTTTATTTGAGAAAATAGAAACACGACGCACAGAGTTTAAAAATTGATTTCTGTCAATCGTTAAACGATTTGGATTCTCTTTTGGAATTACCGCTTCGTAATTAGGGTATTTCCCGTCTATTAAGCGACAAATTAATTCGATATTATCAAAAGTAAACTTTGCGTTTGACTCATTATACTCTACTAAAATTTCATCTTCGCTACCTCCTAAAATAGCTTTCAAAAGGTTCAAAGGTTTTTTGGGCATGATGAACTCGGCGGTCTGGGATGCTTTCACATCTGCACGCGCATACTTCACCAATTTGTGAGCATCTGTAGCTACAAAAATGAGTCCTTCTGTTGAAAACTGAAAGAAAACACCACTCATGACGGGTCGTAAATCATCGTTTCCTGTTGCAAAAATGGTATTTGTGATAGCCGTAGCAAGCACATGTCCTGGAATATGCACCGTACTTGGATCTTCTAGAGAAACAGCATTAGGGAATTCTGCACCGTCGGCGTATGCTAAAGCGTATTTACCGTGATTAGAGCTTATTTCAACCGTATTGTTGTCCTCTTGTGTAAAGGTGAGTGGTTGCTCAGGAAATGTTTTCAAGGTGTCTAATAACAACTTGGCGGGTAATGCAATATTTCCGAAATCCTCCGACTCAACCTCTAAGGTCGCCATCATGGTTGTTTCCAAGTCTGAGGAAGAAACCTTGAGAGCATTTCCGGCCAATTCAAAAAGGAAGTTGTCCAAGATAGGGAGTGTGTTGCTGTTATTGATAACTCCACCCAATACTTGTAATTGCTTGAGTAAGTACGAACTAGAAACTATAAATTTCATATGAAGAAATGATTTGTTTTTTGTGAAAAATGACTGTTTTTTGCATAAAAAGGACCTGCAAACGCGCACTACAAATATATTTGAAAAGAGACGGTCTTTAAAACAAACTTATCAACAGCTATTTAGCGTATTTGCGTTTACGTAAATAGTAGAATAAGAATCCAAAGATAATTAAAAACACCAACGGAAGCCCAAGGGTCAAGGCTTGCCACTTCGGTAAGTCGTTAGACGTTTTTTGTCCGTCTAAGAACGGCAAAGCGATCTCCTTGCTTCGGATGTTAATAAGCCCATCATCGTCCAAGAGGTAATTCACCGTATTGAGCAAAAACTCTTTGTTTCCGTAGGATGTACGAGTGAGATAATCGAAGCCAAGTTCCAATGGTCTTCCTTTTGTATCTAAACTGTTGGCGATCAAATCTCCATCAGAAATAACAACTATTTTAGCGGGTTTGGTTCCGCTTTCGCGAAAGCGTACCTCATTTAATTTAAAAGGGTGTATGCGATTTTTAAATGCCGACTCAAAGGAGCCTTCCAGCAAAACAGCCAGGGCTTGTTGTCCGCTACTGAATTCTTGAGGATCTGGTTCTTTGTTAATATTGTCCAGAGAGATGATTTTTGGTACTCCTTCTAATTTTGTCAAGACACTTGTCGCTAGGAGCACCGTTTTTTTTATGCCTTTAGCATTATTGAGAACTTCCAATTGGCTGGCGTATTCAAAACGAATGGGTTTTGAAATATTGGTGTTGATGGGGTGCGTATTGGGAGATACTACTAATGGCATATAGAACCAAGGCAATTCTGTGTATTGTGATTGCGTCCCATCTCCAGAAGCTACGCTCATAGGCGCGGCATACAGATCTTTTACTAATACGGGGTTTAAGCGCACACCATACTTGAAAAATAAGTCGTTGAGATTGAGTTCGCGCCCATAGGCTAGCGCTTGCCCCGTTTCATTGCGAAGACTATCTGTTTCCATGGCGACAGCATCAATAAGCCACAGTGAGTTTCCACCGTTCATGGTGTACTGATCCAGCACAAACTTTTGTTGATCTGTAAAGGCTTTGGTAGGCTTTGCAACAAGTATGAGGTCAAAGGTGTTCTGTAAGGCTTTTAAAGCTTTCTCAGGGTCTTTTGCAACCGCTTCCATAGGGAATGGTGCAATGGAATAAGTTTCTCCTAGCTTTCTCAGAATATCGGCTACTTTGCCGTCGGGTAACTCTCCGTTATCTTTTAGGACGGCGATACTTTTTGTTTTGGCGTTCACAAGTTTGTTGAAACCGTCTATGAACTCAAACTCTAAGTTTTGTATGGATGCATAGACTACTTGCTCTCTAGAGGCGCCTAAAATATTTTTGAATAAGGAGATGGGGACTGCTTTCCCTTTATGATTAGCCGTGGCAAAAGGAAAAATACGTTCTTGTGTTTCTTTGCCATTGCTTTTTATGGTTAAGTTTACGGGTTGCATTCCAAAACTAGCAAACTGTTCGGCAACGGCATCGGCATTTGCACCTTCTTCCAAGGGATTTGAAAAGTAAAAGCTGATGTATGGATTGTAGTCTTGAATTTCTTCAAGAAGATAACGCGTTTCATTTTGGAGCCTACGGAATTCGGCGGGGAATTCACCTTCTAAGAAGACATCGATAACCAGTGGGCTTTCGACTTGGTCCAAAATCATTTTGGCTGGAGCACTCAAGGTATATCGCTGGTCTTGCGTAAGGTCGTAACGTTGATGTGCGAGGCTGGCCACAAAGTTGATAGCGATCAAGGCGGTAAGGGCGATGAGAAGGGCGGGTATTTTTTTTAGCAATTTCACGAAAGTGGGCTACCTCAATTTATTTAAACGTCGGACTGTGAGAAATACAAAACAGCCAATAATACTTATAAAATATATCAAATCTCGCGTATCTATAACACCGCGACTTATACTATCAAAATGGGATTGCATACCGAGATTACTTATTAAAGCATCGGTGCTGCCCAGGAGGTTGTAATTGGCAAAGCCTTCAAAACCAAAATACAATAGAAAACACAGGAATACCGCAATGATAAAGGCTACAATCTGATTGTCTGAAAGGGTAGAGGCATAGATGCCAATAGATGTAAAAGCTGCTGCCAGAAGAAACAATCCTAGATACGAACCTATAGTTACGCCAATGTCTAGGTTGCCAACAGGATTTCCCAATTGGTAAATCGCATAGACATATATAACCGTTGGAATCAAAGAGAGTACAATTAGCGTAAAAGCGCCAAGATATTTCCCCAGAACCAACTCCAATGTACTGATAGGCTTGGTGAGCAAGAGTTCCAAGGTGCCCATTTTTTGCTCATCACTAAAACTACGCATGGTCACAGCAGGAATTAAAAAGGTAAAAATCCAAGGAGCGAGTTGGAAGAAAGGAGCAAGATCTGCAAAGCCAGAATTGGCGATGTTGAAATTTCCTTCAAAAACCCACAAAAAAAGACCTGTAACTAAGAGAAACAGCCCGATGACCAAGTAACCAATGGGAGAGGCAAAAAAGGCATGTATTTCTTTTTTTAAAATCGCGTACACGAGTTTTTTTTGTTTTTTAGTGTTGTGGTAAAACTACGTAGTTTTTGTATAACTAGAAAGCCTTTCTTATGTGACTCAATAGCTTGACTGTGACGTGCCACTTATGGGAATTTTATCTCCTAGATAAGTAGGTTTTTTTTTAAAAGTGAGTTCTAGATATGCTTTGACATTGGCGAGTAATTCTCGTTTTTTGTTAGCACCTTCATGTGTGTACACATGTTTGTCGCCTACATAACCTACATAATTAAGACCGAGGTTTCTGGCGATGTAGAGTGCACGCGGCAGGTGAAAATTTTGGGTTACTACCACAGCTTCTTTAACTTCAAATATGGCAGAGGCTCTGTACATGCTAGAATAGGTGTCAAAACCAGCATAGTCTAAGAATATATGATCTTGAGGAACACCGCGATCGATGAGATATTCTTTCATGGCTTCGGGTTCATTGTATTCTTTAGTGTCATTGTCACCAGAGAGTAAAAATCGTTTTACTTTGCCTTCTGTATAGAGTTGTAATGCACTTTCTACTCGATCTTTTAAGATGGGAGATAGGTTGCCATTTGCTCTGACGCTTGCGCCTAAAACAATCACGGTATAGGATGAAGGGACATCTTCTACTTTTGCGAAAATAGAGTCAGCCGTACTCGATCTTATATGTGAAGACAAACCAAAAACAAAAACCAACCCCAATATTAAGGCTGCAGAAAATAAGATAATAAGACGTTTTATTCGTTTACTCAAAAGACAATAGTTTTATAGGTTCTGCGGTGGTGAACACTGCTCTTTCATTAACTGTATCTAATAGGTGCTTAGTATGTGTACTACAATTTATTTGCTAATCCTTTAAACGGATACGGCTAATCCAGAATAGGTGTTGGCTTTTTATGATCATCCAAGGCTACAAAGGTAAAAAAACCAGTGACTGCAATTTCACGATCTGTGCTATACATGTCTTCTTTAAAAATATCCACTTGTACGACACAACTTGTTCTTCCCACTTTGATTATCCGTGCAATGAGTTCGATGATGGTTCCTTGAGGAATGGGTTTTGTGAAATCAATTTTATCAGTGGAGATTGTAACCACTCTTTTTCTACTAAAGCGTGTTGCGCAGATAAAGGAAGCTTCGTCCATCATGTGTAAGGCAGTTCCCCCAAACAAGGTGTCATAATGATTAGTAGTATTGGGAAATACAGCTTTGAAAATTCTGGTTTCTGATGCAGCAATACATTCTTCAAGTGGGGTCATAAGCTATCGGACTATTGTAATTTATTATAGCAATGCGAGTGGGTTATTATCGCCTGCGATGTATCTTTGCTAAGTTCAAAAAAAGCAATCAATGTCACAAGTTATAGATGCATTAAAATGGCGGTATGCCACTAAAAAATTTAATCCTAATGAAAAAATACCTGAGCACAAGTTGGGTGTTTTGAAAGAAGCTTTCGATCTCACTGCTACCAGTTTTGGATTGCAACCTATTCGTTTGGTGGTTGTAAATGATAAAAAGATGCAGCAGGCATTGTTACCCGTTTCTATGGGTCAACAGCAAGTAGTAGATGCTTCACATCTTCTTGTGTTTTGTGTTGAGAAAAAAGTGGATGGTGCCTATGTGGAAGCTTATTTTGAAAATATTAAGGCCATTAGGAACACACCGGACGGAGTTTTAAATCCTTTTCGCACCTATCTATTGGATGTATTTGCCAAAGAATCTCAAGAGGATACCAAGAGTTGGGCGACCAAGCAAGCCTACCTTGCAATGGGGAATTTATTGACCATTTGTGCTCTTGAAGAAATAGACGCCTGTCCTATGGAAGGTTTTGATGCTGCCGGTTATGATACAACTCTGGGCCTCGCCGATCATGGATTGTCGGCTGTTTTGTTAATGCCTATTGGATACCGAGCAGATGACGATATGTTTGCCGATTTTAAAAAGGTTCGAAAAGGGAGTTCAAATACCGTTTTGGAATTGTAGTTTTCGCTTTTTCGCGAAAGCGCATAGATACGTAGTACTTATAAATTTCATAAGATCATTCTGTATTTATGTATCATAAAATGACTGTATAACGATTTTCTGACCTGTAGCAATGTATTATCAAAAAGTTCTAAAAATCTCCATTATCTTCCTGTATCTTATTATAGTCGCAGGAGCCGTTGTGCGAATGACTGGCAGCGGAATGGGCTGTCCTGATTGGCCACAGTGTTTTGGATACCTCGTGCCACCAACAGAAGAGGATCAGCTGGAATGGCAATCTGGTTTTGATTATAAAGAAGGTCGAATCATAATTGTTTCAGAATCCTTGAGAATAGCCCCAGCCGATTTTAGGTCGGGTAGTGTTTACATCGAGTCTAACTGGAGTACGTATGACAAGCATGACTATGCTCAATTTAATGTTTGGAATACGTGGATAGAATATATTAATAGATTGGTAACTGCTTTGGCAGGGATTCCCATGTTATTGATGTTCATCTTTTCATTTTGGTATTGGAAAGGGAAGCCTTGGCTTATTTTTGGGTCTTTCTTCGTGCTACCCTTAATGGGCTTTCAAGCCTGGTTAGGGAGATTGGTGGTAGATTCTAATTTATCTCCTGTAAAGATTACCATTCATATGATAGCCGCTTTGTTTATCTTGGCATTGCTTCTTTTCCTCTGGTTTAAACTCAAACAAAAAGAGGCCTTGAGAGAGCCTTTAGTGGTGCAAAAGCCGCTGATCTATGACCCTCTTTTTAAGCAGCTCATGTTTTTTGCAGCCCTACTAACCCTTGTTCAGATAGCCTTAGGGACTCAAGTTCGCCAATATGTGGATGAACGGGTGAGTGAAGTTGGCTATGATGCCAAGGAACTCTGGATGGACCCCGCGACCCTTTGGTTTTATGTACATCGCTCTTTTTCTATTCTTGTGACGCTGCTTACATGCTATATCTACTGGAGAAACAGCAAAATGGGATTAGGGCACCGACGCTTACTTAATTGGATACTTATTTTTATTGGTATTGAGGTACTCTCCGGGATAACAATGTATTATGTTGACTTTCCATTTGGTACCCAACCGATACATCTTGTTTTAGCCACTTTATTGTTTGGCGCCCAATTTTATGTTTTATTGGAAAGTATGCGTACAACCAAGCTTGTAGGTGTAAATCGTTCATAACTTCTCCTAGAAGCCTTGGTCGCAAACCTAAAGTTATACCTATCTTTGACCACCTTAATTTATGCGAATAATGATATATCGTTTTAGAATCATTTTAGACACTGAAGAAGATGTGTTTAGGGATTTAGAAATTGCAAAAACAGCCTCATTAGAAGACCTTCATAATGCTGTAAATCAATCTTTTGGTTTTGATGGTACAGAAATAGCTTCTTTTTATTTAAGTGATGATGAATGGAACCAAGGGGAAGAGTTTTCTCAGTTTGACATGAGCGAAACGCCTGGTGAAGTGGGAGTTATGCATGAAACGATTTTGGAAGACATTCTTAGTGAACGTCAGACAAAACTTCTTTATGTCTATGATTTTCTTAATATGTGGCGTTTTATGGTAGAGCTCGCAGAAATTGCCGAACCAGAAGATGGCGTAACATATCCTAATTTAATGTATGTGCATGGCCAGATTCCTGATCAGGCACCTGACATTGCTTTTGAAGCTGAAAAAGACGATTTTGAATCAGAATTTAGCGACGATTATGATGTTGATGATTTAGAGGATCTCAGTTTTGATGAAAACTGGAATTAACGATACTTCCATATCCCAGAGAACAAACTAACCACCACCTTAAAAGCATTTCATGATTAACTTATACAGTGCTCAAATTGAGTCTCTTTCTATTCACCGCGTGGGAAATAAAAGTAAAGCAGAGGGTGTTTTCCTTTCTTCTGACCCATATCCATTGACGGACGAATTGACGCCTTTAATCAAGGAGTTTTTCTTTAAGCCCTTTCGGGAAAAAGAGGAGAATTATTATAAGTTTATGCATGAGACGGATCTTGAGTTTCACACTTTATACAATATTGTAACCAAGGTTTTTGATACTCCTGGAGCGACTCATTTACTGTCGGAAGAAATTACGAAGCATTTGTATGACCAGAGTGAGCATCCACATATTAAGTCTGGAGAGGTATATATTGCTCATATCGATAATATTTCGATAGATAATATTAAGGTGGATGGGATTGGTATTTTTAAAAGCGAGCTGAAACAGGATTTCTTGCAATTTCGCGAAAGCGGAGAGAATCTTGAAATGATGCTTGAGCAAGGGATTAACTTGAATAAAATTGACAAAGGGTGTCTGATCCTGAACTATAAGCAGGAGGAAGGCTATAAGGTGCTTTCTGTAGATTCCAATCGCTATGACACCAAATACTGGTTAGAGAATTTCTTGGGCGTGGAGATGTTTGAAGACGATAATTTCTATACCAAAAAGTATTTGAAATTTTGTCAAGATTTTGCAAAGGATGTTGTGCTTCCTGCAGAAGATAAAAAAGAAGAGGTACTGTTTATGAATCGTGCTGTCAACCACTTTGCGAAGAATGATTCCTTCAATGAAGATTCTTTTATGAATGAGGTATTGGAGAATCCAGAATTGATTCCAGAATTTCGCAATTATAAGCAAGAACAGGCTCCGAAATATAAAATTGAAGACCTTACTGATTTTTCTATTAGTAATAAGGCAGTGAGTACGCAGCGGAAAAAGATCAAGAACCTGATCCAGTTGGATACGAACATTCAAATCAAACTTGACTTTGTGAATGGAGAAAGTGCTGAGAAGTTTGTAGAGAAAGGTTGGGATGAAGAAAAGCAGATGTACTACTATCTTATATACTTCAATAAAGAGAAAAATTAATCCAATAACCTTTTAAGGCTGACATCTTCGTAATTTCTACGTACAAATTCTAGGGCGGTCTTTAATATTTGCCCCATAGATTTTGCACGCTTGAATTTTATGTCTTTGGTATAGAGGAATAGATCGTTTCGCAACTCTCTAAAGTTTTTTTCAAGAGAAATTTTGTCTTGATTCATACACCTTACGAGCTCGGTCGTTCTTTTTGTCGTAGCGAGTATCCGCTTTGCCAATAAGGCTCGTTCTTCAATTTGGTACAGCTCAATGACACTCGGACTCAACTTATTAGAGACCAGTTCTACTATTTTATAGTTTTCCTTAAAAATATGAGGTTTGTAAACTTTAAAATTTCCTTCAAAACATTGTTGGTCAAAATCAATCGCTCTAATTTTATATTTAATGTGATCAAAGTCATGGGTTGGGATCACCACATAATTGTAGGAACGCATATCACCTAGCAAGAGAATCATACAGCGTTCATTAAATTTGACAAATTCCTTTGCGATTTGTGCTTTTCCTACTTCATCGCATTCTGGTAAATACGATTTGATAAATTCATCGCCAGGAATTCCTGTAATATGTTCTTCAACAAGCGTATCCTCATACACTAAGAAATTAATTCTATTGGGAGATAGTAAATGTTCAAGTTCGAGGCCATACACGCGACTCGCATCCGCTTTCTTTACATAGAAGAAGGTATAGTTGTCATTGTATATATTTTGAATTTTGACGCGAAATGGCTTCGAGTTCCCAAAGGTGCAGAAGTCGATTGCGGTTACTTTTAAATAAGGTAAAATGTCGTTGTTACCATCCGAAATAAGTACAGAATATACCTTTTTAAGACTTTGTTCTATTTCATGGCGTTCATGTTCGGCATAGTAGACACTAAACCACAAGGTGTCTATTTCATTCGCATCATAGAGATTTATGCCCCCCGAAAAACGTAAAAGATCATCATAGGTAACCGAAATACGAGTCCCTCTATTATACTTTTTCAAGTACTCTTGAAGTTTAGGAATAATAGGGTAGGAAGGTTTTTTCTTTGACATTAATTTTTCTTCCATATACCCAATTATTTGTGTAAAGATACTAAAGGGATGTAACAAAAAAGACTTAAGGTCGTCTACTAATCACTATCAATCAAAAAATAATCTCTCTTTGGAAACAATCCTCACAATTAATAATCTCACGAAGCATTACGGTGCAGTAAAGGCGGTTACTGATCTGTCTTTTACGATAGAAAAAGGAAATGTGTATGGTATTTTAGGACCTAATGGTAGTGGTAAGTCAACCACACTAGGAATGGTCTTAAATGTAGTAAATCCTACCCGAGGAGATTTTCATTGGTTTGACGGCACAGATTCTACACACAATGCCTTGAAAAAGGTAGGTGCAATTATTGAACGCCCTAACTTTTATCCATACATGACCGCCAAGCAAAACTTGAACTTGGTCTGTAAGATTAAAGATGTATTGCCAAATAAAATTGAAGAGAAATTGGAAATAGTAGGGTTGTTAGATCGTCAGCATCATAAGTTTAGCACCTATTCTTTGGGAATGAAGCAGCGTTTGGCGATTGCTTCGGCTTTGTTAAATGATCCTGAGATTTTAATCTTGGATGAGCCTACAAATGGTTTAGATCCACAAGGAATTCATCAAATTAGAGAGATCATTAAAAAGATCGCCATAAATGGGACTACCATCTTGTTGGCATCTCACTTACTCGATGAAGTGGAGAAAGTATGTAGTCATGTTGTAATCTTGCGCAAGGGGATCAAATTATACTCTGGGCGTGTGGATCAGATGAATGCGAGTCATGGTTTCTTTGAATTGCGTACGGATGATATAGAAAAGCTACAAAATTATTTAGGGACGCATACTTCTTTTGGAGATGTCAAGCTAGAAGATGGATTGGTGACGGGGATATTGACATCCCCCATGAATGCAGCTACTTTAAATGCGGAATTATTTAAGGAGGGCATCATACTTACGCATCTTGTACAGCGCAAGGAAAGCCTGGAAGAACAATTCTTAGAACTGACTAACAACTTAAACTAGACCGATCATGTTACGACTCCTCACCATAGAATATCATAAATTAAAGCATAATAAAACGGCCAAAGTATTAGTCTATGGTTATTTTATACTAATTACCTTTATCGCGCTATTCGCATCCATAGAGTTTAAGTTTCAAGGTATCAACTTCCGATTGGCAGATCAGGGCATTTTTAATTTTCCTTTTATTTGGCATTTTAATGGATTTTTTGCAGCCCTTTTAAAGTTCTTTTTAGCCGTGGTTATTGTCTCTATGACCGCCAATGAATACAGTAATCGAACCCTCAAACAGAATCTTATTGATGGTTTGAGTAAGAAGGAATTTATCTTATCTAAATTCCTAACAGTTATTGTTTTTGCAGCACTTTCGACCCTTTTCTTATTCATCATGAATTTGATATTGGGACTATTGTTTTCCGATTTTGATGAGATGTCTATCATTTTTTCTGACTTGGAATTCTTGTTTGCCTTTTTCTTAAAATTGGTCGGTTTCTTCTCCTTCTGTTTGTTCTTAGGAGTGTTAATCAAACGTTCTGCCTTTGCCCTAGGCTTATTGCTTTTCTGGTGGATTGTAGAATGGATTGTTTTGTTGGTTGTTTCATGGGTTTTTACCTTAGATACGGCCTGGAAAGTATGGGGTTTTCTTCCCTTGGGATCCATGTGGAATCTTATCAATCAGCCAATTACTAGATTAGAACTGATCCAGACAGCGGCGACGCAGTTACAAACGGATGTCAACTTTGACTACGCGGTACATTGGTATGAAATACTCATAGTTTCAGTATGGACGTTTCTCTTTATCTACTGGTCGTATGTATTACTTAAACGCCGTGATTTATAGGGTATGAGTCATTGTGGTTTAGAAAAATTATGCTTTCGCGAAAGCGTAACCTTTCTATCCAAAAGAAGTCTTACATTTATAACATAAACTGTAAGATCGTGGTAAAAAAGTATTTTCTTATTTTCATTGCCTTTTTAATAGGCGAAGTCACCCTGGCTCAAGATGTTGTGCAGCTCGCTGTTTTTAGTGGTAATTACGACTATACAGCGATAGGAAACACCATGAATACTGAAGAGAATGGAGGTGGTGGTGCCTGCACTATTTTAACTGAAAGTAGTGCAACTTTAACGCTCGAGAGTGATCAAACGGTAATTGCGGCCTATTTATATTGGGCGGGCTCAGGAACAGGTGATTTCAATGTATTGCTCAACGGAAACCCACTCACTGCCGAACGTGAATTTGCAGATGAAATTGATCCGAGCCGTGTGTTTTTTGCCGCTTTTGTAGACGTAACAACCCTTGTTCAGAGTACAGGATCAGGCATCTATACCTTAGGAGAACTAGATCTTACCGATGTCATTGCACCTTTCTGTCCCTCAGGCACCAACTTTGCCGGCTGGGCGATTACAGTGATTTATGAAGATCCAGACTTGCCCCTGAATCAAGTCAACGTTTTTGACGGACTGCAATCGGTTTCCCAAAATCAATTTGACCTAACGATTGAATTAGAAAATCTCAATGTCATAGACAACGAGAATGCAAAAATTGGGTTTGTAGCTTGGGAAGGAGATGCTGGACTAGCTGTTCAGGAAACATTAACGATTAATGGGAGCATTTTGAGTAACCCTCCATTAAATCCAGCTGATAATCAGTTTAATGGAACCAATAGTTTTACAGGTGCAAATGATCTGTTTAACATGGATATTGATTTTTATAATATTGAGAATAATATAAGTATTGGAGATACATCGGCGACAATTATGCTGACCTCTGGACAAGATTTTGTGATGGTGAATAATATCATAACTGTTTTGAATTCTACCTTACCAGATGCATTGATTGCCTTAGATAGTGCGGAGACAGAATGTCAGAGTAGAGCCATTGACGTTTCCTATACCGTAACCAATGAGGGAACAGAACCTTTGCCTTCTGGAACGCCCATTGCATTTTACGTAGATGGGAATCTCGTAGGGACGACTTCAACATCTGCAGAAATTGAGATTAATGGAACGCTTTCAGGAACGGCTATCGTAAATATACCAGCATCAGTGCCTGATGATTTTCAGTTGATTGCGGTAGTTGATGATACCGGTAACGGAACAGGTATTGTGAACGAACTGGATGAGAGTAATAATGAATCTGATCCTTTGGATGTCAATCTTAATGCTATTGAGGTAGCAACGTCTCCTATAGATTTTATCGTGTGTGACGATCTTACCAATGATGGGGAAGCTGTTTTTGACCTGACGATCAATGGTGATGCAGCTTTAGGAAGTCAAGCAGGAGTCACAGTCAGTTATCATACGAGTCAAATAGATGCTGAAGATGATGATAATCCCATTGGCAATCCAAGCACATATACCAATACATCCAATCCAGAAATAATATACATCCGACTAGAATTGGATGAAGATACCACCTGTTTCATTGTACTTTCTTTTAGTATCGAAGTCACATTTTTACCTGTCATCGTGCCGTTAGAAAACTTCGAAGTATGTGATGATATTTCCAATGATGGAGTAGCCTCTTTTGATTTGACATTTCAAAATGGGGTTATTCTAGGGACGCAAATGGGATTGGGAATAAGCTTTCACAACAATGAAGATGACGCAAGCCAAGGAATCAATCCGATTTCAAACCCAAGTAGCTATCAAAATACTACGAATCCTGAAACGATTTTTGTGCGACTTAATAATTCAAGAGGAGAAGATTGTTTTGATACGGAGTCTTTTGTGATTTCTATAGATGACATAGCGGTTGTTGAGAATCCATTGGAAGATTTGATCGTTTGTGATGATCCTTCAAACGATGGCATTGACGTATTTGATTTTTCAGCTAATGAAGCCTTAGCCATCGATTCTCAAACGGGAGTTACCGTCACTTTTCACACAAGTCAAGTAGACGCAGACGCTGGGGAAAATCCAATAGTAACCCCTTCAGGATATGCGAATGTGAGCAATCCGGAGACGATATTCTTGCGTATTATTCAAGATGCTGATGATGATTGCTTTTCGACGGCTTTTTTTGTAATTGAAATTTTTGATCAACCAACGGTACCCGTATTAGCAGATCTTTCTATTTGTGATGATGCATCCAATGACGGGTTAACGCTGTTTGATCTCACGAGTCAAGAAGGAATTATTATCTCAGGACAACAAAACGTTGATTTGACCTATCACACGTCTATTACAGAGGCACAACTAAATGCAAATCCCATTCAAGAGCCAAGTAATTATGCCAATTTAGGAACTCCACAGGAAATATTTGTGCGCCTAGAGAATCCTTTGCGGCCTGATTGTGCTGATGTAGGAAGTTTTATGCTCATTGTGACCCCAATCAATCCAATATTCAATTTGCCTGAAATTATAATTTGTAATGAAGGTTTTGAAATGGGCATTTTTGATCTTTCTCAAAATATTGATGATTTGAGCATCGCAGCCGACCAGTTTGTGGATGGGTATTACCTTAATACTATAGATGCACTGAATCAAGAAAACGAGATCTCAGATCCTTTTGCATATACCAATCAGACAAATCCTGAGACGGTCTATGTTCGGATTGACAGTTCAGATCCTGACGCTTGTTATGACTTGGCGCAATTTAATGTTGGCGTAGAAAACTGTCCACCTTTTGTTCCAGAAGGCTTTTCTCCTAATGGAGATAGTGTAAATGACACTTTTGAGATTACGGGAATTAAAGATATTTTCGATTATAAATTGTTTATTTATTCACGTTTAGGAAATCTTATTTTTGAGGGTGACAATAGTGATCCTTTCTGGGATGGCACTCCTAATAAAGGTTTGGGAGGTAGTGAATTACCATCAGGAACCTATTTTTGGGTGCTAAAATTGAATACTTCTGAGTACTCCGATATGACGGGTTGGGTCTATTTAAATAGATAGTCTAGTAATAGAGGTTCTATTATTTAAATTGACTAGCTTTGCCGTCCAACAAATATTATGACATTTAAGGACCTCAATCTCAATAAATTCCTCTGGAATGCCCTCGACGATATAGGATTTGAAACCCCTACGGCTATACAAGAATTGGCCTTCTCTCCGGTAATGTCTGGACGGGATGTTGTAGGCATCGCTCAAACCGGTACAGGTAAAACCTTTGCCTATATGCTGCCTATTTTACGCAGTCTTGTCTATTCCAAGCAGGAAAATCCACGCGTTTTAGTATTAGTACCTACCCGTGAACTAGTCGTACAAGTCGTTGAAGAGATCGAAAAACTATCAACCTACATCGATGTTCGTGTTGCGGGTGTCTATGGTGGTGTCAATATCAATAGACATAAAGAGCTTATTGCAGCGGGACAAGATATCATTGTAGCGACTCCGGGTCGTTTGTATGATCTTGCTGTAAGTCGAGTGTTACAACTAAAGTCCATTCAGAAGATTGTAATCGATGAGGTGGATGTGATGTTAGACTTAGGGTTTCGCCCACAATTGATGAATATCATTGATATTCTTCCAGTGCGTAGACAACACATTATGTTTTCGGCAACGATGACCGAAGATGTAGATGCCTTGATCTCGGATTTCTTTCATGATCCAGAAAAAATTACAGTTGCTGCTAGTGGAACACCACTAGAGAATATTAGTCAAGTGCGTTATGAGGCACCTAATTTTTATACAAAAGTAAATTTCTTGTTAGAAGTACTCGCTTCTGCGAAAATGTTTCCGAAAGTATTGCTTTTTACGAAAGATAAACGAATGGCCGATCGCTTGTATAAGCTTCTTGAAGAGGCCTTTCCGCATCAGAGTGACGTAATACATTCTAATAAGTCTCAAAATTACAGGTTGAACAGTATAGGTCGCTTTGCGACCGGTAAAGTGCGACTTTTGGTCGCGACAGACTTAATGGCTCGTGGACTCGATATTGATGACATTAGCCATGTGATAAATGTAGATGTACCTACGTATCCTGAAAATTATTTGCACCGTATCGGACGTACTGGTCGTGCTGAGCGTCAAGGAACCGCTTTTGTGTTGAGTACACCAAAAGAGGTAAGAGCTGTTGAAGAACTGGAAGCGCTAATGGGGATCAAAATCCCAATAGAACGGATACCAAAGGAGATAGAGATCTCAAAGGAACTCACACCAGATGAACGTCCAGAGGCTAAAGAGATTTTCAATCCACACAAGTGGAATAAGAATGATGATGATGCTCCAGGTCCAGCTTTTCATGATAAGTCAGAAAAGAACTCCAAAGTAAATGAGGGAGGTAAATACCGTCGTGAGATTGCTTTGAAATATAAAAAACCCAAAACCAAAGGGGATAAAAACTACAATTTCAGAAATAAACGTAAGTAAATGCTAGGTCGCCCCGCCCTCACTTTTTTTGTTTTGGTATTAGGAAGCTTTCTTTTTAGTGGCTGTATCGAAAAGGAGCCGTACACACCAAAATCATATATAAAGCCTTTAGAGGTGGTTAAGCTATCGGATCATAGTTATATGCATATTTGCTATGTCAAGACAGAAAAAGGGAATTTTATTGCGTGTAATGGATATATCTATGTGGACGAAGGGGAGGCAATAATATTTGACACCCCGGTCAATGATTCTATTTCGCAACAGCTTATTGATTTTGTAAGAAATGATTTAAAATTGACAATCAAAGGAGTCGTAGTCAATCACTCACATCTTGATGCAGCTGGTGGTTTGAGCGCTTTTATAAAGGCAAACATTCCTTCCTATGCATCCATACAAACAGCGGATTTATTGAAGCAAGATTCGTTGATCATTTCACATCCGTTTAAGGATACGCAAACCATTCAAATGAAAGGCAGCACTATTGAGAATCGATATGTGGGAGAAGCGCATGTATCTGATAATATTGTTTCATACATGCCTAAGGAGCACTTGCTTTTTGGTGGCTGTATGATTAAGGCCCACGGGGCTGAAAGAGGGAATCTAGAAGATGCCAATTTAGAAGCTTGGTCCGAAACAGTGGCTGCCGTAAAAGATTATTTTCCAGAAGTGAAGATTGTGATTCCTGGGCATGGCCTTAATGGAGATGCTACACTCCTTGATTACACCATCGAATTATTTAAAATTCAGGAATATCTGGGCGATAATTTAGACTAATTCCAAGATACATAATTCCTATCTTCGATCTATGGAAGATAACAAAAAACGTGGCGGTGATGCGCCAGTAGCATGTGATTTAGTAGCAGGTAAAAAGTATGCTTGGTGTACTTGTGGACATAGTGAAAACCAACCTTTTTGCAATGGGGCTCATAATGAGGCCCAAAGCACACCTAATTTGCGTTTTGAAGCAGAAGAGACAAAGACCTATTATCTATGTACGTGCAAGCTCACAAAGAATCCTCCTTATTGTGATGGATCGCATAATGGGTAAGTATACGGCTATACTACTATCTATAAACAAAAAGCTCGGAACTGTTGTTCCGAGCTTTTTGTTTATAGATAGTAGCGCGTACAATGAAGATACATTCTTCCTACTGGGAAACTGTCTTCAATCCCATCTCAGCACCTTTCTGTAGCATATATTCTTTAGCCGCCTCGTATTCATTAGGAATAACTCCTTCTAAAATAGCTTCCTTAATGGCTTCCTTTAATATTCCAATCTCTCGGGAAGGTTTGAGGTTAAACGTGCTTATGATTTCCTCTCCACTAATCGGCGGTTGGAAGTTGCGTACATGATCTCGTTCTTCTACTTCCTTCATTTTCTTACGAACGACTTGGAAGTTATTGTGGTATTTTTTAAAACGTTTAGGGTTCTTTGTCGTAATATCTGCTTCACAGAGCGTCATAAGATCATCTATATAATCTCCAGCATCAAAGATCAGACGGCGCACGGCGCTGTCGGTAACGTGGTCTTCAGAGATTACAATGGGTCGACTACTCATCAATACCATTTTTTGGACAAATTTCATTTTGTCGTTCAATGGCATTTTGAGGCGTTTGAATAGTTTAAAAACCATTTTTGATCCTACAAACTCATGTCCATGAAAGGTCCAACCTACTTTTTTGCTAAAACGCTTGGTGGGTGCTTTTCCAATATCATGTAAAAGTGCCGCCCATCGGAGCCATACGTCTTGGGTGTTTTCCGATATATTATCTACGACTTCTAGAGTGTGATAAAAATTGTCTTTGTGGGTCTGTCCTTCTACTTCATCAATCCCTTTGAGGGCTATGAGTTCGGGCAGTATGAAGGGGAGGAGTCCCGATTTTTCAAGGAGTACAAATCCTTTGGAAGGCGTTGGACTCAATATGATTTTGTTCAGTTCAACGACAATACGTTCTCTAGTGATAATTTCAATACGTTCTGCATTCCGACTGATGGCTTCAAAAGACGCTCTTTCTATTACAAAACCAAGTTGGGTAGCAAACCGAATAGCCCGCATCATGCGTAACGGATCATCACTATAGGTAATATCAGGATCCAATGGTGTGCGTATAATACCTCGATCTAGATCACTTACTCCATTAAAAGGATCTAATAGTTCTCCAAAACGAGCTTCATTCAGACAGATAGCCATCGCATTGATCGTAAAATCTCTGCGATTTTGATCGTCCTGAAGACTGCCATTTTCTACCACAGGATTCCGACTGTCTTTGGTATAGGATTCGCTACGGGCACCTACAAATTCTACTTCTATATCGCCAGCCTTTAGCATGGCAGTGCCATAGGTTTTAAATACCTGAACCTTGGGTTTTGACGGTAACAGCTGTGCTACTTTTCGTGCAAGCTCAATACCGCTGCCTACGGCTACAATATCGATGTCTTTAGCATCGCCTCGGTCTAGCATATGGTCACGAACGAATCCACCTATGACATAGGTTTCTAATCCGAGTGCATCGGCAGCTTTGGAAATGGTTTTAAATATGGGGTGAGATATGGCGTTGCTATAACTTGACATGGTATTCTAATTTGAAGTCTCGCCGACTTGAGTATCCCTACTATGGATGTGTTGATTCTTTTTGTAATGATATTGGTTAGAAAGGAAAGGATCTTCTTCCGTTACTCCCTGATCACCGTTACTTTCCCGTCTTTGGATAATTTAATAATCGCCGATGGCTTTTTTGATTTAATATGTTTGTCTAAATCGACGATATGGTCTACACCCGCAATGATCGCTGGACTAATTTCGCTAAAACGCATAGGCGTTGGATCGCCACTTAAATTGGCACTAGTAGAAACAATGGGCTTTTTGAATTTCTTTACAAGGAAATTACAAAACGGCTCACGAATCACTCGGAAACCTAAAGAGTTATCGGGTGCAATTACATTTTCTGCGACACGAATGGGATCGTCTAATATCAAGGTGGTGGGTTTTCCTGCAAACTTTAAAATATCGTAAGCTACCTCTGGAATCTCTTCCACATAGATATTTAGCATTTTATAGTCGGAGACCAGACAAATCATAGATTGGTCTTTGGCTCTTTTTTTTAGGGCGTACACGCGCTCTACGGCTTCGGCGTTGGTAGCATCACATCCTATTCCCCAAACGGTATCAGTAGGATACAGAATAATGCCTCCGCGCTTTAGTGTCGCTAGCGCTGGATCGTGTAGTTCTTTCATATTAGATATTTAAATAGTCAAAAGCTTTGGCTGCAAAGGTACGATTGATCTCTCTACATTCCGCAAGGAGTGATGGGTATGTTTCCGCTTTCGCGAAAGCGCCCAAAGCATCCTCAAAAGTAGTAACCACAGGACGGTGTTGAAAATCAAAAAACTTTGACGAATTAGGGATTACAACCACTTTTCTTCCCAACAACATAGACCAATACATCACGTGATAGCTATCTGTAACGATTTTTTCAGAAGCTCCTATGAACGTAATAAGTCCGTGCAAGTCTGTTGTATTTGAACTCGTAGGATAGTCTTGAAATAAAGAAACAATTTTTGGTTTCTTGACGGTGTCTTTATGAAAAACCACCCCAATTTCTTGTGTGGGGGCGTAGATCTCATCAAAAATAGGATGCAGACAGCTAACACAGGGGACATATTCTCCCGGCATCGACTTATCTCGAGTCCCCACGAGTCCAAACTTGGCAACGTCAATATTATACTTCGTTACCTTGTCATAGGTCTCTTTCTCTTTGGAATTATGTCCAACACCCCAGAGCACTACCTTCTTACCCTTAGCTCCAAGTTTTTCAAACATATTCATTTGGTTTGCAAAACCATTTCGATTTAAAAGTCCGCCGCCACCTATAATAAGACCGTTGTTTGATACTGACTCTACAAAATGCTGGCGCACCTCTTTTTCGGCTCGTTTGTACGCGAAAATATCCAAACTCTTGTCGGTAAGTTCATGAAAGTAATGATGAGGAGCGCAATAAAAATCACCCACATTATGTGTGTCCAATCGGTGAATATTGACCACTCCATTGTTTTCTTGGGGATGACGCAAAGTGTCAAATAAGGTTTTCTTTTTGTGGTATTTACGTTGAAGGCTTTTAATCATTATGGATTAGCTATTTAATATGTTTCGATACACGTCAATATACGATTGCGCAGCGTTTCTCCAATTAAAAGATTGTGCGTGTGCAATACTTTTGGACGTATTTTGTTCTTCATTTCTATCAAAAGCATGTATGCTTTCTATTACGGTTTGAGCCATATAATCGGGATCATAATGCTCCCAATAAAAAGCGATATCAGCGCCTATTTCAGGGAGGGAGGTATTATTAGATGTGATTACTGGTTTCCCAAAACGCATCGCTTCAATAACGGGTAATCCAAATCCCTCACGCAACGATGGAAATACAAAAGCGCGACAATTTTGAAAATACCATTGTTTGTCTAATTCCGAAATCTTTCCGGGTAGCGTTACTCTATTTTTAAGATTGTATGTGCTGATCAAGATTTTTAACTCTTCTGCAATCTTTGTGGTGTTTTTACCAGCAATTACGAGGTCATAGTCTGGAAGCACGCGCAACATTTCAACCAAGGTTTTGAAATTTTTACGTTGCGTAAATTCGCCTATTGAAAATAAAAAAGGGCGAGGCGGTACAAAGTTCGGCTTGTAAATACTTGATAATTGGATATCTTTTATTGGATTACCATTGTAAATAATATGCTCAGGTACATCAGGTACATCAAAGAATTCGTGTGTTGACGTTTTGGCATATTTGGAAATATAGGTAATGGCAGTACTTCGATTCAGTTTCTCTTGAAACCGTTGATGGACTTCTTTTTCCTTATAGTTTTCTTGATCCTTAATATGTGTGATATTATGAACGGTCAGTAAATAGGGGATGTCGTGATAAGGTTCAATTTTGGTGTTCTGGTTCATGGCATGCCATAAATCATAGCGCTTTCTCAGTCTCGCTTCTGGATAGCGACGTACTGAAAAGTATTTCTTGAGTTTGTAATAGTCTCCGTAGTGTGTTTTCCATTTGTTCGTATCCTTTACATGCAGAGACATTTTGAAATCTTCCGGAGCGAGTTGATAGATGCCATTTATCAAATGGTAATTAAATTGTCCAAAGCCAAAAAAGGGATTTTTTATATTATGACTTTCAAGGAAAACGTGCTTCATTGGATAGATTTGTAACAAAGATAGGAAAAGCGTGGGGCTACATTGAATAGAAAATGTAGTTTTGCAGCGTGAAATCTGTATTCTCAAAAAAATATCAAGGTAAGTCGGCAAGAGTTCATGCCATCATTCATGGGTTTGATACTCACGGAGAGGACTTTGATAATGGAGATCGAAATACGATTAAACTCTTTGATATTGATGGACAAAAGATCAACGTAAAGTCTTTTAAGAAGCCTAATTGGATCAATAAGGTGGTGTATCGTTTTTTTCGTGACTCAAAGGCAGAGCGTTCTTTCGAATATGCAAACACGTTGCTTTCTTTGGAGGTTGGAACACCACATCCGGTAGCTTATTTTGAAGAAAAAAGCAACTTGTTTTTTGGGCGGAGCTACTATATCAGTGAGCATCTAACGTATGACCTTACCTATCGTGAATTGATTCGAGATTCTCAGTATACGGGTGATACGGCACTGTTGTCCGCTTTCGCGAAATTCACCTATCAATTACACGCCAAGGGCATTCATTTCTTGGACCATTCTCCAGGGAATACCTTGATAAAAATCAATAAAAACCATTTCGACTTCTACCTAGTTGACCTCAATAGAATGGCATTTGGTGTTATGAGCTTTGAAACTCGGATGAAAAATTTCGAGCGCTTGTCCCGTTATGAGGAGCATGTACGTATCATGGCAAAAGCATATGCTGAAGAAAGTGGAGAACCCGAAGGGTTGGTTTTTGAAGCCATGTGGAAGGCCATATCTAATTTTCAAGAAAAATTTTACAGAAAAAAGCGAATTAAAGCCCGGTTCAAATTCTGGAAATCTTAGCAATTATTTGAGTGGATACTCTATGAGTATTCTAATTTTTTATCACGATTCTTATTTAAATCAATTATAAATAAGTAATTTTGTGCTATGAAATTAAAGGCCCTTTTCCTCTTACCATTATGTCTATTGTTCGCTGGGTTTACTATTCCAGAAAAGTTAGAAAAGAAAGTAGACAAAGTGATCACGTCGTATTTTGAATCGGAAGAATTTTCAAAAAAACTGGTTGCAGTAGACGCGTCACTTGATGCTGAAGTCCCAGCTGATTTTGCCGATAATTTGTTTGCGGTACAAGATGCCAGTGGCCTTTTAGGATATGCATACATTGGGAATGCGCCAAGTAAGACAGCAACCTTTGATTACTTGATTTTGTTTGATGTCGATTTTATCGTGATTAAAAGCAAAGTGCTTATTTACCGTGAAGAATACGGGGGAGAAATTGGAAGCAAGCGCTGGTTAAAACAATTTATTGGTAAATCGTCCGATTCAGAAACCTTAGCTCCTTATAAGAATATAAGCGCAATAAGTGGGGCTACTATTTCTGTGCGATCTATGACGAATGCTGTGAATGACGTTTTACAAAGTATAGGCATTCTTAAAGAACGAAAAGCAATCTAATGCAGTTTCACGGCCTCATTCATACCTTTCCTAAAGAAATTAAAGTATTCATCGCAGCTTTTGTGATTGTCTTGAGTGTCGGCTATTTTACAGGACTTCTATTTGTCCAGAATACGGAGACGCATACACCACAAGGAATCGAAGAAAATTATTTGGGGAATGAAGATAGTGAAGTGACCGATGTTATGAAGTTTGAAAAGGGAGCACGTGAAATGCTTACGATTATTCATACCCACATACTATCGATGTCCTTTATATTTTTCCTTTTGGGAGGTTTAGTTGCAATCACATCATTGCCTAAACGGTTAAAATACTTCTTGATGATTGAGCCTTTTCTCTCTGTTTTAGTCACTTTTGGAGGAATCTATATGTTATGGAGTGGCATGCTCTGGATGAAATATATCGTTATGATCTCAGGTATTTTAATGACTGCTAGTTTTACGATAGGTGCTATTGGCGTGCTGTACCAACTCACAAAAACCACACCTAGATCATAGAGAGATATATGGTTTGATTTGGAGGAAATCATTGTTTAGTTCTTGGAAATCATTGATAGTCTTTAATGATCTAAATAAACACTTGTCTTTGGTTGTAATTATTGTGGCTGTTTGGTCAGTGTGGATATCTATATCATCATGTGTAAAGCTTTGATTCAGATCTTTCGATTAAGGACCCAATTTTTTTTTGGATTACATAAAATGAAAAGGATTAAACTTTATCTTTTTAGCTGTATATTTGCACGCAATTAATTGTTACCATGGGAGTCGTGTTTTCGAACTTTCGCACTAAAGCCTATTATTAGGTCAAACTGTAACAACAACTTTAATTGCTATGACTGCACACGAAAATAAAATTCTGGGAGAAGGGCTCACCTATGACGACGTACTACTTGTACCAGCATACTCAGAAATTCTACCCCGAGAAGTAAGTATCGCCTCAAAATTCACACGAAATATTACCTTGAATGTCCCTATCGTTTCGGCGGCTATGGACACGGTAACCGAAAGTCGTATGGCTATTGCCATCGCACAAGAAGGCGGAATTGGCGTTCTTCATAAAAATATGACCATTGTAGAACAGGCCATGAAAGTGCGCAAAGTGAAGCGCGCCGAAAGCGGAATGATCATAGATCCTGTGACCTTGCCGTTAGATTCCTTGGTCAGTGACGCTAAGAATGCAATGCGCGAGCATAGTATTGGCGGGATTCCTATTGTAAATGATGCAGGGAAGCTTTTAGGGATCGTAACCAATCGAGATTTACGTTTTGAAAAAAACTTAGAACGTCCAGTAAGCGAAGTAATGACTTCAGAAAATTTGGTAACTGCTGGAGAAGGAACTTCTTTACAACAAGCCGAAGCAATTCTTCAAGATCATAAAATTGAAAAACTTCCTGTAGTAAAAGGCGACAACACATTGGTAGGCCTAATTACATTTAGAGATATAACAAAACTAACTTTAAAGCCAAACGCTAATAAAGATACCTTTGGTCGTTTACGAGTGGCAGCTGCTATTGGTGTGACCGGGGATGCTGTAGAGCGTGCTTCGGCATTAGTAAAGGCTGGAGTAGATGCAATTGTGATCGATACGGCACATGGACATACAAAAGGGGTTGTAGATATTTTAAAATTAGTAAAAGCTGCGCATCCTAATTTGGATTGTGTGGTGGGGAATATAGCTACTGGAGCTGCTGCCAAATATTTAGTAGAAGCGGGTGCCGATGCCGTAAAAGTTGGAATAGGACCTGGATCTATATGCACTACTCGTGTGGTTGCAGGAGTTGGGTTTCCACAGTTCTCTGCAGTTTTAGAATGTGCTGAAGCTATTAAAGGGTCAGGGGTTCCGGTTATCGCAGATGGAGGGATTCGGTATACCGGTGATATCCCTAAAGCAATTGCTGCGGGCGCAGACTGTGTTATGCTCGGTTCTTTGCTTGCAGGTACCGTAGAATCTCCTGGAGAGACAATCATCTATGAAGGTCGCAAGTTCAAATCATATCGAGGTATGGGTTCTGTTGAAGCTATGAAAAAAGGCTCTAAAGATCGCTACTTTCAAGATGTAGAAGATGATATTAAAAAATTAGTTCCCGAAGGAATTGTGGGTCGCGTACCTTACAAAGGAGAGCTCAATGAAAGTATTCACCAGTTTGTGGGAGGCTTAAGAGCGGGAATGGGATATTGTGGTTCCAAAGATATTGAGACCCTCAAAGAAACAGGACGCTTTGTTAAGATTACGGCCAGTGGAATCAATGAAAGTCATCCACACGATGTAACGATTACAAAAGAATCTCCAAATTACTCGAGATAATATTAGTTTTGAACAAAAAAAGCGATGCAATATCAATGCATCGCTTTTTTTGTTTGTGCATTTTTTTTAATATCTTTTACCAGCTAGGCGTTATTACATTTTTTAAATGTTAACGTTTTGCAAAATTAAGTACACCAAAGTCCAATATCTTACGTTAGACGTATAACCATTAAACAATTCTAATAAACATGGAAAACGAGAGTAATAATAACGGAATAAAAATAGTTACAGGAATACTTGCTGTGCTATTAGTTGTAGCGGGAGCCTTCGCCGTAAAATTGTATAATCAAGAGAAAGACACTAAGTCGCAGTTGACGCAAGAAAAAAATGTTGTGCTATCTGACTTAAAGGCGATGGTTGACAAATATGACGTTGTAATTGAAGAAAATAATTTAAAGGATTCAGACCTTAATGATGCTCGTGATAGAATCCAACAATTGATAGGTGACATTGGATCTAAAGATGCAACTATTGCAAGTTTAGGGAAGTATAGAACGGAAGTGTTCAAACTTCGTAAGGAACGCGATTTCTTATTCACTCAAAACGATAGTTTACGAGGGAGTAATCAATTACTGGCCATGCGTGTTGACAGTACCAGCTATGAGCTCGAAGTACAGCGTGGTGTCGGTGATAGTTTGACTATCGAAAATGATAAACTCGCAGAACGCGTGACCATAGGATCTGCCTTGGCAGCAAATAAATTAAAAGCTGTAGGAGTGATAGAACGCGCTTCTGGAAAATTAGTAGAAAATGAAAGAGCACGTCGTGTAGATAAAGTGAGAGCATGCTATACCGTACCTCAAAACCGCTTATCTGAAGCGGGTGATCGCATGCTGTATGTACAGGTAATTGATCCCAAGAAGAATATTTTAGGTGCTAATAAAAGTATCGAATTTGAAAGCGGCAAATTAACTTACAGCGCCATTTCGAAGTTTTATTACGAAAATCAAGCCCTAGATATTTGTGAAAACATAGCTCCAAAAGGAGAGGAATTTGAGCCAGGAGTTTATAGTGTCAATGTATTTGACGGAGAAACTCTTATCGCTCAGACTTCATTTACCCTGAAGTAGAAGATTAGTTAAGTAAGTTAAGTAGGTTGAAGCCCCGCAAACGATACAAGTCGATTGTGGGGTTTCTTTTTTTTATTAAAACAAAAAGTAAGTTAATCCTCAGGATACCAATCCATCAACAATACGTCAATATTACTATTACCTCGATTCACTGCAGTTTTAAATGCAAATAGATCACTCAGCCCATCTGTACCCCGATAGTGATAGGGTAAGACGGTTTTAGGTTTGAAGGCAAGCACAGCTTCAGCGGCTTTTGCCTCCGTCATGGTATAAGGAAGATTCATGCAAATAAAGGCGAAATCAATGTTTTCCAAGGCGCGCATTTCAGGAATGTCCTCTGTGTCTCCTGAAAAATAAACACGTTTATCTTCTTTTTCGATCACGTAACCATTCCCACGGCCTTTGGTATGGAACTTTAAAGCTTCTTCTCTTAGGTTATACATAGGAATCGCAGTAATCACAAAGTCAAAACGTGTTTTTGCTTCTCCGTTATTTAGAATGTCCAACTGTGCTGCAAAACTTTCTGGCATCTTATCTGCAACAGCTTGAGGTACTATGATTTTTGCTTTGGAGGTGTTGAGTCCTTCCAAGGTTTCTATATTGAGGTGATCCCCGTGGATATCTGTAATTAGGATCAGATCGGGATCAGGCTGTCCAGCAAATGCTGCTGGTCCACCTACAGGGTCGACGTAAATGACAGTGCCTTTCCATTTTAATATTGCAGTTCCATGTGCGATTGGGATAATTTTAAAATCTCTTTTTATTTCTGGAGTAACTGCTTCAGGGACGCGTTCTTGATGTATTTCTTGTTTGCAACTAAAAAGTGTAAAAGCACTTAAAAGTCCGCATAAGGCTATTTTTTTCATAAGATTCTTACTCTAAATAATGTTCCATTTTAATGTTACCACGTGCATACACCACGTCTGTTTCTATAGGTACTTCTATAAATCCAAATTTTCGATAGATGTATATAGCATTTTCTAGAACGGTATTCGAATACAAAATCAGTTTTTTGAAGTGTTTCGTTTTCGCGAAATCGATACAAAACAACATCATCTCTTTCCCGATACCTCGCCCCTGAAAATTAGGGTCTACAGCCATTTTGGTAAATTCGAAGATGCCGTCTTCGTGTTTCATCAAAGACATGGTGCCTATGGTCTTTTCATCCTCAGTGACCATAAATATATACCCCTCTTTATTGAGAATATACGTGTCCGGATTACTCAAGACCTCGTTATCGAATACTTCGACGTAAAAGTATTTCTCAAGCCATGCGATGTTCAAAGCTTTGAATTCAGTAGCATCTGAATTTTTATATGGTCTAATGTGTACCATGAGCTCTAATAAAATCGGTGACAAGATAACTTAGTGCTTTGCCCACCTGTCCGGCATTTTTCTTATTGGGAGCTGCTTCACAAATATGGAAATAGCAGCATTTTTTTTCACGTCCTGCTAGTTGTACCAAAGTCCGAGTGGTATTCAAATCAAAACCGCTAGGGGTTTGTGCGCTACTTGGAAAATTTACAATGGCATCGCAATCAAGTTCTAATCCAAAAGATCCATCATGTACCGTTTTAACCATAGATTGAAAGCTATCTAAGGTTTGATCAATGGTCGTCATATCTTCAAACAATTGGTATGCAATGCGATTCTTTTGTGTATCCATCCACTCAAAAATATAGGTGGGGGTGTAATTCTTATGCAGTCCGAAAATAGAATATTTGTCTAGAAATGGTCCTTCTGCATCTTCCATGGCATATCTAAATCCATTTCCGCTATGTCTATAATTTGCAGTACGTAAATCGGTATGCGCGTCAATATTAATTGCATGCACTGCTTTTCCCAATGCCAGCGAACTCCCTTTGAGGTTGCCGTAAGCATTGTTGTGACCGCCGCCTATAATAATGGGGATTTTTCCTGCGGCCACAATTATTTTTACTACTTGAGCCACCATCTTGTCAATGCGGCTTACCATATCTCCTAATTCTGATTTTGGAGTCTCTGCCTTAATGGAGGCATGAGGGACAACCTTTATGTGTCCCAGTAATAGCATCTGTGACACATTGTGCTTATTGGCTTGTACCTGGATGAAAGCATTTAGAAAGGCATTCCAGGCTTTCGAGGCTCCTTTTTTTCCATAGTTAGCACGGACTC
>JBLHXM010000020.1:0-38082 GCA_047630395.1 Dokdonia sp.
GGAATATTCATGTTTTTTGGGATGTTACAATTTTACTTTACACAGGGCATATTTGCTCATATCGGTTTGAAGCCGGATGAAGAAACGGGAAGACCTACTATAAATGAGGCCATAGATAAATTAAATCCGTTTACAGGCTTAGATAAAATTTTCATAGTAATTAGCGCAGTGATTGGCTTAGTTTGGGTTATTAATGATCCCGTTTCTAAGATTGGTGGTACAAATTTGTTTGATTTCAATGTGGGGAGTCTTTCAGGGTCTAATTTTATGATTCTTTTTGCCCTTGGTATATTTTTAATATTACTAGTGTCTCGTATTATTCGCTATTCAAAGGTTGTTAGAGATAAGATGATCGCAGTTTCGATCTTCGCTTTTTTCACAGTTTTCTTTTGGGCTGCTTTTGAACAAGCGGGAGGTTCTATGACCATCTTTGCTGGTGATTATACAGATCGAGTGCTAGAGGGAAGTTCTGCAAATATTTTTAGAATAGTGAACACCCTTATTACGATAATACCTCTAGGTGTAATTACTTGGGTTCTTTATAAATTATTTAAAAACACTTTTGCGAAATATGCTCTAGGGAATATTATTCTGGCACTTAGCTTTTTGATTGTTTGGGGGTTTGTTATTACAATGCTTTACGAACAGTACAATGCGGAAGCTCCTGAAGTGCCTGCGTCTTGGTTTAGTGTGTTAAATTCTTTATTTATTATAATTTTTGCCCCGCTATTTTCAAAACTCTGGGAGAGTAAGTATAATCCAAGTGCTGCAGTGAAGTACGGGGTTGGTCTTATATTATTAGGGGTTGGTTTTCTGGCGCTAGCATACGGTTCTTCTGATATTCCTCAAGGGGCTCAAGTGGCTGCCGTAAGTATGATTTGGCTAGTCTTGGCTTATTTCTTTCATACCATGGGAGAGTTGTGTTTATCTCCCGTTGGACTATCCTATTTAAGTAAACTCGTTCCGGCTAGAATGATCGCATTTATGTTTGGTATCTGGTACCTGGCAATTGCCATTGGCAATAAACTTGCGGGAAGTTCAGGAGGGATGATCGATAAGATAACGGCTGAGTATTCATTGGCAACCTTCTTCATGTTATTCTTTATCATTCCAGCGAGTGCAGGAGTCCTTATTATGTTGCTAAACCCATTATTGAAAAAACTCATGCACGGGGTGCGATAATCATATAATTTATACATTTAAAAAACGTTCCTTATCTTGGAACGTTTTTTGTTTGTAAGGTGTTTAGTCACCCAAAGACAGACTATTTAAATTAAAAGAGATGAAGAGGATATTATTAGGAGTACTCATATTAATGGGGACGACGGGAACTGCACAGGTCAACTGGATGAGTTTTGACGAAGCAATGGCGGCACAAGCTATAACGCCCAAAAAAATCATCGTTGATGTATATACCGACTGGTGTGGCCCCTGTAAGCTAATGGACCGAAACACCTTTCAGAATAAAAAGGTATCTGATTTTATCAACGCCCATTATTATGCGGTTAAATTTAATGCCGAAGGAACCGAAGAAGTGAACTACCTCGATAATACATATACAAACCCAAACTACGACCCTAATCGTCGTGGGAGGAACAGTCAGCATGAGTTTGCACAAGCGATGAAGGTTCGTGGGTACCCAAGTACCGTTTTCTTTGACGAATTGGGAAATTACATACAACCGGTGGTCGGGTATAAGACGCCACGTCAATTGGAAATTTACTTAAAAATGATTGCCAATGACGACTATAAAGAGATCACTACTGCCGATAAATGGCAGGCATATCAGGATACATTTAAATATGCCTTTAGTTCTAAATAGAGGGCTATTTTAATATAAAAGCTCCCTTTTCATACGTGCTATGAAAAGGGATTTTTCGTTCCAAACAAGTAGCCTTCCAGCGTATAATATCGGATCTATAATTACTGCCATCTCCAATAATTTGAACATTGGGATACTGGTCGATAAGACGGTGGAGATTGATGTTTGGGGATTGTGTTAAGATAATTATATCTGGATGCAACCCAGGTACTGTATAAATGCCGAGGCTGTCCACGCGTAGAATAGTCTTTCGCTTAAAGCGAAAAAGAGAGGGTAGTGAGTCCCTAGAAACCGCCTTGAGAGATAGTTGGTCTTTGTAATTGTTGACCTTGTAGTCTATGTTGTAATCATATGTGGTGTCATTAGAAAACACATGTAGTTGTCTGTTTGCGTAGGTTCCAATCAATGTAGCTCTCGACTGTTGGAAAATGACAAAATGCGCTGGTTCTGGAGTGGCTTTTTGGTAGGTCAAAATGCCTAGACTCACCATGATCGCACTCAAAAAGAAAAGTAACCTTCGGTACTCGTATCGCTGAAAGAGATACACCCCTGACCCAATACTGAGGTACATGACTAGCATTTCTAGAGTCGATATACTGAGGTGTTTAAATATAAAAGACTCTTGTGCAGCGACCCATCCAATGTATGTATTAAGGGTGTCGATTACTGCGCCATAGCCCGAAGCGATGCCATCGGGTAGGATCTGGAAATAGGATAAAACAATAATTCCAATTCCGCTGCCTAAAAGAATGCCTAACATCGGGAGTATCACCAAATTTGAAACTAAAAATAGCCCAGGAAATTGATGAAAGTAGAACAGACTTAAAGGCATAACTCCAAGTTGAGCCGCCACCGTGACTGTAGTAGTATCCCAAAGCAATTTAGTAAGTCTGTATTTTGGAACATATAGACGAGACAACCACGGTTGGATCCATAAAATAGCCATCACGGCGAGATAACTCAGTTGAAATCCTACCTGGTACAATTGGAGCGGATTGAGGAGTACTAAGAAGAGCGCCGAGTACATCAAGGAGTTAAAGGTGTTGCTTTGACCGCCTACGGCACGTCCCATTTCTAAAAAACTAAACATGGTCGCCGCCCGAAGTACCGAAGGAGATCCCCCAGTGATAAATGCAAAAGCCCAGATACACAATACAATAAGAATCGAGCGTAAATGCCGCCAGCGGTAGCGCGATAATGGTGTGGTAATTCCTCTTAGTAACCAAAGAATAATCCCAACGTGAAGACCAGAAACCGCGAGTATATGAATCACCCCTGCAGCGGCATATTGCTGATTGAGTTGGCGGTCAATGCCTTGTCGCTGGCCCAAGAGTAATGCATTGATTACACTGAGCTGTCGTGTACTGAAGGACTGTTCTTGTAGACTGCGTTGAACGCTTTCGCGAAAGCGTGCGGCCCATACTTTAATGCCATTGCTTCCTTGGCGAAGAGATTGTAATTCGTCTGTTTGCACAGATACTTGTCCATAAATATGTTGGTTGTTGAGATATGCTCCGTAATCAAATTGGTACGGGCTTTTGGGGTGTGGCACTTCCTGAATGATAGCTCGGGTAAACAGATGCTGGCCAACTTTCAAGAGTGCTTGACTACTATCTTTTCCTATGTTTAGCAGTAGCTTTCCTGTCGCAGGATTTCCGTTACATCGCTTTAAATGAACGATATACTTATTTTGAAAGGCGGTGGGTTTTAATTGTTCTTGTACTTCAAATATTAATCGATGCTCTTGACCATCCATACGCTCCACATAGTGCATTGAATCCCTTAAAGGGTTCGTTATGGCAAGATTCAGCATGCCAACAAGGATGCTTAGTAAGGCGATTAGAGTGCTAAATAACCAAAGGGATCTTTTCTTCTTTAGGATGCACCAATGATGAAAACAAAGAACGCCTAAAAGGGAAAAACACCCTAGCAATAAAGCTAGGAGCTTCACCGGATAGAGATCTTGTAGGATCAACCCAAGTATATAAGCGAGAAGAATGTTGAGAATGGATGAATTTAATTGATGCACCTAGTCTTGGTTTACTAGGACTTCTTGCAACGAATTAATTAGGTTTTAGAAAGATACGAAAAAATGAAATATTAGATCATGCGTCTTGCTTGAACATACACTCCCGTCCAATAGGGGTTTGTCATGGATGAAGTCATGACTCCTTTTGATGTAGATGCATGGATAAAGAAAACCTCTCCATTTTTAACCGCAGTTACGAGGCCAACATGGTTGATTTTTTTGCTGTTTTTATTGGTTCTAAAAAATACAAGATCTCCTTTTTTGATACTTCTTTTTTTTACAGGTTTGCCTTTTTTAGCCATGTCTCTGGACACTCTTGGAAGGACAATGTCCTCTTTTTGAAAAGCGATATATACCAGTCCTGAACAATCCATTCCCTTAGTTGTGGTGCCTCCAAATTTATAGCGTGTGCCAGCATAAGCTTGCGCTTGCTGGACAATACGATCTGTTTTTGAGGCAGTTGTTTTTTTATAAGTAGTCTTAGAGCTTCCGCAGGAAGAACACAGTATAAGCAAAGACAAAACAAGTAAAATTCTTTTCATAGTAGATATTGAAGCATCACAAATATGAGTATTTCTATGATAACCTAAGAGTGACACTACGATTTTATATTAAGCACTACATGTGAAAACTTAGCAATGGAGTCTTTATCCTTTGGTGTAGCCTACGATGAGTTTTGCAGTTTTCTCACTGGCTCCTTTCCCTCCTAAAGCTTTTTCGAGCTCGTAATACTCTAAGAAAAGACTCACACGTTGATAGTCGTCCAAAATTTGGTTCAACGCGGCCTTTAATGTCTTGGTGTTGAAATTGTGTTGAATCAATTCTGTAACAACTTCTTTGTCCATTATAAGGTTGACCAGCGAGATATACTTGAGTTTGATAATGCGCTTAGCAATTGCGTAAGAAATTGCGTTTGCTTTATAACATACCACCTGCGGAACCTTAAAAAGGGCAGTCTCTAAGGTTGCTGTCCCAGAAGTAACGAGTGCGGCATTTGCAAAACTGAGGATATCATAGGTTTGATTCATGATTAAGCGGACCTTGTGTTGCTTTAAGAAAGGAGCGTAAAATGCTTCGTCCTGACTTGGGGCTCCAGCGATTACAAATTGATAATCGGGATAATCACCGACAAGGCTCAACATTACATCGAGCATGGCTGTAATCTCCTGTTTGCGACTCCCAGGAAGTAATGCAATCAAAGGACGCTCATCAAGATTATGCTTTTCAGAAAATGCAGCGAGAGCAGCTTGTTTTCGCCCAGCAATAGCGTCTAATAATGGATGTCCTACAAAATGAACATCATAGTCATAGGTGTCATAAAAATCCTTTACAAAAGGCAAGATAACATACATGTGATCAATGTTTGCCTTGATTGCGGGTACGCGGCTCGCACGGGATGCCCATACTTGAGGACTAATGTAATAATGTGTTTTGAAACCTAGCGGTTTGGCCCATTTGGCGATGCGCAAGTTGAAACCCGAATTGTCAATAAATATAAGTGCATCCGGTTGAAATGTAGCAATGTCCTTTTTACACGCTTTAATCAGACCCGTTATCTTCCGTAAATTTTGAATGACTTCAAAGAAACCCATGAAGGCTCTCTCTTTGTAATGCGTGACAAGGGTGCCGCCTACGGCGTGCATAAGGTCGCCTCCCCAAAAACGAATATCGGCATCTGGGTCTTGAATAATAAGGGCTTTCATCAGATGTGATCCATGAAGATCACCACTCGCTTCGCCTACAAGAATATAATATTTCACCTTATAAGAATTTATGTACCAATACTGAAACACCAATGAATAGGGTTGCTAATAATACTCCCCGCGCTCTGTAATCTTGCTTCTTTTTAATAAAAATAAAGAATGCGACAAGATTAAGTACAGCACCTAGGGTTGCGATTTTACCAAAATAACCTTCAGTCATAGACTGCTGTAGTGTCGCATCAATGCCTTTGTCTGAAAAGGCCAAAATATAAAGGATGACTCCCAAAGTATTGGCCGCGATTCCTGTTAAGATCCCTATAATAATTTCTTTTTTCATGTAGTGTGGTTCGGTATTGAACTTACAAAAGTAGTGATCTTCGAGATTGTATGAGCCGTGCTTTCGCGAAAGCTTTAGGATACGATTTAAGGCGGGAATAGATTACAGTTCCCAACTGTTGAGATCTTGAATAAAATGATGTGCAGTGAGGTCAAATTGAACGGGGACAATAGATACATATCCATTGGCAAGTGCCCATTCGTCAGTATCAGTTCCTTTGTCATGGTTGACAAATTCACCCGATAACCAGTAGTAATCACGTCCCATCGGATTGGTGCGTTTGTCAAAATCTTCTACCCAGTTTGCTTTTGCTTGTCGACACACCTTGGTTCCTTTAATTTCTGAGGCACTCAGTTTAGGGAAATTGACGTTGAGCACGATGCCATTAGGTAGGCCATTTTGCAAAACTTGTTCTGTTATGGATTTGATATAGGTTTTACAGGGCTCAAAATTAGCATTGAGGTTATAGTCCAGTAAAGAAAACCCAATAGCAGGAATTCCTTCAACGCCAGCTTCTACGGCTGCACTCATCGTCCCACTGTAAATAACATTAATGGAAGAGTTGCTTCCATGATTGATGCCACTAACGCAAATGTCAGGTTTGCGTTTTAGTATTTGCTGGTTAGCAAGTTTAACACAATCGGCGGGCGTACCTGAACAACTGTATTCCTTATGAGTTGCAGAAGGGTTTATAGCCACAGGGTCACAAAAAAGGGTGTCGTTTATGGTAATGGCATGTCCCATACCACTTTGGGGGCTATCGGGGGCGACCACTACAACTTCACCTATCTCTAGCATGACCTCTATAAGTGTTCGGATGCCAGGAGCTGTGATTCCATCGTCATTCGTAATCAGTATGAGTGGTTTTTTTACCATAATAAGCATTGGTTTCTCTCCGCAAAAATACGTAAATTGTACGTCTTAGTAGTGGGGGTGATGTTTAACAAAATATTACCAGCTACACTTGATTTATGGCACAATTTTTAATGTAAATTGCTGTTAACATGAAGCAAATACAAGTTCTTATGAAAAGGAATATAAAATTAATCGCAGTAGCCCTACTATTTTCAGTGGCGAGTTGCAGTTTTACTACCAAAAATTTTGAGGATCCAAATAAGGATAAACTTCTTTTGGATCTCATTTCTTATGTATTAGAAAGAGGGCATTACGATGCTAAAGACATGGATGATGCCTTTTCTGAAGGTGTTTTTGATGATTATATGGATGCTTTAGACCCTTACAGACGTGTGCTTTTACAAAAAGATGTCGATGAGTTTTCCAAGTACCGTGCGGAGTTGGACGATATGATTAAGGCAAAAGACTTGACCTTTTTCAATTTGACTTATGCGCGTTATCAAGAACGTCTCAAGGAAGCAGTAGAGATCTCCGAAAAGGTGTTGGAAAAATCGTTCGATTTTAATGTTGAGGAAATTATTGATACCGATTATGAAAAACTAACGTTTGCCAAAAGTAAAAGAGAATTAAAAGATCGTTGGAGACTACAATTGAAGTTGAGTGCCATCGGTAACTACTTTGACCATAGAGATGCTCAGGAGAATCCTCCAGCAAAGACGGACGATGCTATCGAAGCTTCTGAAGAAGCTGTTGCTGTTGAGATGTTGACCGATAAAGAATTAGAAGAGAAGGCGCGTACAGAAGTCACTGACGATATAAGCGATTTTTTTGAACTTACATTTGAACTTGAGCGCAAGGACTACTTTGCTCGATTTTTAAATGCAATTGTAGAGGAGTTTGATCCACACACTTCTTACTATGCTCCCGTAGCGAAAGATCGCTTTGATCAACAAATGAGCGGACAGTTTCAAGGAATTGGGGCACGACTACAAAAGAAAAACAGTGAAGTTTTAGTGACCGGGATTATCTCTGGTGGTCCAGCATGGCGACAAGAAGAATTACAAGAGGGAGATATTATTATGAAAGTGGCTCAAGAAGAGGATATAGAAGCAACCAGTATTGTTGGAATGCGACTTAATGATGCTATCAAATTAATAAAAGGTCCAAAAGGAACTCAGGTAACTTTAACGGTCAAGCGCAAAATTGATGGGAGTACAGGAGATATTACAATTACAAGAGACATCGTCGAATTGGAAGAAGTGTTTGCCAAGTCCGCCGTTGTACAAAAAGAGGAAAAGCGTTTTGGAGTCATCAATTTACCAAAATTCTACTTCGGTATGCAAAAATACGAAGATCGTAATGCCGCTTCTGATGTTCGTAAGGAAATTGAACGTCTTAAAGAACAAGGCGTTGAGGGTCTTGTTATTGATCTAAGAAATAATGGTGGTGGATCCTTACAAACAGTGGTTGATATGGCTGGACTTTTTATTAAGAATGGACCGATAGTTCAGGTAGCTTCCAATGGTGATGAGCCAGAAGTTCTTAGTGATAAAGATGACGCCGTAGTTTGGGATGGGCCTTTAGTCATTCTGGTGAATGAAATATCTGCATCAGCCAGTGAAATACTCGCAGCGGCAATGCAAGATTACAAACGCGCAATTATCATCGGAAGTAAGCAAACCTATGGAAAAGGAACCGTGCAGAATTTCATTGACTTAAATCGCTGGTTGCGTAAAAATGATTACGGAGATATGGGATCTTTGAAGTTGACTACACAGAAGTTTTACCGTGTTAATGGAGGTTCTACCCAGTTAGAAGGTGTTAAGAGTGATGTAGTGGTTCCGGATCGCTACAGTTATATAGATATCGGAGAAAAAGATTATGAAAACCCTTTGCCATGGGATAAGATAAGAGCTGCTAATTACAACCTTTGGGATGGGTACATTGACTTTGAAAAGACTATAGAGAATAGTGTTGCCCGTATGGCGAAGAGTGAGCAATTACAACTCATAGATGACTATGCAAAGTGGCTTAGAGAGCGACGCGATGATAATTCTTGGTCATTGAATTATGATCAATACAAGGAGCGCGTTATGAAGAGTGAAGAATTTGCCAAGCGATTTGATGCGATCAATACTTATGATACGAAGCTAAGTTATAATTCACTTCCTTACGAGGAGGCTTTATTTGAAAAAGATACGGTCCTTCAGGAAAAGCGTAAACGCTGGCATAAAAGTCTTGCTAAAGATGTATACATCGAAGAGGCAATCAATGTATTAAGAGATTTGAAAATCAATAATATCAGACAGCCTAAAATAGCTGCTATTAAGGATTAATATATGGCGCAAACGCCCAATTCTTTAACTCAATTAGCGCTCCAAAAGTTTATAAAGAACTTTTGGGGCGTTTTGAGTTTTGGGCTTATCCTCCTGTGCGGTCTCTTAGCACTATTTGCTTACGTGATCGCTCCAGATAATAGTCAAAATGCAAATCAGATGCATTTATCTATTCATTCAAAATCTCCGGGGTTTACAGTGGATATTTTGACCACACCTTCTAATATCGAAACAGTCCAATCGGGAATGTCTCGTTGGTTTTTGGGTAAGAAAAACAGTGACACAGAGATTCCAATATCCAACTATCACTTTGATGATATTTATTTGGAATACACGCCGTATGCGGCTGATGATATTACGGGAATTACAAAGCGACTCGAGTTAGACGGGGTTAATGATTATGACGCTTTCGCGAAAGCGTACATCGAAACACGTACCTTTTATCTGGGAACCGATAGATATGGGAGGGACCTCCTAAGCCGAATGCTCGTAGGAACACGAATTTCCTTTACCATTGGTTTCGTTGCTGTTTTTATTTCGTTGCTTATTGGTGTTTTTATGGGTTCGCTCGCTGGGTATTTTGGGGGATGGATTGATAAAGCGATTATGTGGATGATCAATGTAACGTGGTCTATACCCACTTTGCTGCTGGTGATCGCTATTACACTAGCCTTAGGGAAAGGATTTTGGCAGGTATTTATTGCTGTGGGTCTTACGATGTGGGTGGAAGTAGCTAGAGTTGTTAGAGGACAGGTATTGAGTGTAAAAGAAATGCAATATGTCACCGCGGCAAGAGCACTTGGCTATACGGATGGACGCATTATTATGAGACATATTCTACCTAATATAATGGCTCCGCTTATTGTAATCTCTGCAGCTAATTTTGCAGGTGCGATTCTTATTGAAAGCGGACTCAGTTTTCTTGGTATTGGGGCACAACCGCCCATGCCGAGTTGGGGAGCTATGATTAAGGATCACTACAGCTATATTATTCTTGGCAAACCATACCTCGCATTGATTCCAGGTCTTGCCATTATGATCCTAGTAATGGCCTTTATGTTGGTCGGAAATGCATTGAGAGATGCGCTAGATGTAAAAGGGTAGCTGGGTCTTTACTGAAGGATACTACGTGCGCTGGAATATTGCAATCATCGGAGATTTCTGGAGTTGATTGTTTGGCACTCAAGAAATGTTAGAATCTTCAATATATGCTTCTCTAAAACCTTGTTGAACGAACTGTAATCCGTTACTTTGTGGCTTATTCTTAAGGCCATGAAACGTAAATATACCTACCCATTACTTGTTATACTGTTAACTATTGGCTACCTGTTTTTTGAGAAGTATGCCAATGAAAAAATTGACGCGCCTATTTTTGAAGCTGGAGCGGCATCAAAGGATGCTACGAACGCGTACTTCATGCCAACGTCAACGACTGGGCAAATCATTCATCACAATTTCTATTCATTAAGCTACAGTGAAGCAGATGAGCAGGCTGAATGGGTGGCTTACGAGCTTACAAAAGCACAACTCCAAGACAGTGATTTTAAGCGCCCTTATTTTGAAGTCGACCCCTCAGTAAAAACGAAAAGTGCGCACTGGAAAAACTATAAAAAATCGGGTTATGACCGGGGGCATCTATGTCCTGCAGGAGACCGGGAGTTTAGCAAGGAAGCCTATGAAGAAACCTTCTTTACGAGCAATGTCACTCCGCAGCGCCACGATTTTAATGCGGGGGTGTGGAATAGGCTAGAGCAAAGAGTGCGGTATTGGGCTGCAGAGTATGATGGGGTATTTGTCGTGACTGGCGGGGTTTTAAAGGATATGATTGGAACGATAGGTGACGAAAAAGTAACAGTCCCAGAATCCTTTTATAAAATAGTATATGATCGCAGTGGCGGAAAAGACCGTATGATTGCTTTTCTAATGAATCACAATGAATCAAGCAAGCCATTGTATTCCTTTGTGACCTCGGTGGATCAAATAGAAGTACTCACTGGGATAGATTTCTTTCCTCAATTGGAGGATGACCAAGAGAGTATTTTAGAGGCTTCATCTAATTATAAAGGATGGAACTTTAGGTAGGCGTTCATTACATTCCAGTTCGAATCGCTTCGACAGGATCCAATCGAGAGGCCCCGATGGCCGGGATAATTCCCGCAATAACTCCAATAATAAAGGTTACAGAAATACCTAAGATGATGTTTGCTGTTGATAGCACAAAAGTGAACTCATCTATTTGCGCACTTAGAATCAAAGTGATAAGCCAGACCAAAAATAGGCCAATCACTCCGCCGAAAACGGATAGTAAAATAGATTCAAAAAGGAATTGAAGGAGGATGAATTTTCGCTTAGCACCCAATGCCTTTTGAATCCCAATAAGATTGGTGCGTTCTTTTACGCTCACAAACATAATATTTGCAATTCCAAAACCGCCAACTAACAAGGAGAAGCCTCCAATGAGGGAGCCGATCAATGTAAGTACGCCAATGACCTCTTCTATGGCAGAGGCAAAACCTTTCAATTGATTGATAAAGAAATTGCTTACTTCCCCAGCTTTTATGCCTCGGTTCTGGCGTATTTTTTGTTCAGTGGCAGCATAGAATTCGTCATAGTCTACGTCTGCTTCTGGTAATAAAGTCAGGGTTGGGAATGTACTTCTGTTATTGTCACCATAAATGCGACGTACAATGTTTACTGGAATAACTACCGCTTCGTCTTTGGAGTCTCCAAAAATACCTTCGCCTTGTTTTTCCAAAACACCTATTACTGTAAATTTCCGACTGAGGAATTTAATTTTTTTACCAAGAGCACTGACATCATCTCCGAAGAGTTGTTTTTTTAGTACACTACCTATTACAGTCACATTGGCTCCAGTGGTCGATTCTTGCTCTCCAAAAAAGCGTCCTTCTTCAAATTCAAAGGATTCAATATCATATAATCCGCTAGTCGCATTATCAATGTTGACACGCTCCACGGTTACATCTTCATAACTTACTTTTTGAGAAGGTACAGATATCGTGTATGAAGCGGCTTTCAATCCAGGTAAGTTACGCTCAAGATATTGGTAGTCGTCATACGTAATCAATGGGAAATTTTTGCGTTTCCATCGAGGGACTTCTGTAGGGCCAAAAGAAATATGGCATACAATCATCGTGCTTTGGTCCAAGGTAGAGAGACTGTCACGAATTTCCTTATCCAGAGAATCAACCGCAGCCAATACCCCAATAATAGAAAAAATACCCACCGTTACACCTAGCAAGGAGAGAAAGGTACGGAGTATGTTGTTTTTCATTGCGTTTACCGCAAAACGAAAACTCTCTTTTAAGGCGCTTAGGCTTTGAAACATGGGCGTAATTTATCGAAATTTAAAGATAAGACGTTCCGTTCTAATATATGTTACAATATGTGGTAATTAATGCGGCAAAACGCAAATTTTATAGTGTTAAATTTATATTTTTGCACCCTAGTAATCCCGAGCATTTCGGGAGATAAAAAATCCCGTTATGAGCGACATAAAAAAGGCTGGTGCAGCACTTATTTCAGTTTTTCACAAAGATGGTTTGGCACCGTTGGTGCAGAAGTTTCACAAACTAGGAATTACTATGTACTCCACAGGTGGTACAGAGAAGTTCATCAAAGACCTCGGTATTCCCGTGACAGCTGTTGAAGATGTTACCTCGTATCCTTCTATTCTAGGAGGTCGTGTGAAGACATTACACCCCAAAGTTTTTGGAGGTATTTTGAATAGACAAGATCATGAAGGTGACGTCAAAGAAATGTCATCTTTTGAAATTCCACAATTGGATATAGTTATTGTGGATTTATATCCATTTGAAAAAACAGTAGCTTCAGGAGCTCCTGAACAAGATATTATTGAGAAGATTGATATTGGAGGAATCTCTCTTATCCGTGCTGCAGCTAAGAACTTCAAAGACACCCTATGTGTTTCTTCTATGGAGGATTATGCTGAGGTTTTGGAAATAATTACAGAAGGAAACGGAAGTACGACGCTAGCGGACCGGAAGCGTTTTGCAGCCAAGTCCTTTGCAGTTTCGTCGCATTATGATACAGCGATTTTTAATTATTTCAATACAGATCAGTCGATTCCAGCTTTGAAGATAAGTGAGAATGATGGAAAGGTGTTGCGTTACGGAGAAAATCCACATCAACGTGGATTCTTTTTTGGTGATTTTGATGGACTGTTTGATAAGTTACACGGGAAGGAATTGTCGTACAATAACTTGCTTGATGTTGATGCAGCCGTAAATCTAATGAATGAGTTTAAAGGGGAGTCACCCACCTTTGCCATCTTAAAGCATAATAATGCCTGTGGATTTGCACAAAGAGACACAATGCATACGGCTTATGTAGATGCACTTGCTGGGGATCCAGTCTCTGCATTTGGCGGTGTATTGATTGCTAATGATACTATTGACAAAGCGACCGCTGAAGAAATTCACAGCCTTTTTTGTGAGGTAGTGATCGCGCCTTCTTTTACTGATGATGCATTGGAAGTGTTGAAAGGAAAGAAAAATAGAATTTTACTGATTCAAAAAGAAGTAACATTCCCAAGCACAAATGTGCGTTCATGTTTAAACGGAACGCTCGTGCAGGACAGAAATACCAAAACAGATACGATTGAAGGGTTAACGTATGCCACTGATAATAAACCGACAGCTTCCGAGTTAGACGATCTTATGTTTGCTTCTAAAATATGTAAGCATACGAAGTCCAATACCATTGTAATTGCAAAGAACAAACAATTGTGTGCTAGTGGTACGGGTCAAACATCTCGTGTAGATGCCTTGCGCCAAGCTATTGAAAAGGCAACAGCGTTTAATTTTGATCTGAAAGGGTCTGTAATGGCGAGTGATGCGTTTTTTCCGTTTCCAGATTGTGTGGAAATAGCAGATAATGCTGGTATTACTTCAGTGATACAGCCTGGGGGTTCCATTAAGGATCAATTGACGGTAGATTATTGTAATGAACACGACCTTTCAATGGTCATGACAGGAACCCGTCATTTTAAGCATTAAAACGTCTGATTTTTCGTTTATCATGTAGATTCTTTTTGGCTTAATTTTGCTTTCGCGAAAGCGTAACAGAAACAAAAAATAATAGTACATTTAAGCGACACATCAAAAATCAAAATAACTTTTAATACCCCGCCTGATTATGGGATTTTTTGACTTCCTAACCGAAGAGATTGCTATTGACCTTGGAACTGCCAACACGCTTATTATTCATAATGGAAAAGTGGTGGTCGATAGTCCATCAATTGTGGCAAGAGACCGTGTTACAGGTAAGATTATTGCCGTAGGTAAGGAAGCAGCTTTGATGCAAGGGAAAACCCATGAGAATATTAAAACCATTCGTCCTTTGAAGGATGGTGTAATTGCCGATTTCCAAGCGAGTGAGCAAATGATTTCCATGTTTATCAAAGGAATTCCTGCGCTTAAGAAACGTATGTTCCAACCAGCATTACGTATGGTTATTTGTATCCCTTCTGGGATTACAGAAGTAGAAATGCGTGCGGTAAAAGAAAGTGCAGAAAAAGTAAACGGGAAAGAAGTATATCTTATTCATGAGCCTATGGCTGCGGCTATTGGTATTGGGGTAGATATTATGCAACCTAAAGGAAATATGATTGTTGATATCGGAGGGGGTACTACCGAGATCGCGGTGATCGCTTTGGGAGGAATTGTCTGTGATAAGTCGGTGAAAATTGCAGGGGATGTGTTTACAAACGATATTATATACTATATGCGTACTCAACACAACCTTTATGTGGGGGAGCGCAGTGCAGAAAAGATTAAAATTCAGATCGGTGCGGCTACCGAAGATTTAGAAGTGCCGCCCGAAGAGATGAGCGTTCAAGGACGTGATTTGTTAACTGGAAAACCAAAACAAGTTCAGATTTCATATAGAGAAATCGCTAAAGCCTTGGACAAGTCGATTCTTCGTATCGAAGATGCGGTGATGGAAACTTTATCACAAACACCACCAGAGCTCGCTGCCGATATTTATAACACGGGAATTTATCTTGCGGGTGGTGGATCGATGTTACGCGGTTTGGACAAACGCCTTTCGCAAAAAACAGACCTTCCAGTCTACATTGCTGAAGACCCTTTACGTGCTGTAGTGCGCGGAACCGGAATTACCTTAAAAAACCTCGCCAAATTTAAGAGCGTACTTATCAAATAGGCCCTAATTCAAACAACTGGCAGTAATGCAGCAGATCGTCAATTTTCTGATTCGATACAAAAACTTTCTGTTGTTTGCTTTCTTGTTATTTGTGTCATTGATTTTTACGGTCCAATCACATTCATATCATAAAAGCAAATTTATCAATTCGGCCAATTTTTTATCCGGGGGTGTTTATGAATCTGTGGGTGGAATTCAGGAATATTTCAATTTGAAAACCTATAATCGCCAATTACTAGAGGAGAATGCACGCTTGCGCGGAATTGCGCAAGATGATAATGTTTCTGTCTTCGAGACGGTTGCTATGGAATTTGATACGCTTGCTGCTTCGAGGTCGATCATTGCAATTCCTGAGAGTCAGTTTCATTTTATTCCAGCCCAAGTAATTGATAATAGCTATGCCAAAGCTAATAATTTTTTAACGTTGAAAGCGGGAGCGAAAGATAGTATCGTTCGAGATATGGGCGTTATTACTAGTAAAGGAATTGTAGGGGTGATAGACAATGTTTCAAAAAAATATAGTACGGTTATCTCTATTTTGAATGCCTCCTTCTTGACAAATGCAAAGCTCAAGTCTTCAGATCATTTTGGAACGCTCAAATGGGATGGTAAAGATCCTAATCAGATGCAGCTGGTTGACATGCAACAACAAGCAAAAATTAAAATAGGGGATACCATTGAAACCAGTGGGCGGTCGGCTATTTTCCCGAAAGGGATCCCTATAGGGTATATAGCCTCCTTTAAACTAGAAGAGAGTAAGAATTTCTATATCATCAGTGTACAATTATTTAATGATATGACCAATGTTGGGCATGTCTATGTAGTGCAAAATGAAGATTTAGAAGAAATACAAGCGGTGGAGGCCGCCAGCAAAAATGAATAGTATTTTACTTAATAGCCTCCGATTTTTAAGCTTGCTCATCGCTCAGATATTTATATTTAATAATCTGAATGTTTTCGGCTACATCAATCCCTTGCCGTATGTGTTGTTTCTATTAGTATTTCCTTTTACTGCTAATCGTTCGTTATTTATTTTTATTGCCTTTTTAACAGGGCTCACTATGGATGTCTTTGATAACAGTGGAGGCATACACGCTGCTGCTTGTCTCGTCCTTGCCTATGTGCGCCCTGTGGTTTTACAAGCTACTTATGGTGTGAGTTATGAGTATAATGTGGTAAAGTTATCTAAAGGAAGTTTTTATGAGCGTATTGTTTTTATTTCAATTTTAGTACTCATACATCATTTGGTGTTTTTTAGTCTTGAAGTTTTTAACGTTTCTAGCATACTTTATATCCTTAAAAAGGCGTTGCTAACAGGTGTAGGGACCATCCTATTTTGTGTTCTCTTTAATATACTTTTTAGCACTAGCCGAGAATGAGAAAACTATTACTTCTTTTCATTGTTTTATTTACGGGGATGGTCTTTGTGGGCCGACTATTTTATTTACAGGTATATGACACCTCTGCCGCTATTCAATCTCAGAATAACGCAATTAAAGTAGAGTATGATTACCCACAACGAGGCCATATTTACGATCGGAATAATAAGTTATTAGTTTCGAATCAGCCTTCGTATGACCTGATGGCAATTCCACGAGAGATCAAACCTTTTGATACCTTGGAGCTGTGTAAATTGCTTAATATCGAGAAGAAGAAACTGGTCAAAGAGCTCAAACGTGCGCGTACATTTTCTCCGCGATTACCTTCGCCAATAGTGCCTACAATGTCCAAAGAAGAATATGCTTATTTGGGCGAGCAAATGCGAAAGTTTGAAGGCTTTTACATTCAAAAACGTTCATTGCGTGATTATCAAATTGACTTTGGTGCCAACTTCTTAGGCTACATTCAGGAGGTGAATCAGGGGATGATTGACAATGATCCGTATTATCAATCTGGAGATTTGATAGGTCGTCAAGGTGTCGAACAACAATACGAAGAGTTATTAAGAGGTGTTAAGGGGGTTAAGCGTTTTCAGAAAGACCGTTTTAATCGAGAAATTGGGTCATTTAAAAATGGTGCTTTAGATACACTTCCCGTTCCAGGCGTAGATATTCAACTGACGATTGATGCGACTTTGCAGAAATACGGAGAGGAATTGATGGTTAATAAGCGCGGAGGCATTGTGGCTATTGATCCAAGAACCGGTGAAATATTGGCTTTAGTGGCTGCGCCTAATTTTGATCCTGCGCTGCTTGTTGGAAGAGAACGTTCGAAAAATTATACAATCCTAAATCAAGATACGCTAGCAAAACCTTTATTCGATCGAGTCCTTAAAGGACAGTATCCACCAGGTTCTCCATTTAAAGCGCTCACTGCCCTGATTGGACTGCAAGAAGGAGTGATTGATACTCAAGAACGAATTCCTTGCAGAGGCGCCTATCATTACGGAGGAAAGAAACCCTTGGGCTGCCATAATCATACGAGTCCACTAGCCATGGTAAACGGGATAGCGTATTCATGCAATAGTTATTTTGCCACTGTGTACCGAAGAACTATCGATAATTATGATACACCTCAAGAAGGTATTGAGCGTTGGGGGAATCATCTTAAGAGCTTCGGATTAGGCCAATATATGGGCTATGATCTTCCTGTAGGAAATAAGGGGTTGGTTCCAACAAAGGAAATGTACAATGCCAGTTATGAATATCCAAAATACCGTTGGGGAACGACTGCAACAATATCAAACGCCATTGGTCAAGGAGATGTATTGATGACACCTATGCAGATGGTAAATTTTACAGTGGCTATCGCAAATAAGGGTTGGTACTATAAACCACACATTATTAAGAGCGTTAAGGGTGTTGATACCATCCCAAGTGCGTATACTGAAAAACAAATCACAACGATTGATCCAGTACATTTTGGCCCTGTGATTGAAGGAATGAATGAGGTGTACAATAATACGCATGGTACTGGATATTATTTACGGGTACCTGGTATCGAAATATGTGGAAAAACGGGTACAGCAGAAAACTACACCAAAGTAAATGGGGTGCGTATGAAGCTTACCGATCATTCTACCTTTGTAGCATTTGCACCTAAAGAAGATCCTAAAATTGCCATTGCCGTGTTTGTGGAAAATGGATATTGGGGATCGCGATATGGCGGTAAAATTGCTTCGGTGATGATTGAGAAATATCTCACAGGAACGGTCACCCGAAAAGATCTAGAGGAATGGGTGCTTACCCATAGTCTTGAAGATGAATATGCAAAACCGTATAGCGGTAAACCTTTCTTAATCAATCAATAACTATGAGCGCAGCTAGGCGTAGTGTTGGAAGTTTTGATTGGGTTTTGATGCTGCTATATCTTGCTTTGGTTGGGGCTGGCTGGCTCAATATTTATTCGGCTTCATACAATGCCGATATGGTCGAGTTCTTTAGTTGGGACAATCTATTTTTTAAACAATTGGTGTGGATTGGTTTGGGTATTCTATTGATTGTCTTTATTCTCTTTCTGGATACCAAATTCTTTGAACGTTTTTCTAGTATTATTTATATCGTCGCCTTGCTCTCACTGATCTTACTTTTTCCGCTGGGGAATACGATATCAGGTGCGACCAGTTGGTATAAGATAGGCCCGATGAGCTTACAGCCCAGTGAGTTTGCCAAAGCAGCCACAGCGCTCGCACTCGCTAAATATCTCAGTGATATTCAAACCAATATTAAATCCCTTCGGGATCAAATACGTGCCTTTATTATTATTGCATTACCCGCATTGATTATCATTCCGCAGCCGGATCCGGGAAGTGCGCTGGTCTATGCAGCTTTCTTCTTTCCTTTATATCGGGAAGGTCTTGCGGCTGCCTATTTGATTTTTGCCTTTTCTGTGGTGGTCCTTTTTGTATCTACTTTGTTGGTTGGGCCTCTATATGTAAGTCTTGGTGTGCTGATAATTGCCTTGTTTCTATTTTGGCGAAAACATAAAAAGAAGCCTAGTAAACGACTTTTTTTTGGAATTGCAGTCGCCTGTGGACTCTTTGCTTTTTCTGTCAATTATATTTTTGAAAATGTCTTTGAACAACGTCATCGAGATCGTTTTAATATCGTTTTAGGGAAAGAGGTGGATGCCAAAAGTATTGGATATAATACCGCTCAAAGCGAAATTGCCATTGGAAACGGCGGTTGGTTTGGTCGGGGGTTTTTGGAAGGGACACAAACCCAAGGAAAGTTTGTCCCTGAACAAGACACCGATTATATTTTTAGCGCTGTAGGTGAGGAGTGGGGCTTTTTTGGAAGTACCGTAGTCATCTTTTTATTCATTGCCCTTATACTTCGTATTATCCAGCTCTCTGAAAAGCAAAAAAATGACTTTAGTCGGGTCTATGGATATAGTGTTGCCGGAATTCTTTTTGTGCATTTTGCAGTCAATATCGGCATGGTGATAGGACTGTTACCGACGGTTGGAATTCCCTTGCCGTTCTTTAGTTATGGAGGCTCTGGCTTATGGGGCTTCACCATACTGCTGTTTATCTTTGTGAAACTGGATGGGAATCGCGTGAATGAATGGTAATGGTTCCAGATTTTTAGAAAAATATTTTTTTGTACTGGATTTGAAAGAGTATTTACAAAACCCCCGCAACTTCTTCATTGAGCCACTTCAAAAAGGCTTCGTCTTCGGGTGTAAATGGATCCAGTACGTTGGAGTCGATATCGATCTGACCAATGTTAACGCCATCTTTGAAAAGTGGAATTACAATCTCACTTTTTACGGTGATACTACAGGCAATATAATTGTCTTGCCCCTTAACATCAGGCACCACAAAATTTTCATTGGAAACAGCTACTTGGCCGCAGATTCCTTTTCCGAAAGGGATCACTGTATGATCCGTTTCTTCTCCTGCGTATGCCTTTAAGTGTAAAGTCCTTGCCTCGTGATTGGCAAAGTAAAATCCCACCCAGTCATAATACGAAATCTCTGAACGTAAGAGTTCGCAGAGTTCTTTCAATCTTGTGGTCACAGTTGCCTCATTATTAGATAGGAGGGCGCTCACTTTGAGTTTTAATGTAGGGAAAGGCATTTTTAGCGTATTTTAGGCTCTTAAAAGAAAAGGATTGTTAGCAATATTTCGCAAATATAAGTCGGTACTTCGTTTTATCCTTACGTTTATAGGAAGTTATTTGGTGCTTGTTCTCTTGTATCAAGCCTACTTAAAGTATGGTGCTAGCCAAACCTACTATCCAGATCTTATTACTCATCTCGTCGCTCAGCAAAGCGAGCTCATCATTCAGAGTTTGGGGTATGATGGAGTCGTGGAGCCTAGCAAAATCGAAGCAGCCATGAATCTCAAGATAAACGGGCTGCAATTGGCGCGTATTATCGAAGGCTGCAATGCGGTGAGTATTATACTGCTGTTTATCGCCTTCATGCTTTCCTTTTGGGGAGGATGGAAGCGAACATTACTATTTATCTTAGGAGGGTCGGTGCTTATTTATAGTATGAATATTAGCCGTATAGCCCTGCTTTCTATTGGCATTTATGAGTATCCCGAACATGCAACCCTTTTACATGGCACCGTATTCCCAGCCATCATTTACGGGACAGTTTTTCTATTGTGGTTTGGATGGATTCGAACGTTTAAAATAGCACCTAAAGATGCATAGAACACTCCGAATCTTCGTGATATTGCTATGCTTATTTATGTTGATATTGGTCCGCTTTCGCGAAAGCGCTCTCTTTTACGATCCTTTAATTTCCTTTTTCTATGGGGATTATCAATCCCAACCCCTACCGGGAATTGAATGGATCTCGTATGTACTCAATATTTTTTTACGGTATGTCATTAATATGCTGCTCTCAGTAGCTATTTTATGGTTGGCTTTTAAGGACCGTGGTATTGTGAAGTTTAGCATGCTGCTATACACCATTATGTTTTGTGTGCTTATGTCTTTGTTTGTCGTGTTTTGGCATACTAGTGCTCAAGGAGAATACATGGCCTTATTCTATGTACGAAGGTTTTTGATCCAGCCCTTGTTAATTTTTATGCTACTGCCGGCTTTTTACTATTACCGTAGGGTCAATCCCTAAGGGCTTCGTACTTTTGCAGTATATAACTGAATTATGAAAAAGTATCTCATTCTTGGAGTAGCAATGGCTTTGTTCTCTTGTAAAAATGGCTCTGAAGTTGAAGTAAAAACAGCACCTAGCCAAGTTGAAGCTCCGTTAAAGGAAAGCAATAAAGATCTGAATGTCACTTCATCGACATCAGAAGTAGTGTTTGAAAATGCTGATTTTGGAAAGGTGTATGCGGCTTATTTAGAGGTTAAGGGTTCTTTAGTCAACACAGATGCGGCTGCCGCATCTAAAGCGGTTATTTCTTTAAACAATAGTCAAAAAGAATTGTTGGGCAATGAAGGTTTAAATACGGCCATCCAAGAGTTTCAAAAAAGTACTGATATCCAAAAGCAACGTGCTTTATTTGAGCGTATCTCTGCAGCGATGGAAGTGGAAATTGCCAAACAAAAAATTACTTCTGGAACCATTTATAAGCAATACTGTCCGATGGCTTTTGATGGCAAAGGAGGGTACTGGCTTTCCGATTCAAAGGAAGTGCGCAATCCATATTACGGTGACAAGATGTTGACCTGCGGAGTGGTAGAGACAGCATTGAAATAGATTTTTAGAAAATAAAACATGGCTCAAAAAAGAAAAATTACCTTCGTTCAGATATTAACTGTCGTGATGATTGTTCTCGCAATCGTATGGGAAAAGAATGTACAGGAATGGTTTAGTTATAACCCTGATAAAGCAGATATCTCCAGAGTAGATCTGTTTGTGATTATCCCTTTATTGGCAACCTTAATCGGTGTTTCTATCTTTCAATGGAAAGAAGGTCGCAAGGAAGAGTAGGCATTGTTTCAAACAGTGTTGGTACTAAATAAAAAAAGTCCACTACAGAAATGTAGTGGGCTTTTTTAGTGTTTGATCTGGCGTACGCCATTTCTATTACATCATACCTGGCATCCCTCCACCCATTGGTGGCATTGCCGGAGCATCTTCTTTAATATCAGTTAATGCACATTCAGTGGTCAAAATCATTCCAGCAACTGAAGCAGCATTCTCTAAGGCTACACGCGTTACTTTTTTAGGATCAATGATTCCCGCTTTTATCATGTCTGTATATTCGCCATTTTTTGCATTGTATCCGAAGTCTTTTTTGCCTTCCATTACTTTAGCAATTACCACAGCACCTTCGCCACCAGCATTTGAAACAATGGTTCGCAATGGAGATTCAATCGCACGATTGACAATTTGAACCCCTGTTGCTTCATCAGCGTTTATGGTTTGGATTTTTTCAAGGGCCTTCTTTGCACGTACAAGAGCAACTCCTCCACCTGCAACGATTCCTTCTTCAACAGCTGCACGAGTTGCATGTAAGGCGTCATCTACACGATCTTTCTTTTCTTTCATCTCTACCTCAGAAGCAGCTCCTACATAAAGTACGGCAACTCCTCCGGCCAATTTAGCCAAACGTTCTTGCAATTTCTCACGATCGTAATCACTGGTAGTGGTTTCGATTTGAGATTTTATTTGAGCTACACGTGCTTTGATCATTTTAGGGTCACCAGAGCCATTTACGACAATCGTATTGTCCTTGTCTATTGTAATGGTCTCAGCAGTCCCTAGCATGTCTAAGCTTGCATTATCCAATGTAAATCCGCGCTCTTCAGAAATCACAGTACCTCCCGTTAGGATGGCAATATCTTCGAGCATCGCTTTACGACGGTCTCCAAATCCTGGCGCCTTTACAGCAGCAATTTTAAGAGATCCACGAAGTTTGTTTACAACAAGTGTTGCAAGCGCTTCTCCGTCTACATCTTCAGCGATGATTAATAAAGGTTTTCCCGTTTGAGCGACTGGCTCCAATACAGGAAGTAAGTCTTTCATTGAAGATATTTTCTTGTCGAACAACAAAATATAAGGATTGTCTAACTCGGCGTTCATCTTCTCACTATTTGTTACAAAATAAGGAGATAGGTATCCGCGGTCAAATTGCATCCCTTCCACAACGTCTACATAGGTTTCCGTTCCTTTAGCTTCTTCCACAGTGATCACACCTTCTCTTCCAACCTTTCCAAATGCCTTGGCGATCAAATCCCCAATCACATCATCATTATTTGCAGAGATTGAAGCAACCTGCTTAATCTTATCAGAAGAGTTCCCCACTTTCGTAGATTGCTTTTCAAGATCTTTAGTAATCGCTTCAACAGCTTTGTCGATACCACGTTTCAGATCCATTGGGTTTGCCCCAGCGGCAACGTTTTTCAATCCTTCTTGTACAATCGCTTGTGCAAGAACAGTTGCTGTTGTTGTTCCGTCTCCGGCTAGATCATTGGTTTTAGAAGCAACTTCTTTCACCATTTGAGCACCCATATTTTCAAGAGGGTCTTCTAATTCAATTTCTTTGGCTACAGTGACTCCATCCTTTGTTACTTGAGGAGCGCCAAATGATTTGCTTATAATTACGTTACGACCCTTAGGGCCAAGCGTTACTTTTACTGCGTTTGCTAATGCATCTACACCGCGCTTAATTCCGTCGCGTGCTTGGATGTCAAATTTTATATCTTTTGCCATGATAATCTTTAGATTGTCATCTTCGCAAAGGCGAAGATCTTCTGGTTATACTTTACTAATGTTTATTGTGTGCACACTTCACGCTTGAGGATCTAAGATCGGTTTTGTGAAAGCATACAAAAGAAATTCCAACAACATAATTTTGAAGTTTGGAATGTATAAGACGTCTTATTTAAACGATTGCCAAAATATCATCTTCACGCATGATCATGTAATCTTCGCCATCAACACGAAGTTCAGCACCACCATATTTTCCGTAAATAACAATGTCTCCATTTTTTACTGTCATGGTATGATCTTTTTTGCCAGGACCTACAGCGACAACTTTCCCTTTTTGTTGTTTTTCTTGGGCCGAGTCTGGAATGTATAGGCCAGAAGCGGTTTGCGTCTCAGCCGGTAGTGGTTCAATTACTACGCGATCTGCAAGTGGTTTGATGTTTAAAGCCATTTTGATTCGTATGTTTTAGATTATAAATACTATTAATTACTTGTGCTACCTTAAAGTCAGAAATTATGCCAATAAAAGACTACTGACAAATTTACATAGGGTCATAAAAAAAGCCGATTCATAGAAATGAATCGGCTTTTTTTATGACCTATAATATGTTACTAAAGAGTATCACTACCTGCAGGTTGACTCTGAGTCGGTACCACTAAATCTATAGGAGCAGAAACAGCTGGATTATCTGCTGTAGCATCTCCAGATCTATTTGCAAATGCTGGAATGGCCGTGTTGCTTAATAAAACAAGTACTAATAAAAGTGTTGCCAATCCCCAAGTTGCTTTGTCTAAAAAGTCTGTTGTTTTTTGTACGCCACCTAATTGCTGTGTACCTCCGCCTCCAAAAGAGGAAGATAATCCACCGCCTTTAGGGTTTTGCACCATAATCACTACCACAAGTAAGAATGATACTAAAATGATCAATCCTAAAAATATATAAAAGATACTCATAACTATTTTATTTTTCTTCTAATTGTTCTACTGCACGAATTTGGTCTGCAAAGAAACCACTTTTTTCTGGATATTTCAAACTTAAAATGCGATAGGCTTGCTTCGCTTTCTTAAAGTTTTTTTGTTCGATGTACACCCGCGCCAAAGTCTCTGTCATCAGAGCATCTGAAGGAATTAAATCTTCCTTTGCTAGATTCTTTTTGGTCGTTGATACTTTGGGAGTTACATTAATTTTTGGATTCGTTTCAATAAAGGAATCTATGATTTGTTGTTTGCGCTTTCGCGAAAGCGCAGCTGTATTTGTGGGGGCCTCTTCAATAATTTTATCCGGTTCAGACAATGCTGCTTGTATAATTTCTGGTGTACTTCGGTCTATAGGCTTGAACGCAGCAAATCGAAGCCATTCACCAAACGAATGTGTTTCATTGCTTTCGAAGTGGAGTGGTTTGCCTAGTTGCAAAATTTCTTCTGGAGGGGCAGCGGTCATTTCGGAGTGTTCTTTTTCTACAAAGAGTCCTGGGTCCAAGATTTGAACTGCTTTGGCAAATTCTTCGTTTTGTACCTGAGTCGAAACATCTTGTAAATCATGAATCGTGAGTCCGCGTAGGGACTGCTCTTGCACTTTAATGTGCTCACTGATGTCATTTTGACTAAAGACTACCGAAGTAATATAGTCAAACAGAACAGAACGATCTGCGGTAGCAGCAGCCGTACGTTTTAAAGCGCCATTATACGTAAAACTCTCTTGGTTTTTAAGCCCTTTAAGATAGAGTGCCTGTGCACTTTGAAAATATGGAAATTGATCAATAACCGCTCGCATGTCACTCGTTTGAGTGGCCGTAATGTGGGCCGGATGTTCCAGCAAGTATGTAAGCGTTTTTATGTTCATTACCATTGAGCCAGAGAAGCGTTCACAATATCTTGGGTGATACGCTCATAAATTTCTTCCAGAGCAGTGTCGAGTGCCGTTCCTGTTAATTGCGTGGCTGCACCAACATCGGAGAAGAAGGAGAATCTACGTTCAAAATCATCTTCACCATCCTGCCTGTTGTTATTATAGTAGCGCACGTTGACAGCAATGGTCAATCTGTTTTGTGCGGCTGTGTTGTCTGAAGTGGAGGCTTGAGGAGCAATGTAAAACTCAACAATTTCCCCTTCAAAAAGGATCTCTCCTCCATTACTCACAAGACTTAAGCTTGACTGATCTTGAATAAGATCTTGTAAAGCTAGGGTGAAAGTGCGCTCAATACCTGGCTCTACAATGGATGCTTCGTTCTGAAAATAATTCACTTGAAAGGTTTGCGCATCTGTGGATATTCCATTGAATTTATAGAATCCACAGCCTTGAAATATCAGGCAAATAAATGTAGCAGTACACAGTAATTTTATAGATCTCATACGATACGAACGCATTGTAGTCATTAATTATTAGTTAAGCAAGATAGCCTTTTGCTATAAATCAAATTGCTTAATCTTGCGATAAAGCGTACGCTCGCTGATGCCTAGCTCGTCTGCAGCAGCTTTGCGTTTTCCTTTGTGGCGTTCCAGGGATTTCTTGATTAATTCAAGTTCTTTATCATGAAGCGAAAGCTTTTCTTCTTCCTGAATTTCTTCTGCAAAATGATAAGGATCAACGGTCGGTTCTACTGCAGGAGTAGGTTGAGTCGCTTGTTGCGGAATGTGTAATACGTCCATCACTTCTTCAGCAGATTCATAGCTATTGTCGTCTTGACTGTATATTTTTTTGATAAGCGTCTCGTTCTCTTCTTGCACATTTTCAGAATCTCCATTTTTCATGAGTTCCAACGTGAGTTTTTTGAGATCATTTAAATCTGATTTCATATCAAATAAGACCTTGTACAGAATCTCGCGCTCATTGGAAAAATCGCTAGGCGATTCTTTTTTGATCACGGCTGGAAGTCGGGAGCCTGTATCGGGAAGGTAGTTGCGAAAAGTGACGGCCGTAATCGCACGATCTTGTTCCAGTACAGAAACCTGTTCGGCGACATTGCGCAGTTGTCTGATATTTCCGCTCCATCGATATTGTAACAGGAGCTGCGTTGCCTGCTCATCCAATCGGATGGTAGGCATCTTATATTTCATTGCAAAATCAGAAGCAAATTTTCGAAACAGTAAATGAATATCTCCTTTGCGTTCCCTGAGTGGCGGTAGGCCGATATCGACGGTGCTCAATCGATAGTATAAATCTTCTCTAAATTTTCCTTCTTTGATCGCGTCAAACATATCCACATTGGTCGCTGCTACAATTCTGACATCTGTTTTTAGCGTTTTAGACGATCCCACTTTTAAGAATTCCCCATTCTCAAGGACGCGCAATAAGCGAACTTGCGTAGGTAAGGGTAATTCGCCTACCTCATCCAAGAATATAGTTCCGCCATCTGCTTCTTCAAAGTAACCGCTACGGGAAGAAGTAGCTCCTGTAAAGGAGCCTTTTTCATGTCCAAATAGTTCGCTGTCAATGGTTCCTTCTGGAATAGCTCCACAGTTAACGGCGATGTATTTATTGTGTTTTCTATGTGATAAAGAATGTATGATTCTAGGAATACTTTCTTTTCCAACCCCACTTTCTCCGGTAACTAATACAGAGATATCGGTGGGTGCCACTTGAATGGCTTTTTCAATCGCACGATTGAGTTTAGGGTCATCACCGATGATTCCGAAACGTTGTTTTGTAGTTTGTATTCCTTCCATATGCTAAGGCTTCGTGTGTATATGCGGATCGCTTTCGCGAAAGCGCCCTAATTATTATCGCTATATCCTACAGGTATTCCACGTAGGGTGGAGGTGGTGCATTCTGTAATTTTAACCATTACAAACTCCCCCATTTTATAATTTTCTTTTGGAAAAACAGCCACCGTATTCTGTTCGGTGCGTCCACTCCATTCTTGATCACTCTTCTTAGACGTTCGCTCCACTAAAATTTCTACCGTCTTCCCAACAAATCGCGTTGTATTATAATGCGAAAGTTCGTGCTGTACTTCAATGACTTCGGCGAGGCGACGTTTTTTAACAGCAAGCGGAATATCATCTTCCATTTTGCGCTCTGCCATCGTACCTGGACGTTCTGAATAATAGAACATAAATCCATAATCATATTTGGCATATTTCATCAAATCCAGGGTGTCCTGGTGATCCTCCTCGGTTTCTGTTGGGAAACCAGTAATCATATCTTGGCTTATTGCCACATTGGGAATGATACGACGCACGTTGTCTATCAGTTGTTTGTATTCTTCGCGCGTATGTTGGCGATTCATCAATTTTAAAATACGATCACTTCCACTTTGAACGGGTAGGTGAATGTAGTTGCAGATGTTGTCGTATTTGGCCATGGTTTCTACGACATCCAAGGTCATGTCCTGAGGATTGGATGTAGAAAAACGAATGCGCATTTTGGGCTGAGTTTCGGCAACCATTGCCATGAGGTTTGCAAAATTAACAGAAGTTGCTTTTTGCATTTCTGAAGCCTTATCATAATCTTTTTTAAGTCCGCCGCCATACCATAAATAGGAATCTACATTTTGTCCAAGCAATGTAATTTCCTTAAAGCCTTTGGCTCCTAGGTCATTTACTTCTTCCAGAATAGATTGAGGGTCGCGACTACGTTCACGGCCACGCGTGAATGGAACCACGCAGAACGTGCACATATTGTCACATCCGCGAGTGATCGACACAAAAGCGGTGACTCCGTTGGATTGCAAGCGCACAGGAGAAATATCTCCATAGGTCTCATCTTTTGAGAGGATCACATTGATCGCATCCCGTCCTTCTTCGACTTCACGAAGGAGGTTTGGCAGATCTTTATAGGCATCTGGTCCGACAACCAAATCGACGATTTTTTCTTCTTCGAGGAATTTGCTTTTCAAACGTTCCGCCATGCAGCCTAAAACCCCCACTTTCATACGTGGATTCTTTTTGCGTTTTACGGCTTGATATTTCTCTAAACGTTTACGCACGGTCAATTCAGCCTTCTCTCTAATGGAGCAGGTATTGACCAAAACTAAGTCGGCTTCTTCTAAATTGGTGGTCGTATTATATCCGTCATTGGCAAGGATGGACGCCACTACTTCGCTATCAGAAAAATTCATCTGACAGCCGTAACTTTCAATAAAAAGTTTCTTGGTGTTATCTGTTGAAGTTTCTAAAGAAAGGGTTTCTCCTTGTTTACTTTCGTCTATTATTTTTTCCATGCGTCGTTTTCGTGCAAATACTATTGTCAATCTTCGTGCAAAGATACATCTATTTACAGTTTATGACAAAGTGGCAGTTTTGTTTTCGTTGTATTTAGTGTTAATTTCGTGAAGACTAAGCGCTTCAATATTGGATACTTTTAAAAGAATTATATCAATTTTTAATACAGGAAAACTTCCTGCTGTTGTCGCGTTCTTAACGCTTCTTTTTGCGTGTAATGAAAAGCCATTGAGTGACTTGGCAGAAGATCCCTCAACCTTTATTTATGTGGCGCATACGCGTCTTGATGATAATCGAGGTATTTATTCCAAAATATATGACATTGATTTCTCTCAGTATGAGATGACCTTGCTAGGTGGAGATCTCGCAGCCAATTCCTTTTCTAATACTGCGATTATCCAGCATCTAGATAGTGTCTTTGATTATACAAGTCCCCGCACCTTATGGAGTATTGGGAATCATGATAAAACATCGGATGCACGTTTTCTCAAAACTACGTTGAAGCGGAAATTTCACGCCTATGAGGCCCATGATGTAACCTTTATTACTTTAGACTCTCAGGACAGTCTTAGTTCAATAGTGAATGAGCAAAAGGACTTTTTGATGGCGACCTTGGACAGTGTGCAAACAACATCTCTACTTATACTGACGCACAAACTTATCTTTATGAATGGGCATCCAATCATGGATGCTGATATTGAGACTGTTTGTAATGGACGAAGAGGGGATTGCTTTCATTGTCACAATCCCAATAATTTTCAATCTGAGATTGCGCCGCGATTGAAAGAGCTCCAGGCGAGAGGGGTTCAGGTGATGGTTGTGGGAGGAGATTTAGGATATAAAAAATCTTCTTTTGAATATGTAGATCCCTCAGGGATTGTGTACTTAGGAAATGGGATGTGGCATCCTAAGGATTGGAATAGTGTGCTGGTCTTTTCCAAGCTACCGCAAAAGCCCATGTCGTATTCATTTGTGGCGATTGACTCACTCATACATCGCCAAAACACATTGATGGATTAAGTATGAAGTTTCTTTTGTGTAGTTTCTTTCTGCCGATTACGTCTAAGGGCGCTATGCGCACATTAATTTTTGTCATTATAACAATGATGCCTTTTCTTTTAATTAGTCAAGAGTATAAAAATCAACTACAGGTCCAACATGACAATGATTTTGTATTTGCTATAGATCGGTATTATACAACAGGAACATTTCTTTCATATGATCGAGTAATTGCTGGAGATTTTGTTTTAAAAAGAACCCCCGAATTCCCTATACAATTGCGCTTTGAAATTGGACAAGAGACCTATACACCAAGAGAGCTTTTTGAAACGAGTTTTGATCTTTTAGAACGCCCCTATGCGGGTTATCTTTTTGGGGCACTACAGGTTTCAAAGGCTTCGGAGAACAGTATTTTTACTATTGAAGGAGAATTTGGCCTTAGTGGACCACAATCTTTGGCGGGAGAATTTCAAGTAGCATATCATGAATTGATTAATGAGTTTATACCAGTTTGGGAAGGAGAAATCGCCAATAGCTTTCACGTCAATACGCAGGCACAATTTATTCGTGATTTTACTATTCAAAAATCAAACCTGCTTTCCTATGTTTCCCTGATTTCTGAAATTTCTTTAGGAAGCAAATCAGTCTATGCGCAGCAAGGTGCTGTTGCATATATTGGAAAACGAGCAGAAACAGCCAATACTTCGGCCTTTGGTCGCTTGGGGGAGGCCCCAGAATTTTACGGTTTTGCGGGGATGTCTTATACCTATGTACTGCACAATGCGCTTATTTCGGGACATCCGTTTGGTGATGACTCTCCCTTTACTTTGGGCGAAGTGTCTTCTGTTTTCAAATGGGATGCTGGCCTTGTGTATCGCGGGGAGCGAAATGCGATCAAACTTGCTTATCATTTTCAAACCAAAGAAACCACTAGAGAGGGTCGCTGGCAGTATGTGAGTTTCACGGTGGGAAGACGGTTTTAAAAATAAGAGAAGGAAATTTTGATGAGTGACGCAACGCTTTCGCGAAAGCGGTATCTTACCTTTAGTAATCCTACTAAAAATAACTATGAAAAAAATATTATTAGGCCTTGTGGCCTTGTTTTGTGCTCTTTCTATTCATGCACAAGAAACTGAAAGTGAAACGACAACAGCTGTAGAATGGAATGATAATTCCTTTTTGTCATTTGATATCTCAACACCTTTATTAGGTAAGGCTGCTAGATATAATATAGGGTATGTACATCATCTAAAAAATAGATGGAAGGTAGGAATGCATGTTGGTTATGGAAATGAATCTATTAATTTCCTTGAAACAAACGAAAATATGACACTGTTTGAAGTGCGGCCAGCGGTCTACTATTTTACAAATCCTGAGCGAAAATCGCCGATATATTATGGTGTTGAATTGTATTACGTAAATCAGCAGGATACGCGTGTAAATGGAGATTATAATGCCGAAGGACCTGAGGGTTCGTTTGCCTATGATCGTGCCGATTTTAAAAGAGAAAAGTATGGGCTTAATCTTACTTTTGGAGTGGTAATGAATTTGACAGAAAAGTTAAAGCTCAATTTTTTCTATGGGATGGGTCCCAGAGTTCGGCAAATTTCTTATACGAATGCGGTTAATCTAAGGCCCACAGATGGCGGCGACAATTTTATATACAGGTCGGGCAGTGAGCGTGAAGGGTATTCTTTAGGCCTTGATGCTAATTTAGGGCTGAAACTATTTTACAAGCTCTAAACAAGTGTAAGGATCATTTTGTGGCGTGTGGAAATCTCTTATTTTAGCTGAAAAATTGCTAAATGACATTTGAGAATGTACGTCTTGCGGTGCGGTCAAAATCATCGATTTCTATTGGAGTTCTTTTTGGTGAGAGCCTTGCGCTTTTTCAGAAAGTATGGCTCCAGGGGTTGCTGCTTCAAGTACTCACTATTCTCGTCCTGTATGGTCTTACTATTATTTTATATATTCCTATGTTAGGGGCTGTTTTTGTGATGGATGAATCGTCGATCATCGAAGATGCAATGCCTATGGTCATTTTTACAATGGTATTATTTCTGTTCTATGTACTCGTGTTTCTGGCCGTGGCAGTTTTTCAAGTTGGCCTGATCGCGGCTTTTTATAGAATCATGCGGCTTCGGGATCGTGGATTAACTACTGAAAAGGGAGTTAACTTCGGAATGTTTTTTAAGAAGAAGTATTTGTTAAAACTCACATTGATAGGGCTTATCAATCTAGTGATGATTACAATAGCCAGTGTACTATTCGTAATTCCTGTGTTTTTTGTAATTATTCCCATTCAATTTGTCATTTTGTTTTTTGCGTTTCATCCAGAACTATCATTAAAGGAATTATATATTCTTGCGTTTTCATTAGGGATAAATAAATGGGGAAGCAGTTTTGTTGTTTTTGCAGGCCTATTTCTTTTTTCGCTTGTAGGAATGTTTTTGTGTTTTATTGGTGTACTCGCGACCGTTTCCATAGCGTTTATTCCTGTCTATTTAGTTTATAAAGAGGTTGTTGGCTTTCGTGAAGTGGAAGATGATATTGAAAGTATTGGACGGATCTAATCTTGGGTTTTTGTTGCTTTCAGTGTCCAGAAGTTTATGCTTTGCTTGTCTAAGGGCGAAAGCGTAAACGCCCTATAAAAAGGAGGTAAAAAGAGATTGATTTTACTTTAAAAACCGAATGTGAAATTTTTAGTAAAATTTTTGACATACTTTTGTAATCCAAAAAAAAGACAGTATGGCAAAGAATCTCGTCATTGTAGAGTCCCCTGCAAAGGCTAAAACCATCGAAAAATTCCTCGGTAAAGACTATAAGGTAGAAAGTAGCTTCGGGCACATTGCAGATCTTCCGTCAAAGGAACTAGGTGTAGATGTAGACGGAGATTTTAAGCCTAATTATATAGTCTCCGACGATAAGAAGAAGGTGGTGAAGAACCTCAAGGCATTGGCAAAAAAGGCAGAAATGGTCTGGCTAGCAAGTGATGAGGATCGAGAGGGTGAGGCGATAGCCTGGCACTTGGAACAAGAGTTGGATCTCGTTCCAGAACGAACCAAACGAATCGTGTTTCATGAAATTACCAAAAATGCCATTCTCAAAGCGATAGAAAATCCTAGAGCTATTGATTATGACTTGGTCAATGCGCAACAAGCAAGACGCGTACTCGACCGATTGGTTGGATATGAGTTGTCTCCTGTATTATGGCGTAAAGTTAAAGGAGGGCTCTCTGCAGGCCGTGTACAATCAGTATCTGTGCGACTCACTGTTGAAAGAGAACGTGAAATTCAAAAATTTGATCCAGAAGCTTCTTTTAGAGTAGACGGCTCTTTTACAAACGAAGCAGGGAAATTGCTAAAAGCAAAGCTTCCTAAAAATATTACCACAAAGAAGGCAGCAAATGCTTTTCTTTCGGCCAATGCAAATGCACAGTTTAAAGTTGCATCCCTCACTACCAAGCCGGCAAAAAAATCACCAGCACCACCATTTACAACATCGACCTTACAACAAGAGGCGAGTAGAAAGTTGTATTTCTCAGTGAGTAAAACCATGACCATGGCCCAGCGTCTTTATGAAGCTGGATTGATTACATATATGAGAACGGATAGTGTCAACCTTTCGGGAGATGCAAAAAATGCTGCTAAAGAAGAAATAATTTCCGCTTATGGAGAAGCTTTCAGTAAAGAGCGCAATTATAAAGGAAAGGCTAAAGGAGCGCAAGAGGCTCACGAAGCGATTCGTCCTACAGATTTTTCAAGACATTCTGTAAATATTGATCGTGATCAAGCGCGTTTATACGAATTGATCTGGAAGCGTGCCATTGCTTCCCAAATGAGTGAAGCGCTATTAGAGCGTACCAATGTTCAGATTACCTCTTCGGCAGGAACAGATAATTTTACAGCCAACGGGGAAGTATTGAAGTTTGAAGGGTTCTTAAAGGTGTATCTAGAAGGCCAAGATGATGATGAAGATGAAGAAACTGGATTGCTGCCAGCGTTGAGAGAGGGGGAGTCACTAGAGGCCAAAAACATTACCGCAACAGAACGTTTTACGCGTCCTCCGTATCGTTACACAGAAGCTTCGCTGGTAAAGAAGTTGGAAGAGCTAGGTATCGGAAGACCATCTACCTATGCGCCTACAATTACGACCATTCAGAACCGGAAGTACGTAGAAAAGGGGAGTATCGATGGAACAGAACGTTCGTATGATTTGCTTACACTGTCTTCTGGAGCTGTTTCTGAAAAGCAGCTCATAGAGACTGTTGGATCGGATAAAGGAAAATTGGTGCCTACAGATGTGGGAATGGTCGTCAATGACTTTTTAGTGAATCATTTTGAAAACATCCTTGATTATAATTTTACGGCCAAAGTAGAACAAGACTTTGATAATATTGCCGAAGGAAAGCAAGAATGGACTTCGATGATGAGGGATTTTTATAAGGATTTTCATCCACATGTTAAATATGTAGAGGAGAATGCCGAACGAGAGGTGGGTGAACGTGTACTTGGGACAGACCCTGTGTCAGGAAAACCGGTGAGTGTGCGTCTTGGAAAATTTGGACCAATGGTTCAAATCGGGACCGTTGAAGATGAAGAAAAACCACAATTTGCGAGTCTTGGACAAGATCAGCAATTGAGTTCAATTACGTATGAAGAGGCTATGGAGCTCTTTAAATTGCCTAAGGAATTAGGAGCGTATGAAGGCGAAGAAGTGATGGTGAACAATGGTCGTTTTGGGCCTTATGTGAAATTTGGAAGTGCATTTGTATCCTTGCCTAAAGGGAGGAATCCGATGGATGTGGACTTAAATGAGGCCATTGAGCTCATTAAAGAAAAGCAAAAAGCAGATGCGCCTATCTATACTTATGAAGACCTGCCGGTTCAAAAAGGAACGGGGCGTTTTGGGCCTTTTATAAAGTGGAACAACATGTTTATCAATGTCAATAAAAAGTATGATTTTGATAATTTGAGTGATGCAGATATCGTTCAGCTTATTGAAGATAAAAAGCAAAAAGAAATTGATAAAGTAATTCATAATTTTGAGGAAGACGGAATCCGTGTTGAAAAAGCGCGCTGGGGGCGTTCGAATATTATTAAGGGTAAAACCAAAATTGAATTGCCAAAAACAGTGGATGCTGCCAAATTAACTTTGGAAGAAGTGAAGGCTATTATAGAAAAAAATGCACCAAAGAAGAAAGCAGCCAAAAAGAAGGCGGCTCCAAAGAAAAAAGTAGCTAAAAAGAAATAAGCAATGGCCTACGATGTTTTAAAGCCCGTTGCTCATGTTGCGCTGGCGCATATACAATTGCTTCACGAGCAATGCATAGGTAATACCATTCGTGTGCACAGCGAGCAAGGAGGTTTTCCTGAAATGCAAGGAGTGCAAGTAGCTATTATTTGCTTGCGCGAAAATAGAAATGATCGTAATTACTTAGGGGAAGATATTTCGTTTACAGAAGTACGCAGAGCGTTTTATGAGTTGTATCCTGGAAATTGGCACACGGTCATAGCCGACCTAGGAGACATCAAAAAAGGAGAAACGGTAGAGGATACCTATTTTGCAGTTCGAAGGCTTACCGAAGCGCTCGTTAAGAAAGGGGTCGTTCCTGTTTTTTTAGGAGGAAGCCAAGATCTTGTGTATCCCATGTATCGAGCTTTTGATGCCCTTGAGCAAATGGTAAATCTCGTCAATGTCGATAGCCGTTTTGATATGGGAGATGCTACTCAGTCTATGCATCACCAGTCATATGTTGGGAAAATAATTGTAGAACAACCCTATAATTTATTTAATTACAGTAATTTGGGGTATCAAACATATTTCAATCCACAGGAAGAAATTGATTTGATGGATCGCTTACATTTTGATGCATATCGATTAGGAAATGTCACAGCAAACCTAAATAGTGTAGAGCCTGTAATGCGAGATGCCGATTTGGTAGCGATAGACATGGGGGCAATAAAAAGTAGTGAACTCAGTTATAAACATAGCAAAGCACCCAATGGGTTTGAAGGAAAAGAGATTTGTGCTATTGCACGCTATGCAGGAATTAGCGATCGAGTAAGCGTATTTGGTATTTTCGAATACAAAAATGATACACAGGAAGAAACAGCGGCAATGCTAGTGGCTCAGATGCTGTGGTATTTTATAGAAGGAGTTAATTTTCGCGCAAGCGAGAATATGGATATTGAAAAAGGTAATTTTTTAACGTATCAAGTTCCTGTTGAAGATGAGGTGCTTACGTTTTATAAGAGTGATAAAACCGAACGTTGGTGGATAGAAATTCCATTTATTTTAGGTTTGAATAATAAATTGAAGAGACGTACGTTATTACCTTGCACCTATCAAGACTATCTAGATGCTTGTAACCAAAGTATCCCCGAAAGATGGTTCAAGGCGCGAAAGAAGAATGAAATTTAACCGTTTGTAACTAAAAAATAGATCAAAGGTTTATGGTAAATAAATTGTTTATTTGGAAATAAATAAATAGGTTTACCTCCTAAAATCTAGTATACTTAACCTAAACCCTATGAAAAAGTTTGTTGCATTTATTGCGATAGTAGCTTTGTTGTACAGCTGTGGCAGTAGCGATCGAGGAGAACTCGTTGGCGCTAAAGGTAAACGTTGGCACCCTGAAAAACCATTTGGAATGACACTCATTTCTGGTGGTGCATTCATTATGGGTAAGAGTGACGATGACCTTGCTGCGGTACAAGATGCCCCTACCAAGACAGTTACCGTTCGTTCATTCTACATGGATGAAACTGAAATTTCAAACGCTGAATATCGACAGTTTGTGGAGTGGGTACGTGATTCAACAGTCCGTACGAAGCTTGCTATACTTGCTGATGAACTTGGAGAAGTTCCAGGTAGTGGTGGTATTGGAGATTTTGCGTTTAACGATGCAGATCCTGAAAACATGACTCCTTATGAGCAGTACATGTATGACAACTACTACGGTCTTGGAGAGACCGGTTTTGAAGGGCGTCCATTAAATAAGGATATTGATATCATTTGGGATACTTCTGAGTATCCAGATGAGTATTATTCTGAAGTAATGGATACAATGTATATTCCCTTGGAAGAGTCTTATAACGGACAGCGTACTATTGATGTTGACAAACTCGAATTTAGATATACCTACCTAGATATTGAGGAAGCGGCGCGTAAGAAAGACGGAAAGCGTAAAGATTTCATCAAAACTGAAAGAGTAAAAATCTATCCAGATACAACGGTATGGATTAAAGATTTTGCGTACTCATACAATGAGCCAATGCACAATGATTACTTCTGGCACGATGCCTACGGTGATTATCCTGTTGTTGGAGTTTCTTGGATGCAAGCAAAAGCTTTTTGTGAATGGAGAACACTTCATAAAAATGAGTACCAAAAAGAACGTAATCGTCAGTTTGTAAATCGCTTTAGACTTCCTGGTGAAGCCGAATGGGAATTTGCAGCACGTGGCGGATTGGAAGGTACGGATTACCCTTGGGGTGGACCGTACGCTAAGAATGACCGTGGTTGTTTCTTGGCCAATTTCAAGCCTTTGAGAGGGGATTACGGAGCAGATCAGGCCTTATATACGGTTGAGGTTAATGCTTTTGAGCCTAATGACTTTAACCTGTACAATATGTCAGGTAATGTTTCTGAGTGGGTTGCGTCTTCGTACGATCCTGCATCATATGAGTATATGTCTACTATTAATCCAAACGTAAACGATAAGAATAACCGTCGTAAAGTGATACGTGGAGGCTCTTGGAAAGATGTTGCTTATTTTATTCAAGTGAGCTCACGTGATTATGAGTATCAAGACTCAGCACGTAGCTATATTGGATTTAGAACCGTTCAGGATTTCATGGGAATTGATGAAAAGATCAATCTCAAGAAAGTGCCTAATAAATAGAAATTACAATTATCCCAAATTATAATTTGCATTGAACTTAACTAACTAACTACTTAACTAAAAACTACTTTATTATGTCACAGTCTAAAGCTGGAAAAAGATTCATGAACATGGCCTACGGTCTTGGAGCATCAATCGTAATTATCGGAGCATTATT
>JBLHXM010000021.1:0-35367 GCA_047630395.1 Dokdonia sp.
ATTATGGTGGAATTGGAGCAGTAATTGGTCATGAAATTTCGCACGCCTTTGATGATAGTGGTGCACGCTTTGACAGCGACGGAAATCTTAAAAACTGGTGGACAGATGCCGACTTAAAAGCTTTCACGGAACGTGGAAATGCACTCGCTGAACAATACAGCAGTGTAGAAGTAATAGATAGTGTTTTCATCGATGGAAAATTTACCTTAGGTGAGAACATTGGAGATTTAGGCGGTATCCTTGGCGCATATGATGGTCTTCAAAAATACTATGCAGATAACGGACGTCCAGAAAATATCGACGGCTTTACAGCAGAACAACGTTTCTTTATGTCTTGGGCAACTGTATGGAGAACCCTAAGTAGAGATGAAGCCTTGAGAAATCAAGTCAAGACAGATCCACACTCTCCAGGAAAAGTAAGAGCGACACAGCCTTTACAAAATATTGATGCCTTCTATGAAGCTTTCGATATTAAGGAAGGAGATCCAATGTACTTAGCACCTGAAAAACGTGTACGTATCTGGTAGTATCTAGACGTATGCTTTGTTCATCGTCATAGATTTCAGTAATGCATGGACAAAAACCGTTAGACAAATAAAAAACGTCTCCTTTTAAGGGAGACGTTTTTTTATGGTATTCTGTTCCATCAAAATACATAATAGCACGTATGCACCAACTATCTACAACGGCACTTTAAATGTATAGTCCAGGACTTCCTTTATATTGACAGAATTAATTGTTTTATGCATTTCAGATTGTCCGTCTGTATACGTAGGCGGTGATAGATTCAGCTGTGTTGCCTGTTCTATATAATACCTCTTTTTTGTAGGATGTTGAGGGGCGACAGCATTGAAAATGTGCCCAAAGGCATCTTTTGCTATAATAGCCTCAAGGATGCCAATACAATCCTCTCTATGGATTAAATTTACAGGAGCAGCGCCATTGGTCAAGCCTTCTCTTCCTGCAAGAAATCGCACAGGGTTTCGATTCCCTCCAAACAGTCCGCCAAAACGAACGATACTCGTCGCAAATGCAGGGGTATTGAAGAAAATTTGTTCTACATCAAACAATTGCTTGGCAGCATTGGTTTGCGGTTTCGGTACCACATTTTCAGTGACGATCCCTTGAGAATCATCGTACACTGCCGTGCTACTGATGAGAATCACTTTATTTACCTTAGATTTCTCGATGTGATGTAAAAAATGAGCCATCTTTAAGGCATAATTGGCACCTGTATTCTTTCGCAGTCCAGGAGGAATCATGATAGCTAGCACGTCTGTATTACTCAGCAACGCATCGGGCGCTCCAGACAGTCCATTTTCTCCTATCAGTAATGGGAAGGTCGGAATTCCTAGCGAACTTAAACTCGTAGCTTTTGCTGCATCTGTAACACTCCCTTTCACGGAATATCCACTATTTTTTAAATGCACAGCAAGGGTTTTTCCAAGCCATCCGAGTCCAGCGATTGTTATCTGTTTATTCAAGTGTTGTCGTTGTTAAAGTATCTGTTAAGGGTTGCGCTTTCGCGAAAGCGTCCACATCTATAGTCCGTTCAATAATAATTGCATCGTTAGGCACAAAGGGTTTAGGCATTGTATACTCTGGCCTCGAAGGAATCGTGAATTTTGGATGTTCCAATAAATCAAAAGAATACTCTTTGAGTGTAAAACTAGCCTTCACTCCTTCAGGAACCGAATAACTAAGTTCCAATGAATCACGATCTGATACATAATAACTGATCAATCCTCTACTTCTTCGCTTTTTATAGCTTGTTTCCGTGCTATCTGGCTTAACCGCCTTTCCGTTATAGGATAGCGAGCGAAACGGTATGGTTTCATCTGCATACAAGCGCATGCGATTCACTTTTCGTTCTGGTGATATCACCAGTGTTACTTCCCGAATACCATCAATAACAGTGTCTCTTTTTGTAGTAACTGTACTTGAAGGTAAATCAATCACAGGAGTTTCCTTTGCAAAGGTATACGAGGAGTTGTACTTACTTCCCGAAGCATTGCTCACATACTCCTTTGCTGATGTTGGGCTATCTCCTAGATATCCGCTTACCCAAGGATCTAGATTTTCATCATAGGTCACCCAGTACGCTTTGCCTTCATCCGCATTTTCGAGGTAGACTAGGCTATTTGGCTTTTGCCGTTCAGACGTATAATCTGATTTGGAATGGGCGATTCCTAGAAAAACAAAGGTTGCTATCAATCCGATATATCCTAAGAACCTCTTTTTGCGATAGTATCCAAAAACGGGCAGCAATAAACCAAAAATAAGTACCGTAAAAAGAATGGTAATCCAGAATGCTTCTGGGCCCAAACCTACTGGAAAAAATTGTAATGATGGCGTAAAAATAAACAAGGCTGGTGCGCAAAGAAATACCATCAATAGTACACTTGGCTTTTGCTGTCTAATCATCATCCAAAATGCTAATAGTCCAAAGAATAATGGGATGACAAAAAAGGCGCCTCCTTGTAATTTTGAGGCCAGTGCAATATTAATAACCACCCAAACAGTTAATGGCGCCACCATGGTACTAGCAGCATGTTTTGTTTTCGTCAAGTGGCTATAAATCCCAAAACTAAACGCAAGGCCAAGAACCACAAAGGCTGCGGTATACCAATGTCCATTATAAATAAAGACTGGCAACATATCGCTATACTGCGGATATAGTAACGGCCATAACCAGCCAAAGACTTGCAATATGAATAAGGAACCAACAATGGAAAGTATAAAAGCTAGAAACCCTTTTCCTACTTCTTTTCCATTGAGGCGCTTCTTTCTAAAACCTAGTACCAAAAGAGCCAAAAGTCCAATAGCCGCTGTAATTGCCATAGGCCATACCCATGCAAAAGGATAGTAGACAAACTTAAAAATAGCCATATCAAAATAGACATGATCATTCTCGGATTTGAGATTATACAGATCAATTTGAGAGAAATGCTTGATTAAAGGCATTAAATAACTTCCTTGGTGCTCTAACGTTTCTGGATTTAAGTTTTGCCAAGTATCATTGACGGTATGATAATTAAAATGATCATCTATAAACGCAAAAAAGAATCCATCTATATCACCATCTTCTCTCAGTACTGTAGAATCCGTATCATTTGGAAGCAATTTATAGATACTGTACATTAATGAATTTGCTACTGGATACTCAGGAGAAGCCTTGTTAAATTCTTCGATCAAATGCTGGTTTCCTCCATTGGTTTCCACAATCATACTAGAAGGTCCACTGCTCCCCCGTGCTTCAAAATTAAGCGCTATGCCTACATCTTTGGCCCAAGGATGTTCCTTGACAAAGAAACTCGCTCCATCAAGGCCCAATTCTTCAGAATCGGTAAATAATAAAATGATATCATTCTTAGGAGGAACACCACTTGCTATATACGCTCTAAAGCTTTCTAACACTGCCACAACTCCAGAACCAGCATCACTAGCTCCATGGGATTTACTATGAGGTGCACTATCATAATGTGACATTAATAATAATGCTTTTGAAGTATCCGTTCCTGGGTAGCGTGCTAAAATATTTTTGACCTTCACCAAATTGCTATATCCGCGCCACTGACTTTGAACGAATCCCTCTTGAACTTGGGGTTCCAATCCCATCTTCCGCATTTCTTCCATAATATATTCCCGAACATCTTCATGAGCTTCACTTCCAACATAATGGGGCTTACTAGCGATAACTTTGAGTTGCTCCATCGCACGTTCTGTTGAAAATTGAGTGAGAGGGGCACTTGCTGGAGTGGCTTCTGGAGGCAATAGTGATTTAAAACTCAACCAGGCAAATGCTAGGAGTAGAAAAAATGAAATAATATGCTTAACACGTGTCATAAAGGTTTGATTGGTTCTCCTAAAATACAATATTTACGAACACCTGAGACGCACCTAAAATGTATTAAAACGGGGTATATAACGTTTAAACAACGACAACACTACATCATTTTAACGGAGTCCTAGGGTATAAATAACAACAATCTCCATTTTATTCACTAACTTGAAGTACACAAAATAAGCATCTTATGCCAATCAAAAGTTTTATGGGTCGTCGCGCCAAGGCTAAAAAAGGTACGCCATCAGACATTAAAGTGAGTGATTACATGACGACTAGGCTCATTACGTTTCGGCCAGACCAATCTGTGCTGGAAGTGATGAATAGTCTTATTAAAAACAAGATTTCTGGAGGGCCAGTGGTTAATGAAAAGAATGAACTCCTTGGCATTATATCAGAAGGAGATTGTATGAAGCAAATCTCTGAAAGTCGATATTATAATATGCCTATGGACAATATGCTTGTAGAGAAACATATGGCACATGAGGTAGAAACCATTGATGGTAATATGAATGTCTTTGATGCGGCTACTAAATTTGTTAAATCTAAACGCCGGCGTTTTCCCATTGTTGAAAACGGAAAGTTAGTGGGTCAGATCAGTCAGAAAGATGTGTTAAAGGCGGCGCTACAATTGAATGGACAAACTTGGAAGTAGTTTAAGAAGGCCCATAGGCCTCAAACCACGCCAAGTCCATATCTTCTTGTTCAAATCGAAAATTATCTTTTCGATCTAATCCAATTTTTTCAAGTACCCTGCAGGAAGCCTCATGGTCTAACTCTGCCAAGCCACATAATTTTTCACCCTTAAAGTGTTCAAAGAAGTAATCCCTAGCGGCAATAGAAGATTCCGTGGCATAGCCCTTCCCCCAATATTCTGGCATAAAACGATACCCAATATCATAGTAGTCCTTATGCCCGTTCATTTCATTTTCAAAATTCAATTTGAGCCCAGTCCAACCTATCCAATTACCACTTGACTTCTCAATAGCTGCCCAACGACCAATTCCATACCTTTCATACTGCATGCGTATATAGTCTACATATGCCCTAGCCTTTCCCATGCATTTTAGAGGGTTATTGCCCAAATAGGTATGAACGCGTGGATCGCTATCTAAACGAAACATGTCTCCTGTATCTTCAATCACTATTTCTCGAAGGATAAGTCGTTCCGTTTCAGCGTATATCTTCATTTGGTTGTCGTTTGTCTTTTTACTAGTGCATAAAAGCTTCCATCTAAGGGTAAATATCCTTGATCGTAGACAAAATAATAGATGGCTCCCGCCTTCGTGGTATAGATACTTGTAAATAAGGAGAAATCGAATCCTTTTGCTTCCAGTTTTGCCTTCGTTGATTTTGTTTTCTCTTCTGGATTGAGTGCTTCCAAAATCCGGTAGTTCTTGCGTAATCTATTATTAATATTACGAACTAAATTGGTGCTGTTTTTATTTTGACTATTGTTATAACTATTGCGACAGGCATCACTACAGAATTTTTTGTCTGCACGCCCTATAATTCTGATACCACATTCTATGCATTCTTTACCCATACTACTCCTTATAAATCTTAACGTTCAACGCTCCCTTTGTATCCATGTGCGCTCGATACATCCCTGCGGTATTAAATTCCATAGCAATATTTCCTTCATTATCAATGGCAACGATTCCTCCCGTGCCGCCTAAATCTGGCACTTTTTTCTGAATTACTTCAATTGCGGCTTCTTGTAAACTGAGGCCCTTATATTCCATGAGGGCAGAAATATCATACGCAACCATCGCTCTAATAAAGAATTCTCCCCAACCCGTGCTACTCACTGCGCAGGTGGCATTATTTGCATACGTACCGGCACCAATAATCGGTGCGTCACCTATTCTATTATATCGCTTGTTGGTCATTCCACCAGTAGAAGTTCCTGCAGCAAGGTTGCCATGCATATCCAAAGCTACACACCCCACTGTTCCAAACTTAGCGTCCTTAATAAACGGATCCATAAAGACTGTCTTGCCATCATGATCCAATTCTGATTGCTCTTTATCTTTAATGCGCTGTAGTGCTTGAAAACGTCGTTCTGTATAAAAATAGGAAGGGTCTACTTGAAGTATGTTTTGCTCTTTGGCAAATTGCTCTGCTCCTTTTCCACTTAACATGACGTGTTCAGATTTGTCCATTACTGCAACGGCCAAATCTATAGGGTTTTTGACATTTGTAACCCCAGATATGGCTCCGGCATTCAGCGTTTTTCCATCCATGACACTCGCATCCAATTCATTCGTTTCGTCATGCGTAAACACAGCGCCTTTACCTGCATTAAACAACGGACTATCTTCCATGATATTGATCGTTGCTGTAACAGCTTCCATGCTGGTTCCGCCTTTCTTCAATATTTCATGCCCTGTGCGTATAGCTTCTTCAAGTTTAGCTGCATATGCAGCTTCTAAAGAATCACTCATGTTCTTCTTGAGAATAGTTCCGGCTCCTCCATGAATAACAATTCCAAAATTACCTTCACTCGCTGAGGAGATGGCAATAGCTTTAGATTTATTGGATTCCTTTTCTTCCTGTATCGACGAATTACATGATACTAAAAGCAGCATTCCTATTGAAAAACAAAACAAACTACTTTTCATAATAAATTGACTTGATTAGTTAGTCTAAGATAAGGAGAAAAAGGTTGTAAAATTAGAGGGTGTTTTCGGGTTATTAACGGTTTTAAGACCCCTTTCCTCACACTACAAACACGAAACTGTGCCCTATTTGAGTCAAAATATCAAAAAAAGCTCTTTATCGCCTTTTTGTGTATTTCATCGATAAACACCCTTGTTATGTGGCACTAACGACAGTAATTAAGTAAGAATTAAAAAACAAATTGTGTATTTCATCGATTAAATACACAATAACACCGTTTAAATGCATATTATGTATATATTTGGAACCTAATCATAACCCCAAATTATGAAACTATTTACCCGAAGCCTTTGCATTATAAGTATGATTTGTATGTTTATTTCTTGTTCAACTGATCCAGAAAGTGATATTGCTGAAGCCGCAAATCTCGAATCTCATTTCGATACGACTCAAGATCAAATATTTGCAAATGAAGTGTTAGACCTTGTAAACGATCACCGTTCAAATTTAGGTCTGAATGATCTAGATTTTCATGTAGAATCAAAAAACAAAGCTGTCGAGCATACAACATATATGGTTGAACAAAATAAAATGAGCCATGATAACTTTTTTCAACGCTCTGATTATTTAAAGGCCCACGGCGCAGACTTTGTTAGTGAAAATGTAGCTTATGGACAGCGCTCTCCGGAGGCAGTAGTTGCCGCATGGTTAAATAGTCCAAGCCATAAAGAAGCTATTGAAAGTGATTATACACATACAGGAATTGGCGTAATCGCTAATAAGAATGGCGTTAACTACTACACTCAAATATTTATAAAATAAAACATTATTAGCTTGATTATATAAATAGGCCCTCTTGTGTACAAGCTATAGGGTCTTTTTTATGCCCAAAAGTTTGATCCCCTACTCCACAAATTAAAAACTATGATGACTAAGTCTGATTAAATCGTATTTTTATACAAATTCTCAGATTATGGCAATTGCAGCACCTTTTAACCTTATCGATTGGATAGAACAAAATAAAGATCTTCTCAAACCTCCTGTTGGCAACAAAAACCTTTATAAAGAGGCTGGAGATTATATAGTAATGGTTGTTGGTGGACCAAACGCCAGAAAAGATTATCATTATAACGAAACGGAAGAGCTCTTCTACCAACTCGAAGGCACTATTGAGATTCATATTCAAGAAGATGGCAAAAAACGAACGATGAAACTTGGACCTGGTGATATGTATCTCCATCCAGCTGGCGTACCGCATTCGCCAGTTCGTCACGAAAACTCCATTGGACTTGTTATTGAACGGAAAAGAAATAACTTAGCCGGCAAAGATGGTTTACTTTGGTTTTGCGACAACTGCAATTCAAAACTATACGAGGCTTACTTCTTACTAAATGACGTAGAAACTGATTTCTTTGAACACTTCAAAGACTTCTATGGTGATCAAGAGAAGCGCACCTGTAATGATTGCGGAGAAATTATGCCCACCGACAAACGTTTTGTGCCGGAAGACTAAAACGAAGCACTCAAAATAAGGTCTGAATGAAAATAGGGTCCTTTCTTTTTTATAGCCTTTAATAATGCGTATTTTCGCAAACGATTTCACTAAGGAATACAAACTAGAAAAACGAAACAAAATGAGCGCAGTAGCCATAGATTTTGGAATGGATGAAGCCTTGAAACAACTTGGCCTCAAAGACATAAATGAAGGAACCTCTACAGGTCAGAATAGCTTTGGGAGCGGAGACGTAATCGAGTCCTATTCGCCAGTAGACGGCAAATTAATTGGTAAAGTAAAAACTTCTACTCGTGCCGATTATGATAAAGTAATGACTGCAGCAACTACTGCATTTAAAGATTTTAGAACGATGCCAGCTCCATTAAGAGGAGAATTGGTACGCCAGTTTGGCCAAAAATTACGCGATGTAAAAGAACCTCTTGGAAAACTCGTTTCTTATGAAATGGGGAAAAGTTACCAAGAAGGTTTAGGAGAAGTTCAGGAAATGATAGACATCTGTGACTTTGCTGTAGGGCTTTCCCGTCAGCTTCATGGCTTGACAATGCACTCTGAGCGTCCTGGTCACAGAATGTATGAGCAATACCACCCATTAGGAGTGGTTGGGATTATTTCTGCCTTTAACTTTCCTGTAGCTGTTTGGGCCTGGAATACGGCCTTGGCTTGGATTTGTGGAGATGTATGTGTCTGGAAACCGAGTGAAAAAACACCTCTTTGTGGAGTTGCTTGTCAAAATATCATCGCCGAAGTTTTAAGAAACAATGACATGCCAGAAGGTATCTCTTGTTTGATAAACGGGGATTACAAAGTGGGTGAATACATGACTACAGATAACCGTATTCCTTTGGTTTCTGCAACAGGGTCAACGCGTATGGGAAAAATCGTTTCAGCAACTGTTGGAGAACGTTTAGGAAAATCTCTTCTTGAATTAGGTGGTAACAATGCGATCATTGTGACTCCAGATGCAGATATCAAAATGACCGTAATTGGAGCTGTCTTTGGTGCTGTAGGTACTGCTGGACAACGGTGTACTTCTACTCGCCGTTTAATCGTTCATGAAACGATGTACGACACTGTAAAAGATGCTCTCGTTAAGGCGTATGGGCAACTTCGCATTGGAAACCCATTGGATGAAAATAATCACGTGGGACCACTCATCGATACAGATGCTGTGGCAAATTACACGAAAGCCCTTGAGCGTGTTGTAGCCGAAGGTGGTAATCTTCTTGTAGAAGGTGGCGTTCTTTCAGGCGAAGGATATGAAAGTGGTTGCTATGTGAAACCCGCAATCGCCGAAGCAAGTAACAATTTTGAAATTGTACAACACGAAACATTTGCTCCAGTACTCTATCTTCTTAAATATAGCGGAGACGTGGTGGATGCTCTTGAACTTCAAAACGGAGTAGCACAGGGACTTTCTTCAGCTATTATGACCAATAATCTTCGTGAAGCAGAACACTTCTTGAGTGTTGCAGGTTCTGACTGTGGAATTTCAAACGTCAATATCGGTACTTCAGGTGCTGAGATTGGTGGCGCTTTTGGTGGTGAAAAAGACACCGGTGGTGGTCGTGAATCAGGGTCAGATGCATGGAAAGTGTATATGCGTCGTCAAACGAACACGATTAATTATACCACAGAATTACCATTGGCCCAAGGAATTAAATTTGATTTATAGGCCTTTTTATTCTAGAATAACAGTAAAAACCCGTTGGTGTAAAAGCATCAACGGGTTTTTTATTTCCATTATTTTATAGTCTTTTTAACTGCTATTTTGCTTTCGCGAAAGCACGAAACAAAAGATTCCCTCAACAGCTCCTGATTCCTGTTATCTTCATTTGCCAAACGCACAAAACACAAGATTTTACACAAAGCGTTTCCTCCATTTATCCCGACCAATGTCACAAAAATCACGTGGAGACGCATAAGCACTTAAATATCAATAGATAAGTACCTCTTGCGTTCCTTTTTTTTCTAACTTTAAGTGACATTAACATTTAAACACTAACCACAATGAGTAAGAAAACTGGATACCTGTTAGGTATTTTACTTACGATTGTCCTTTGCATGATTTTGTCTTGGTATTTCTGTTGCGGCACGAACGACGCAGATGCAGATCCCCATGTAAAAGAGAATCAGGAAGTAATGCCAATCCCCGTCCCTAAGGTAGACAAAGCCACTTCAATGGACTTCAATTTGAAGGATCCAGACGGTAACGTTGTATTCAATTACATCGACAATTTTAATTTCGACACCTCTCAATATAGTATGCTACAGCCAGTTTCTGGACAAGTAGATGAAGGCATTGGCAAACTCCTAGCCTATCTCAATGCAGACGGTAATGCTGATAAATTCTTAGATATACGAGGTTTTTATGATTCGGATGAGGAAAACACCTCAGCACTCGCCAGTTTAGGGCTTGCCCGTGCCAACGCCGTCAAAAACTACTTTGTGGATAAAGGAGTTTCTTCTGCTCGATTAAACACCTTTGGAGAACTCAGAGATGCTCTAATACCTGATGGCACCATCTATAAAGGGCCTATACAGTATAAGATGACACTACGGCTAGATGATGGAGCTGCTCAGGACGCTACAGCACTAAAAGCCCTCGCCGATCGCATCAAGGATGACCCATTAATCCTGTATTTTAATAGCGCTCAAAGCTCCATTAACCTAAACGCAAAACAACGTCAACAGGTCGGAGACATCAGCCGTTACTTAGATAAGGTAGCGGGTTCATCTTTACAAATAATTGGACATACGGATGATACAGGAAGCAGAACAACCAATACCCGCTTGGGACTCAACCGTGCAAATTTTGCCAAAAATTACCTCATTCAAAACGGTATTTCGAAAGGACGAATCAATACAAGTTCTAAAGGAGCCGACGAGCCGACTGCTTCCAATGATACAGAGGAAGATCGCTCACAAAACAGACGATGTGTTGTCACATTAAACGAACCAAACAATTAAAATAATACACTTATGGATTTTTTAAATATAGCATACTGGATATGGCCTCTGATCGCAGGTATTGTCTGCGGTATCTTGGGTTACTTAATCGGACGTCTTTCAGATAAAGGCGATGATTCTAGTGATAATTTAGAATTATGGGAACGTAAAAACGCACAATTACAAGCCGATTTAAACGCCTGTAACGAAAAACGAAAAACTCCTTCAGCGGCAAGTAGCTCCGCAAGTATGGCATCTTCATTCGCTGCTAATACAACCACCACCTCAGGAATAAAAGCAGTTTCTTTTGATGCCGCTTCCGCGAAAGCGGCCTTTGGCAAAAAAATCAAAGAAGATGATCTAACGCTCATTGAAGGAATAGGTCCCAAAATATCAGAATTGTTTCATAACCACGGAGTCACTACATGGGCAGAACTTGCGAGTACATCCATTGACAAATGTCAAGAGGTATTAAACAGTGGGGGGAAACGTTTTGAAATTCATAGGCCAGGGTCTTGGCCTATGCAAGCCGAAATGGCCGCTTTAGGCACATGGAGCGAACTCAAAAAATGGCAAGACGAACACGACTACGGTAAAAGATAAGTGATGTGACACCATTCACCTTTTAAACCCCACTGTTAACTACCGTGGGGTTTTTTATGTATTCTAAGTATTAAGTAGTGACCAATCCTTTTGTGGTTGCAAAAATCAACGGCATATCAATACCCTTGCTCTTGCTGATTTGCAAAGAAAACAATCACACCAATAACCGCAAGAACCGCCAGCACTACAAATAAAATTTTCCAAAATGAATACGGCCGGCTGCCAGAAACAGTTCCGCTTTCGCCATTTACAAAGAAATTATACTCTTTCCCTTTATAGCGATATGCACTTATGTATACAGGAAGCAAAATATGTTTAAAGGTCTCCTTGGCCAGCTTCATATCCATAGAAGTCAAGCGCTGGGTATCTCCTCCAATATCTCTATAACACCAACGTTCGGCAATCTGATGTGCTTCTTCTTTGGCTTTCAAATGTCCTTGCTCAAGAGGAATGGTGTACTTCTCTGTCACAAACCCTGACAGAAATCCACTCGCAAATGGTTGTAATTTATTCAAATTCCAGCGTGCAACCGTCGATGGTACGCGACCGGATTTTTGTTTAGATGCCTGAATCAACGTATCATCGACAAATCCAGAAATTTGCCCAGCAGCAGCATACCATCTCGTATTCCTTTTTCGACGTGTTTGCGTGCGTCCATTAGAATCTCGATATGTTTCAGTGGTATAATAATACTCCCCTCTCTGTCCCGTATAAGTAGCAGATAGTTGGGCGTCAAACGTCCAATATGGTATATATAGCCCTTTCGTAAATTGAGGATCTAAAGATGCCTTTTTAAGTTTATTGGGGGCCCACCACAATCCGCTGACCCACTTCTGAAAAATGAGAAAAGACTCCTGTTGATCTATTTGAAAAGGCAGTACGGCTCCGGGTAAAATCCAGTCTTCTTTGTACGCATCTTCTACCACTAATGGCATACTGCAATACACACAATGAAGTGACTTATAATTCTCCTCTATGTGCTGATTTGCCCCACAATTTCTACAATGCAACATCGTGATTTCCTCACTATGAGACTGCGCTCCCATTTCCTTGAGATATGGATATAGCTCCAACTCCTCAAAGCCATTTGCATCTATTGCAATTGCTTCTTGGTGTCCACAATATTCACAGGTAATATTGGTGGTTCCAGGTTTGTACTTGAGCACTGCACCACAGCTGGCACAGGCTTTTTTAAGTTCGGTATGTTGTACAGGCGTTTCGGCCATAGCATAGGTAGTATTGTTACGCTTTCGCGAAAGCGTACTCATAAACAATCAGAAATACAATAGGGTCCTAGGCCGGCAAAGGCGGTGGCATGCTTCCTCCCAAAAAGGATTTCAATTCTTCCACTTCCTGTAGTGCTGTCCACCCGGACATTCCTTGCTTCCAGACAAGGCTTCCTTTATTGACCGTACGACTCGCAAACAATGCTTTCAATTGGTCTATAGAAACAGGCCCTTGCTGTGCTCCATTGACGGCATAAAAATACTGTACTTGTGCGGGCATAGGTGGAGGCACCATTCCTGCTTGCGGTTGCTGTCCCCCCATTTGCGGACTCATCATTCCTCCCATTTGCTGTGCTAAGACAAAACCCATGCCCATGCCCATGCCGGCACCGGCAGTTCCGCCTTCATTGGCGGCAGCGGCTTCAATTGCTTTGGCCGTTTTGAACCTAGTCAATTTGTCTAAATCAATCTTATCAAGACGACTATATTCAAAAATCTCCTTTTTGAGATCTTCTGGCATAGACACATTTTCGATATAAAATTTTTCGAGAGAGATTCCTACAGTCAAAAACTCGGGCTGCATTACCTCTTTGCAGGTCTCTGACAGATCAGAAGTATTTGCTGCATACAATTCTATAGGAAGGTTTGCTTCTCCAACCGTGTCTGTAAATCGTGTAGCGATTAAACTTTTGAGATGTTCATTGATCTCAAAATTAGTAAAATTGCTATCTGTTCCTACAATATCTACGATGAATTTACCCGGATCAGACACTTTGAAAGCATAGGTTCCAAAAGCACGTATTTCAACAAAGCCGAAACGTTCATCGCTTAAAGTAATCGGGCTTTTTGTTCCCCATTTTTCATCTGTGAAAAGATGAATATTTACAAAGTACACCTCCGCCTTAAAAGGAGAATTAAAACCATACTTCCAGCCTTTTAAAGTTGTAAGGATGGGTAAATTTTGAGTAGTTAATTCATACGTTCCAGCCGTAAATACATCGGCGAGCTTGCCCTCACTTATAAAAACAGCAACTTGACCTTCTCGAACGATTAATTGAGCACCGTTTTTAATTTCATTTTGATACCGTTCAAAACGATGTGCGATGGTGTCATCTGTGTAGTCTAACCATTCTACAATATCAATAAACTCATTGCTGAGTTTTTCCTTTATTCTACTAAAAATATCCATAATTCGTTGCTTATTAATTGCCGTCCTAAAGCTACAAAATACGGGGGAAGTGTAAAAATATAATCCTGCTATTACTAATTAGATTGATTACAAATAACTTATCGAGTTTTGAAATCCAAAATTCGCACCTCTTCTAGCTCTCGCAATGATGAAAATACATCATGCTCAAAATAGAAAAAATCGAATAAGAAAAAGCGGCAATCATTTGACTGCATGAAAAACGTCCAATACTCCCCCAAGTAATGGACGTTTTATTTCAAAAGTTGGCTAATTCCCCCGAATAGTACTTTTGATTTTTTTGTTAATTTTCTTTAGCCCAAAGAATGCATTTACTGTCGGTTGATTTCTAGTTTTTCTCCATTGGCTAATTCAATTGAGAAATAAGCTACGTCAAATTCCTCATCGCAAACGATCGCTTCAATCATCTGCCAGTCGTTTGTTAATGTTTTCATCTTTATATTGTTTTTAATTACAGGACAAATATGCAATCGTTTTCATGATCCTACGGGGATAGAATGTCTCAAAAGACTACGGGTATTTGCCCCTTTTAGAATAGGCATATAAAAACAATGAGAAATTTCAATGGTATATAAGGTCAGTTCCTACCGCTCTCTTGAGGATAGAGCTTGTATACTGGATCACTTTGCCATACTTGCTTCGTATCAATATCCATCAAGCTTACGGATCCTAAAAAAGCTGCTCCTGTATCCATATTCCAAACATTAGCTTTCTGAACAGGCAATGTGTGCCCAATGCGAGTCACGGGGGTGTGACCGATATAGATTTCCTTAAATAGTAGCAGTCGCTTTGGGTACAATACATCATCCGGCAAAAGATTTTTTCCTAATGCGCAAGCCATTTCCCAAAGGGTGCGGTCCCAGTAAAAAGCGGTACTATGCCATTCGTACTCAGGACCATTAATATTTTGGAAGCCAGCATGACAAAACATACGTTTTTGTGAATCGATATAATAATCCTGCAACCCTTTGTAAAACTGAAGATGTTTTGCTTTTGCAGTTTCGGATAATGTTATATAAGAGTCCAATGTACTTTGTCCTCCGTGACGCATCCACATTGGGTTTAAGGGAGCCCCCTCAAGCCATTGACAGACAAGGTCGTCATGATTCCCTCGGAGGAGGGTTGTTTTTTGCTTTCGCGAAAGCGCAATTAAGAAATCTATAACAGCCGCGCTCTCACTCCAGCCATCTACATAGTCTCCCAAAAAAATGAGGTGATCCTCTGCGTTCACTTTAGCGCGTTCAAGCAACTGATCCAGCGCTTTTAGACCACCGTGAATATCGCCAATAACTAATGTTCTTCCCATGGATTTCTATTCGTACTTCACTTTGCGCAAAATACGCATGGTTTCCTTGTACCGCGCATATAGTTCGCCATTAAACTTCTTCATAAAAGGCTTGAGTTCTTCTAATTTTTGAATGGCAGTATTAAAGCCATTCAGATAACAGACCAAATAGGTGTTTGGCACATTAAAAAGGTCCTTATATTCTCCTTGATTTAAGTCAATTCCACGCTTCAATTTATAAAAAATAACATTGTTATTATTGAACAAGTGATGCAAGGTTTTCTTGTCAAACAAAGGCGGTTCAAAAATAAGTCGATTATCAATAGTATAGGTTCCGCTTTCGCGAAAGCGTATGACCACTTCCTCCAACGGATAGTATTTAAATTGCTCTTGAACCCCTAAATGTACATATTCCAAAATGGTAAACGTACCCGTGTCATAAGAGATAGACACCTCATCCAGGGCTGAATAAAATAGCTTTACCTGTTCGTTGATAAGCTCAATATCTACCCGAGAATAATAGGTTTGTCCTTTGACTACTTTTTTATGTCCAGCCCAGCAGAGCACAAACTGCTCTTGAAAAACCTTGTATTGACTTTCCATATCACTGTGCCTATTATTCACAAAGTCCATGACTCCATCCAGCGTTAATTCGATGCTGTTTTTGGCATGCTTTTCAATAGCCACAACAATCGCGCTATTGACATCTACAATATCACTTTTAAAGGTTTTGGGCATGGAAATACTGCCATCTCGATAAAACACAGTCCCTCCCCAGTACTTCCAGATATTACGCTTAAGGGCTGTCAATTGTCCCTGTGGCCGAATCGTTACTAGTCCCACCACCCGATCTGCGGGAAGGTGTGGAAAAGGAATGTTTTCATAAGAGATTAACGGTGGATTCTCTAGATAGGCATTGATCAGGTTCTGAATCTTACTATCGTCAAAAAAAGGAACGCCTGGAATCGTATTTTCACCATCATCTACTCCTATAACAATGAATGAATTATTCATCGGATTGGAATTGGACAGTGCACAAATGTGCTTTAAGAATTTTGCCTTACCCTCTTTATGTCCAATATCAATTTTTCGCTTTTTATCATAGAAACTGTTCTCATCATTATGAGCGAGCAGATTTTTGATTAAAAGACGTTTGTTAATCATATTCTTTTCCCTCAAAGGCGGGAATTTTTTTAATCGTAGATATGGTTATTTTTTGCTTTTCACATCCACTTTAGTCCTCCTTCAAGGCAGTGGGCTTTCAAAATTGACCCCTTGAATTTTCAACTTTTATTAATAATCGTACTACTTGCTTGTGCGGTACTCATCACGACCAAGTCGGCAATGTTTACGTGATACGGTCGGGTGACTACAAAATGAATGATATCAGCAATATCTTCCGGTTGGAGCACGTCAAAACCTTGATACACTTTATCAGCCCGCTCCCTATCTCCTTTAAAACGAACCTCGCTAAACTCGGTCGCTACCATTCCAGGGTTCACTGCACCTACTTTAATATTGTATTTGTTTAGGTCTATACGCATGCCTTGACTAATTGCATCTACGGCATGTTTACTCGCGCAGTACACATTACCATTAGGATAGACTTCTTTCCCCGCCGTTGAACCAATATTGATGATATGTCCCTCTTTTCGCGCGGTCATCTGCGGAATGATCGCCTTACTTACGTACAACAATCCTTTCACATTAATATCGAGCATGGCGTCCCAATCATCTGTATTTCCAGTTTGAATAGGATCTAATCCGTGAGCATTCCCTGCATTATTGATCAAAATATCAATCTTTGAAAAGTCTTGAGGTAAACCGCCTATAGCTTCCTGAATATCATGCTTATGACGAACGTCAAAATTCAGTGTATGTACCTTAACAAATGCACTCAACTGTGTCTTTAATGCGTCCAGTCGTTCTTGGCGTCGACCACACAAAACCAAGTGTATTCCTTCCTTTGCAAATCGGATGGCGGTTGCTTTTCCGATACCACTTGTGGCACCTGTAATTAATGCTGTTTTCATAAGTCTAAGATAACTTCGCTATTATAATTTTACTCCATTCAATCAATATTAAGGCACTTTATGCCCCTGACTTGCCACTAATAATGCAAACCAATCCTGTAATTCTAATTGAATATCAATGGCTTTGGTTGCTGCGGTAATACGTGCTTCATTGGTCGTGCCAATCACCGGATGAATCCCTGAAGGATGCTGCAAAAGCCAGGCTAAAAGTAATTGATCTTCGGTAGCATTATACTTGATCGTCAGCGTATTTAACGTCCCTCGAATACGTTCGTTTTGGTCGGACGCTTCTTTGAAAACGCTCCCCAACGGACTCCAACTCATTGGTGTGATTTGATGCGTCATCATATCATCTAAACGACCATCAAATAAAGAGGCGTGGGTAGTAAGTGATATCTCAATTTGGTTTGCAGCAATGGCGGCCTTGGTGCTAACAAGTGCTGTTTGACTGGGCGTGAAATTTGACACCCCAAAATCCTTGATTTTTCCTTGAGACTGCAATTGATCTATTGCAACCTCAATTTCATCAGGGTGCATCAGCGGACTAGGCCGATGCAACAATAGCAAGTCCAGATAGTCTGTTTTTAATAATCGCAGCGAACGTTCGGCACTGGCAATAATATATGCACTATCGTATTGATAATGCTTCACTTCATTCTCGGGCCGCGCATTTTCTTTGTACTGGATCCCGCATTTCGAAATAAGTTGGATTTTAGATCTTTCAATGCCCGCTTTCGCGAAAGCGTTCCCAAATTCTTCCTCTGTACTATAATCTCCGTAAATATCTGCATGATCAAAGGTAGTGATGCCCTGATCCAAACAATGACGGATCATATCAATCATTTGATATTCAGTAAATTGCCTCCCCCAAACACCCCAATTCATACACCCTTGAATAATTCTTGAATAATTAGTCTTCATTTTTTATATTGTGTGTTTGTTAAAAGTACGCCTTGTGAAGGTAGAAAAATACGTGTGAAGCCCTTTGAACAAAAGAATTTTTAACCAATTGTTAACAAGAAGTTAGGGAATAAAATGCCACTTTGCATCGTTTTAATATCCTACAAATTGAAATCTAAATTATGGAAGAAAATACGACGACAATAGACATCGCTGCGATTAATGAAAAGATAGAGCGCGAAAGTGCCTTTGTCGATATACTCACGATGGAAATGAACAAGGTCATCGTAGGGCAAAAGCATATGATTGAACGCCTCCTTATTGGGCTTTTAGGAAAAGGACACATCCTTCTTGAAGGAGTTCCTGGACTGGCGAAGACGCTAGCAATCAATACGCTTTCGCAAGCTGTGCAAGGTTCTTTTAGTCGGATTCAGTTTACCCCAGACCTGCTCCCTGCAGATGTAGTAGGAACCATGATCTACAATATGAAAGTCAATGACTTTAGTATTAAAAAGGGTCCTATTTTTGCCAACTTCGTACTCGCTGATGAGATTAACAGAGCGCCAGCCAAAGTACAGTCTGCCTTGTTAGAAGCGATGCAAGAGAAGCAAGTAACCATTGGGGATGAAACCTTTATTTTGGACAAGCCCTTCTTAGTAATGGCCACCCAAAATCCTGTGGAGCAAGAAGGAACCTACCCGCTACCAGAAGCACAAATCGATCGATTTATGCTGAAAACGGTTATCGATTACCCAAAAATGGAAGATGAGCAATTGATTGTTCGTCAGAATTTAAAAGGAGCTTTCGAAAAAATTAATGCTGTTGTTTCTGTAGACCAAATCAAACGGGCGCAAGCCGCTGTGCAAGAAGTCTATATGGATGAGAAAATTGAAAAATATATTCTGGATATCATTTTTGCTACACGTTATCCAGAAAACTATGGCTTAGCCGATTTAAAGCCTTTAATCAATTTTGGAGCTTCTCCTCGTGGAAGTATCAACTTGGCAATTGCTTCAAAATGTTATGCATTTATCAAACGACGTGGATATGTTATTCCAGAAGATGTGCGCGCAGTAGTACACGATATTCTTCGTCACCGTATTGGCATCACTTATGAAGCCGAAGCCGAAAATGTGACTTCTGAGGATATCATCAACAAAATTGTAAACCAAATCGAAGTACCTTAAGATTACGTGCCCAGTTGGCAGTAGGTAGTAAGCAGTTTTGTTAAGTCACTAGACGATGCACTGATTACTAAACTATGCATATTGATCACTGAACATTGAGACCATGGACACTAAAGAATTACTTAAAAAAGTACGCAAGATTGAGATCAAGACACGGAGGCTGTCTGATCACATTTTTGGTGGTGAGTATCACTCGACCTTCAAGGGTCGTGGGATGACTTTTAGTGAAGTACGTCAGTATCAATTTGGAGATGATGTACGGAATATCGACTGGAATGTAACCGCACGATATAACGAACCATTTATCAAGGTTTTTGAAGAAGAACGCGAACTCACAATGATGCTTATTGCTGATGTCAGTGGTTCCGAGTTTTTTGGAACCGATAAGCAGTTTAAAAATGAAATTGTAACTGAAATTGCGGCAACACTTGCCTTTAGTGCCATGCAAAACAATGATAAGATTGGGTTGATCCTTTTTACAGATGAGATCGAATTGTTCATTCCTCCTAAAAAGGGAAAATCTCATGTTTTGCGTATCATCCGTGAACTGCTTGAATTTGCACCCAAATCAAAAAATACAGACATTGCACAGGCGATCAAATTTTTGAGCAATGTGATGAAAAAGAAAGCAATTGTTTTTGTGCTTTCCGATTTCATGGCCGATGGTTATGAACAAACCATGAAAATCGCTGCCAATAAACATGATATCACTGGGATTCGTATTTATGATCAACGGGAAGAGACGATTCCGAGTATTGGGATGGTTCAAATGGAAGATGAGGAAACTGGCGAACTAGTTTTAGTCAATACTTCCTCGAAAAAAGTCAGAAACAACTATTCTGCCTATTATAGCGATCGCGTAGCCTATTTTCAAGAAACCTTCCGAAGATCTGGGGCTGGAGTCATCAATGTTCGGACAGATGATAGTTATGTGAAAAAATTACTAGGCTACTTTAAAAGAAGAGGGTAAGAATCTATGAGAGACCATACACACATCAAAGCAATTGCCTTACAGACGGCCTTGAGAAAAATCTCTAGGTGTTTGATGCTGAGCTTTTTTGTTTTTACCATAGCTACCCAAGCACAAACGGAACCTTTGGTAAAGGCTACTGTGGATACGACAAGTATTCGTCTCGGGGAACAGGTTAATTATTTGCTAGAAGTACGGGCAGAAAAAGGAAAGGTAGTTGTCTTTCCAAAAGGACAGACCTTCAGTCCCATGGAGGTTATCGAAAGCTATCCGATTGACACCACTTTTGCTGACGCGAAAATGACCTTAATCAAAAAGTATGGGTTGACGCAATTTGATAGTGGTTCCTACAAAATTCCTTCTCAAAAAATAAGTATTGGAGCGAAAACAATGCAAACAGACAGCTTTCGCATAGCGGTAGCCAACGTGGTTTTGGACACTATAAACCAAGGGTTATACGATATCAAACCTGCGATAGAGTTGCCTAAAGACTATAGCAATTGGTGGAAATATGTTCTTTGGATACTTCCCATAGTTTTGGCCATTGGTGCTTTTCTTTTTTGGCTACTTAAACGCAATAGAAAACAAAAAGAGGCCGAAAAATACATTCCTCCATTTGATCAAGCATTAGCCTCCTTAAAGTCTCTGGATGAAAGTGATTTTATTAGCGCTCAAAATTACAAACAGTATTATACCGTTCTTACAGATACGCTTCGCCGCTATTATGATGAAAAGGTATACAATCATGCCTTAGAGAGCACGACCGATGAATTGATTGCCCAACTCAACATCGAACGCGATAGTGGTCACATTGAGTTCAATAAGACAACGATTACATCCTTAAAAGATATTTTCAAACGGGCTGATTTAGTGAAGTTTGCACGTATCCATCCGCCAGAAGGGAAGGCACAAGCAGATCGCTTGGCCATCGAGGAAATTGTCAAAGAAACAAAGGAGGTATTGCCTGCTCCTACCGTAGAAGAATTAATGCAACGGGAAGATTATCGAGAAGCGCTTTCGCGAAAGCGTCAACGAAAACTTTGGCTTACTGGAATTGGGGGTATCGTAGGGATATTATTACTGGCTACTGGCATCGGTGTGATTGTCAAAGGATATGATGAAGTAAGAGATTTTGTCTTTGGAAACGAAACCCGTGAATTGGCAGAAGGGACCTGGATCAATAGTGAATATGGCTTCCCTGGGATGGTGGTGAGTGCACCAAAAGTACTCGTACGTGAGGAAATTTCACTTCCTGAAGAGGCAAAAGGGACCATGGAGGTAATTACTTTTGGTTGGGAATCCGATACAGCAGCCCTTGATATTATTGTTACCCAATTCAGTTTTGCGAAAGGCATTGAAATCAAAGTGGATGAACTGGTTAATTCACAACTCCTGCAAATGGAAGCAGAAGGCTTTACTGCGGACATCGTCAAAAATGAAAAATATACCACTCCAAACGGTGCTGAAGGATTAAAAACGTTTGGAACTGGGTCAACAGTTGTCAATAAAAAGAAAGGAACCACTCTTTCTGCAGCGTACGTCTTACTGACTTTTCAAGCAGAAAACATCGTACAACAGTTGTTTATTTCATGGCAGGATGATGATCCATATAGTAAGCAAATCGCAGAACGCGTTTTAAATAATGTCGAACTTCAAAAAGCAAAAGCCGAATAATGTTTGACAATTTTGAATTTTCAAATCCCGAATTCTTCTGGTTGTTCCTGCTACTCCCAGTTGCATTGGTATGGTTTATATGGAAGCGTAAAAAGCAGACACCTTCCCTCAAACTATCAAGCATTAAAGGGTTTAAAACCGGGAATTCGTGGTTGCCCAAACTACGCCCTTTGCTCTTTCTTTTACGCTTGATAACATTAGCCTTACTAATTACTGCAATGGCGCGACCGCGGAATGTGGAAGTGTCAACACGCACCAAGAAGACTCAGGGAATTGACATTGTCATAGCCATTGATGTTTCTGCCAGTATGCTCGCTAAAGATTTACGCCCTAATCGACTAGAAGCTTTAAAAACAGTAGCAGCACGATTTATAAAAGGGAGACCTAATGATCGCATTGGATTGGTAGAATACGCTGGAGAAAGTTATACAAAGACACCGCTTACTTCCGACAAAACCATTGTATTGAGCTCTTTAAACGGTATCCGGTACAACAACATTATTGAAGGAGGAACCGCGATAGGCATGGGATTGGCAACCTCTGTAAACCGATTAAAAGAAAGTAAAGCCTTAAGCAAAGTGATTATCCTCATGACGGATGGAGAAAATAATGCAGGTGCTATAGATCCAAGAATTGCTAGTGAGCTCTCTAAAGAATTTGGCATCAAGGTGTACACCATTGGAATGGGTACCAACGGTATGGCATTGTCGCCATATGCCCGAAATCCCAATGGCAGCTTTGTGTATCGCAGTCAGCAAGTGACTATTGACGAAGATTTATTAAAAGAAATCGCACAAGTAACTGGAGGAAAGTACTTCAGAGCAACCAACAATAAAAAGCTAACCGAAATTTATGATGAAATCGACAAGCTGGAAAAAACAGATGTTGAAGAATTTAAATATACGAATTACGAAGAGCAGTTTCGCCCGCTTGTATTACTCGCGGGACTATTGCTACTACTAGAACTCTTGTTGAAATATACAGTGTTTAGGAGTTTCGTATAAAGAGAAACTATGTACTTACTCGAAGAAAAAATATGGTTTTGGTTATTGTTGGTGATACCAGCGATCGTACTCCTATACCTTGGAGTCTTGGTTTGGCAGCGATCGGCGCAACGTAAGTTTGCACAGCAACACCTATTAAAAAAACTGAGCCCGGATCGTTCAATTTTCAAGCCTATACTTAAGATTCTCACGATCTGCGCAGCGGTATTTTTTATTGTTATGGCCTTGGTGAATCCAAAAATCGGCACAAAACTTGAAACAGTGAAGCGAGAAGGCGTTGATGTAGTCTTTGCCGTTGATGTTTCGAAAAGTATGCTCGCTGAGGATATTGCTCCAAATCGTATTGAGAAAGCAAAACAACTCGTTACTCAAATCATCAATGGTTTGGGAAGTGATCGTATAGGAATTATCGCCTATGCAGGAAGTGCCTATCCTCAATTACCCATTACCACAGATTATAGTAGTGCCAAGCTGTTTTTAAGTCAGATGAACACAGACATGCTCTCCAGTCAAGGTACCGCAATAGCAGAAGCTATTGAGCTTGCCAAAACCTATTACAATGACGAAGAACAAACCAATCGCGTTCTTTTCATCATCTCAGATGGAGAAGATCATTTAGGAGAAGCGGCCAGTGTCGCAGAACAGGCATCACAAGAAGGTATTCGTATTTTTACCATCGGTGTGGGCGATGTGAACGGTGGTCTTATTCCTATTAAAAGGAACGGAATCGTACAATCATACAAAGAAGACAAGAACGGAGAGAAAGTAATTACTAAGCTAGACGAACAAACCTTGAAAGATATTGCCGCCGAAGCCAATGGTCTTTATATCAATGGAAAAAATACAGCAGATGTGGTAGCCAAGGTTAAGGATGTGCTCAATGCAATGGACAAAAAAGAATTTGAAGCCAAACAATTTGCCGATTTCAAAGATCGTTTTCAATGGTTTTTAGCAGCTGGCATTTTGTTGCTATTTTTAGATGTCTTTTTCCTTGAACGCAAAACTGGATGGATCAAACGACTCAACTTGTTTAATGAAGCGACCTAAAACAAAAAAATTATGATGAACCTAGGTACATATGTAAGTACGACGCAGCTTTCTTCTTGGAAAGTATCTATCTGCTTGCTGTTCATTTCGATACTTTCAATGAGCAGTCTTTCGGCTCAGGATAAAAGCAAAGGCCCTAAAATCAATCCCAATGCCCTAGAAGCTCGCAATCTCATCATAGAAGGTACCGAGGTGATGTCTCAGCAAGAAGGTGTTGTTGATGTAACCGCTTTCGCGAAAGCGGAATCTAACTTGAGAAAAGCGATTTCATTGGATCCCGCAAGTGTCCCTGCCAAATACAACGCTGGCACCAATTACTACAAGAACAAAAAATGGGAAGAGAGCACCGCTTCCTTACTATACGCTACTGAAGTCGCTAAAACAAAAACAGAAAAGCACAAGTCTTTTCATAATTTAGGAAATGCCCTTTATCAGCGTAAGAATTACAAAGGAGCAGTAGAAGCCTATAAGAACGCCTTGCGCAACAACCCCACAGATGAAGAAACACGCTACAACTTGCAACTAGCCAAAAAAGAAGAAGAGAAAGATGGCGGTGGCGGCGGTGGCGGCGATGATGACAAGGAGAAGGAAGATCAGGACAAAAAAGACCAAGAAAAGAACGAAAAAGATAAGAAGGGCGACGGCGAAGAGAAAGAAAGTGACGACGGTAAAGAAAAAGAAACCGACGACGAAGGCAAAGAGAAGGAAGACGAGGGCGAACAGAAGGAAGATGAGAACGGAAAGCCAGATGACAAAGAAGATCAACAAGACGGAGGCGAAGGTGATGAGAAGAAAGAGCAACCGCAAAAACCTACCCCTAAACAAGGGCAGTTATCTCCTCAAAGGGTGCAAAGTTTATTAAAAGCGATGCAAGATCAAGAGCAGAAGACACAGGAGAAAATTAATGCTCAAAAAACCAAAGGCGCCAAAGTGAAGACCGAGAAGGATTGGTAACACTTGCTAATACAACCTAGAATGAAGATTAAACTATACGTATTCTTATTACTATTTCTTGGGGCCTCCTCTATTTGGGCTCAGGATGTATCGTTTAATGCAAAGGTGAGTAAGAAAAAATTAGGAGTCAATGAACGTCTCCGCGTTGATTTTATCATGAATCAAGATGGAGATAATTTCACACCTCCCAGCTTTGAAGGGTTTACCGTTACCGGCGGTCCCAATCAATCTGTAAGTAGACAATGGCTCAACGGTAAAAGTTCTTTTTCCAAAACCTTTACCTATTTTCTCGCTCCTAAAAAACGTGGAAAATTTACTCTCGGACAAGCTACCATCGTTGTCAAAGATGAAATCTATAAAACACCCCCCATTGCTATCATAGTTACGGCAGCTGTCGACAGACCAAAGGACGGTGATGATGTCGCATATATTGCATCAGAAAAGATACATTTAGTGGCCGAAGTTTCCAATAGCTCTCCGTATCTCAACGAAGCCTTTAATGTCGTCTACAAACTATATGTAGCTCCTGAAACAAGCGTAAGTAATTGGAGAGAAATTGATTCTCCAAAGTTTGCCGATTTCTGGAGTCAGAATACTGATGAAAAACAGTTTAAGATATACGACGGAGCGTATAAAGGCGAACCCTATCGCTATGTGGTTTTAAGGCGGACCGTCCTCTATCCCCAAAAAGAAGGAAAACTCAATATCGAGCCTTTAAGCTTGAGTATATCCGTGAGTGTTCCAACAAATAGAAGGGACATATTTGGTGGCCGACTCAATAAATCCGCAAATATCACAGTGAGTGCTAAAAACAGAACGGTCAATGTCAAACCCTTGCCTACACTTAAGAAACCTGATGATTTTTCAGGAGCCGTAGGTCAGTTTGATTTTAACGTTCGTACAAATAAAATCAAACTCGATGCTACCGAAGCTTTTGAGTTAAGTGTAGAAGCCCGAGGTCAAGGAAATTTAAAGCTCTTTGACCTGCCTAAACCCAACCTACCTAGCTCCTTGGAAGTTTATGAACCCGAAAATGCTGATAAGATAAGAATCAATATTGCGGGCATGAGTGGTATTAAAAAACAGGTATATACGGTCGTACCTCAGTACAAAGGAAAATACCCAATTCCAATAATATCATTTAGTTATTTTAATCCAAAGACGAAAAAATACATCCGATTGACTTCAGAAGAAATCGTAGTAGATGTGGTCAATGGCCCTCTTGATAGTCAACCAGAAAGCATCTCCCCAAGCCTATCCAAACAGTCCGTGGTAGCAAATGACGACCAATTTCAATATATAAAAAAGGAGGCTAACTTGCACCCTAAAATCCAAGACCGATTCTTCAAGTCAACGTCCTTTTGGTCTTTGACGATTCTTCCTTTTCTGCTCATTCCGCTAGCAATGCTCGTACGTCGTAAGCGTAAATCGTACGCCAGTGATATCCAAGGTAATCGTATTCGAAAAGCAGATAAACTAGCGCGGAAATTTCTAAGTACCGCCAAAAATAATTTAGGGGATCAGCAAGCGTTTTACGTTGCTATGGAAAGAGCCTTGCATAATTATTTAAAGGCAAAACTCAACATTCAGACCAGTGATATGAGTAAGGATAGGATATCCCGACTCCTCAAAGAACGCGAAGTAGATGAGACCATAAGTATCGAATTTTTAAGCCTATTAGAAAGCTGTGAATTTGCGCGATATACTCCAGCAAGTAGTGTAGCGATGCAACAAGATTATGACAAAGCAGTACGTGTAATTTCGGCCTTAGATAAACAGTTATAAAATGAAAAAGTTTCTTATTCATATCATTCTTGTCGCATTCTTTGGGGTTACTAGCATTGCAAATGCCCAAACACCAGAGGCTTCCTTTGAAAAAGCCAATACGCACTATGCAGATGGACAGTATCAAGAAGCAGTAGACATCTACATGAAAGTGGTTGAAGGCGGCTTAGAATCTGCGGCTTTATACTATAATTTGGGCAATGCACATTATAAGCTGAACCATGTAGCTCCTGCCAATTATTACTATGAGAAGGCAAAGCAATTAGCCCCCAGTGATAGCGACCTACGAAACAATGCAGCGTTTGCTGAAAATATGCGTATTGACGCGATTGAGCCATTGCCAGAAAACACGTTTACGAAGTGGTTTCATGCGGTACTCAACACCTTTACGGTAGATGAGTGGGCCTATGTCACAGTTATTTTCGTATTTGCCTTTGTGCTACTATTTCTAGGTTACTATTTTACTTTTATTTCGGGAAAGAAACGCCTCTTCTTTATCACGGCTTTCAGTAGTTTGATTCTTGGAGGGTTTAGTTTGATCTGTGCCTATTCCGCTTTCGCGAAAGCAGAAAAAGATAGACCGGCTATTGTATTCTCGACGCAATCAGAAGTTAAAAGTGAACCGAACCTAAGAAGTACTGTCGCGTTTACCTTACATGAAGGCACCAAAGTCCTTATTCTAGAAGAAACCAAAGATTGGAAGCGTATTCAACTTGTAGATGGTAAGTCTGGCTGGATTCTTGCAGAGGAGATACGTGAATTGTAGTCATAAGGGCGCAATGAAAGGATAACCTCTCCTAAAGTGGATGAGACTCTTAAACAAAGGGTACCTTTACAGGTAGAATAAACAGCTGTAATCAAAGCAGGGAATTAACCTAAGCACTACTATTTATGAAACAATTTTTCTCAAACCTCAAAGGTGATGCCTTTGGAGGAATTACCGCCGGAATCGTTGCATTACCGCTTGCGTTAGCTTTTGGGGTTTCTTCTGGACTTGGACCCAGCGCTGGTTTATACGGTGCCATTTTTATTGGTTTCTTTGCCGCTTTATTTGGAGGAACGCCCACACAGATTTCTGGACCTACGGCTCCGATGACAGCAGTCAGTATTGGTATTATCGCAGGAATTGTTGCTAGTTTTGATGGGGATGTAAGTAAGGCCATGCCGGCCATACTTACCGTATTTCTACTTGCAGGTTTGATACAAATTGGGGTAGGAATTTTAGGAGTAGGAAAATATATCAGATACATTCCATATCCTGTGGTTTCTGGTTTCATGACAGCGATAGGCGTGATGATCCTAGTAACCCAATTACAACCTATGTTAGGTTATAAGGCCTTTGAAGATCCCACATTAGTTGAAAAATTTACTCCTCAAGCAGAAGAAGTTTTACTCGACAAAATCCTCCAAGAAGAAGCTGGGGAAGGTCTTTTAGTTTTAGAAGATTTTGAAGAAACGATTAGGAGAGCTGAAACTATTGATGACCGTCAAATAAAAATGGAGGCGATTGCATTAGCAAAGAACTATTCGAAAGGAGTTCTAGGGACCTTGAAAATCATTCCTTATGCTATAACGTCCATCAAATGGCTCGAAGTGCTCCTGGCACTAGCTACTATTTTTATCATTTTTGGCTTTAAGCGTATTACTACAAAAATACCGAGCACTCTTGTAGCATTAGTCGTTGTATCTGGAGTGGCCTATCTTGCAAAATTACCGTACCTCCCCATCGATCAAATACCCTCGGGCTTTCCTAAATTCAATTATGAAATTTTTACAGATTTTAATTTAGCCTCATTTTCACCCTATATTCTCACTGCCGTATCCCTAGCCTTTTTAGGAGCGATTGATTCTTTACTAACCTCTGTGGTTGCAGACAACATGACCAAGACCAGACATGCACCCAATCGCGAGTTAATCGGTCAAGGTATTGGAAATTCTATTGCATCTCTTTTTGGAGGCATTCCAGGAGCTGGTGCAACCATAAGAACCGTCGTAAATATTAATGCTGGAGGGAAAACAAAACTTTCTGGTATGATTGCGGGGATCCTATTATTAGTCATTCTCTTGGCATTAGGCCCTATTGCTTCTCAAATTCCTGCAGCTGTACTTGCAGGAATCTTAATTACTGTGGGTATTGGTGTTATGGACTACAAAGGATTGAAAGCAATCCCTAATTTACCGAAGGACATGAATGTCCTTGGACTCAAATTGAGTTCGGAAGTTCTTATTATGCTCGCTGTTCTTGCCATGGCCGTATTTTGGGATCTTATTCCAGCGGTAGGAATTGGCCTTGTCCTGTCTTCAGTGATTTTCATGAAGAAGATGGGCGATTTTACAGCCAAACAATCGACAGTGCTGGATTTAAAGGCTACTGAAAAAAATGAATTATTGTGGAGTGATGAGATCTCCTTTCCAGGAAACCTCAAAGAAGAAATCTTTATCAAACATTTAAGCGGACCTTTATTCTTTGGATACACCAGTGAATTTCAGCAACTTAGCAAACAGATTCCAGACACAGCCAAACACGTGATTCTAAGAATGGACAAGGTTCCATACATGGATCAATCTGGAGTGTACGCAGTAGAAGACACCGTCCTGGCATTAGAACAACAAGGAATTCATACGCATATCGTAGGGGTTCAAAAACAACCTTTATATATGATGGAACGTATTGACATCATTCCTGATCTGATCCCTAAAAAATGTATTTTTGATAATTTTAATGACTGTATTAATTACCTCAAGGTCTTTGTCAAAGATGAAAGCTAAAAGGCGCTACTAAAATAAAGCGAATATCAAATTGTAAGAGTCGTTATTCATTTGACGGATCTTCGTTTTTTGGAGTATACAAATTTTCTTCTTTTGCCTTCGCCAAAATAGACGGTAGTATAGCGGGGGCCAACATCCGAACGGGATGGTATAGCACCGAAGACTCCATGTCTTCTTCACTAACGATGTCTAGATGCTTATTTGCGGCATCCAAGAACATAAGAACAACACTTAGTAAAAAGGCAAATTTGAGCACTGCAAAGACAGCTCCTGCAATCTTATTAACGATGCCCAACATCGCAAAATCGGCAATTTTTGTCAAGAGTTTTCCAGCCATTGAAACCACCACAATAATAATTACAAAAGTGATCGCAAAGGCAGCTAGATTAATGGTTTGCTCGCTCCAAGACGTTTTTTCGACGAGCCAGTCTCCTACAAAATGAGAAAAGTAAATCGCACCAATAATCCCAGCGATTAAGCCTACCAGTGATGCAAGTTCTACAAAGAGTCCCTTTCTTAATCCTTGAATGAATCCAAGGATTAAGATAATACCAAAAACAATATCGATCGTGTTCATCTGATAAAGATAGTAATTTAACAAGACGGATCGTATCTTTGCCCCTTCAGGCAGCAATCGATTTAAAAGAGATTTTTGCGAAAGCGAAAATAAATATATGGCAAGAGACGAAGAACTTAAAAAGCGTTACAGCGCGGTGGTTGAAAAACTAACCCTGCGATTTGCAGAGGGGGATACGCTCGATTTAGATAGTATTATCTATCTCATAGGTATCCAGGAGTTGGGGCAATTAGATGCTACCTTCAAGAAAGATGAAAAAGTGAACCTCATGCACATTGCTATTTGCCGATTGCTTGAGCCGTTTGGTTACTACCAATTTGACTATGAAGATCCAGAAGGTTGGCCACATTATAAAGTGTTGGAACCCCTTCCACCATTAAAAGCTGGAGAACAACAGATTTTAATGAAAGACGCGATTGTACAGTATTTTATGGAAAAAGGACTTATTGACTAATATTTTTGCTTTCGCGAAAGCATATTTTAAAGCCCATCATGTCGGCCTTTATAGAAGATTATTAAATTTGCGCCCTCCCGAAATTTTGGGTGCTAAATCAAAGCTATGTTAGATAAAATCAAGGAGCTCATTACTGAAGTAGAAGCCTTCACAGCCACTTCGAAGGAAGAGGTAGAGGCTTTTCGTATTAAGTTTTCTGGAAAGAAAGGCGTTGTCAATGAGTACATGGCAGAATTTCGCAATGTCCCAAATGAATTAAAAAAAGACTACGGACAAGTAATTAATAAGCTTAAAGAGGCTGCGCTTGAAAAGGTAAACTCATTAAAAGAGGCCCTTGAAGGAGAAGAGGAAGTAGGGAGTACTGCCGATTTAACACGCCCAGGAGAGCCTATTGAAATTGGTGCTCGTCATCCTATTTCGATTGTAAAAAACCAAATAATTGATATCTTCTCCCGCATAGGATTCAATGTATCAGAAGGGCCAGAAATTGAAGATGACTGGCACAACTTCACTGCATTAAATTTACCAGAATATCACCCTGCTCGTGACATGCAGGATACTTTCTTTGTTCAAACAGATCCAGATATTTTATTGCGCACACATACCTCATCGGTGCAGGTGCGTTATATGGAGAATAATAAGCCGCCTATTCGTACGATCAGTCCGGGTCGCGTCTACAGGAACGAAGCAATTAGTGGTCGTTCGCATTGTTTCTTCCATCAAGTAGAAGGTCTCTACATTGATAAAGATGTCTCTTTTGCAGATCTGAAGCAAACATTGCAATACTTCACCACAGAGATGTTTGGGAAAAGTAAGATTCGCTTACGTCCATCTTACTTTCCATTTACAGAGCCAAGCGCTGAAGTAGATGTGTACTGGGGCCTAGAAACGGAGACAGACTATAAGATGACCAAAGGAACGGGTTGGCTCGAAATTATGGGTTGTGGAATGGTGGATCCAAACGTTTTAGAAAACTGCGGTATTGATAGTAAAGAATACAGTGGTTTTGCTTTTGGAATGGGCATCGATCGTATTGCCCTGCTGCTGCACCAAATTTCTGATATCCGTATGCTCAGTGAAAACGACATTCGATTCTTAGAACAGTTTAAAAGTGCCTTTTAAATAATTTTTGTCCTCTCGAGCACAGTCGAGAGGGTGTCGCTATTTAATTATATTGTAGAGGTCTCGACTGCGCTCGACCAGACATTATTATGCGTAAAGACATAGACATTCCTGAAGTAAAAGACGTATATGTAGCGGCTGTAAAAGAGCTACATGCAGAGTACAAAACAGAAGACTGGAATGCCTATATCATTAATGATGGTGATTCCCCGCTAGAAATGGTACTCATCGTGGCCCAAGGATATGACGATAAAGACATGACAAGCCACATGCGTCATAAGATCGCAGTACTACCTGCAAAAGGCTATGCAAAAATTGAATTCATGGAAGAGAGTATTTTCCGCTTGAATAACTTCTTCTCGGTGACCTATTTCTTACACAATAAGATGTACGAGAAACGTTGGGAATTTCCTGCAAACACAATCACGGACGACAATGCTTTTGAAGTTCCAGTAATGCGCAAAAAAGGAGTTCTCGCCCGTTAATTAATCCAGTCGGTCCGAAAGTTTTTCGAAGACACTCTTAGGGTTTTTTCCTTTGTATAAAATACTGTGTACCGCTTCAATAATTGGAATTCGCGCTTGTTTTTCGCGTTTGTTGTTCAGGTCCAAAGCACTTTTAGCAGCGTAATACCCTTCGGCCACCATGGACATTTCCATTTGAGCACTTTTAACGGTATAGCCTTTTCCTATCATGTTTCCAAACATTCTATTTCGACTAAACACAGAGTAACCCGTCACTAACAAATCTCCCAAATAAGCAGATCCATTGATATCTCGCTTCATTTTATGTGCGCGTTTTACGTAGCGCTTAATCTCTCGAATCGCATTACTCATTAGGACACTCTGAAAGTTATCCCCATAACCGAGTCCGTGTGCAATTCCTGCCGCAATCGCATAAATATTCTTTAAAGTGGCAGCATACTCAATACCTATTACATCATCACTGGTGATGCATTTAATATAATCACTAGACAAATGATCGGCGACGACTTGAGCCGTTTCTTCTTTGGCACAGGCGATCGTCAAATAAGAAAGTCGTTCTAAAGCAACTTCCTCGGCGTGACAGGGTCCGGAAACTACACCAATGTTTTCAAAAGGGATGTTATACGTATCATGAAAGTGATGCCCAACTAACTTCCCGGTTTCAGGCATGATCCCTTTGATCGCTGAGAAAATGATCTTTCCTTCTAAAGAAACGGTTAGATTTTTAAGTTCGCCGCCTACGAAGGCAGAAGGAACGGCAAATATGATAATATCGGCATAGGCTACAATCTCATTAATATCATTGCTAAGTTTCAACTGTTGGGTTTTGAATTCCACAGCACTGAGATAACTCGGATTGTGATGTTCTCGATTTAAATGCTCGAGTGCATAGGTACTGCGCATGTACCAGCCGACCTGGTCCAGATTTTCACAGAGCATTTTAACAATGGCGGTTGCCCAGCTTCCGCCACCAATGACACCAAATGTAGGTTGAGACATAGATATATATCGTTTTAGGTTGGTTCTCAAAAATACCACATTTTTATAGAAAAAGAGGTGGGGATCTGTAGAAGTACGCTTTCGCGAAAGCGCACTTAAAATATTTAATTAGTTGATTATAAGCTATTTACAATTTTGGCACGCCCTTTGAATACTATTAAGTAAATCACAAAAACGAACGACTATGAAGATGCTCAAAAACCTTACGCTACTCGCCCTAGTAACCACACTCTTGACTTCATGTTATAGAGAAGTTATTGTAAACGACGATTTTATAGACATCCCAGTCATTACATTAAACGAAGTCCTTACGGATTATGAAATCTGGTATGTAGATATTAACAGATCTTCAGGGTCAACAATTGTTCCTTTTGTTCAGAAGGCATTTACTCTGTCCTTTCGTAATGGCAATATATTTGCGAACAACAATCTATCTGGTATTGGCCAGAATGGTGGAGGCTTTGGTATTGATGTAGGCTTTTATGACACCTTTAATTATGAGCTCGATGTGAGTCATGACATTGATGGTACATATACTTTTGATGTACGTACCTTATCCGGTAATGAGATTGAACTCTATCATCCAGGCACACGTTCTCGTTATGTACTCTTGGGGTATCAGCGTAATACTTTTGATTACGACAAGGTGTTTTATGACAATATTCACTACTTCCTGCAAGAATTTGATGCTTGGGAAAAAATAGGAACCAGTGACGAAGGAGATATAAATCCTTTCGACAATGAGAACTTCCTACAATTTTTACCAGCAGGAAATTCCGGAAACTTTAGGAGTTCAGAAGATCAAAATGGTACGCCTATTGATAATATATTTTGGGACTATGATGGCATCTATGATGTAGATGATATTGCTGGAGATTTCTACAAGAAAACTTTAACATTAGATTACAATTTCCCAGACAATGAATTCTTTGAACTCACCGTTATAGATGACAGCACAGTGGAATTGTACCAAGTGAATACAGGAACCACCTACATTTTTAGAGGTAAAGGATATATCCAGTTTAGAGTAAGCGAAGATGGCAAAAGCAGTCTTCCAAAGCTAAGAGAAAAAACAAGCGATATTAAAAATAAAATTAAGGCGCTTAAAGCAAAAAAGCTTAAAGCACACAACATATAAAAAGACATCCATCGTAAGGGTTGTCTACATCAAAAGTTTTTGGTTGGTTATTTAGTTGGAAACCGCTTATCTAATTTTAATTAGTTTGGGCGGTTTCTTTTTTTCCTCTAAACGCACAGTTCCTCATTACTTTATGGTATTTGATCGTCTTCGTCCACAAACATAAAACCACTATACGCTTTGAAAGTAGAATTTCGTAGCTTACTATTTCATATACAAAGCAGCTTAAACAACACATTATGTGATTATTTTCATTTATTAAAAATGCTAGCACCAAGGTATTTGGTATTGTGAAAACAGATGAGTAAGAAGCTGCTGCCGAGCGTATGGCCGAAGTTGCTGCTGCCAATGCAACTGTTGCCGCCAGTATGTCTGAAACAGTCGGCGATTTAGGACTTGTAATTGAAGGACTCAACATTAGTCTTGATGGAGATATCGCTACAATAACAAGACGCGCATTGAATCTATCTATCCGCGAAAAAATCATACTTTTCGTAGGAAACACTGCAGGAATATCCGGTGTCAATGATCAAATGGAAGTTGAAAACGAAGAACCAGAAGCTCACTTTTATACCGTTGAAAAAGGAGGTTATCTTTCGAAGATTTCCAAAAAAATATATGGCGATGCTATGAAATACAATATCATTTTGAAAGCTAATACACCCATGCTTAAAGACCCAGATAAAATCTATCCCGGGCAAGTACTGCGTATACCACATTTAGACAAATAGTAATGAATTTATCGATGAAACGTAGGATTTTAGACTAAAACGTTAAATTATTGTGCATTTCATCGATTAAATTTGGTATTTCATCGTGTTTTACTATCTTAAGGCTTCAACCTCCAATACCTCAAGATTATGAAACATTTATTAACTTACAGTTTACTTGCCGTTTGTATTCTAATAACCAGTTGCTCTTCAGACCGGTTTGAAGAAGAACAAACATTTCAAAAAAGGTCTGCTATTGTAACTTCTAATACAACAAGCCAGCTCATCTCTAATCAACGTAGCTCAGGAA
>JBLHXM010000022.1:0-35308 GCA_047630395.1 Dokdonia sp.
AATGGTAGATATTAAGGGTCAGCGTTCTTCAAATACCAACGTCCAAAAGAATAAAGCATTGTTGGACGTGAGTCCGTTGTATAGAGAGCTTGTGGAAGTAGCTACTTCGACGGCAAACCTGTTGCCGCCTAGCGGCGGGATGGCAGGAGTGATGGCTGTAGTCGATGCCACTAGAGGTGTCTGGAAGGCACCCGCCAATGTATCTATTGTAGGAGTACGTGCTTTGTCTATTAGACTGACCTCAGGTCAGCAAGGTCGTTTTAATGTAGATAGTGCATCTGGAAAATCGATCAACGTCATTCGAGATTTTCAAGGTCATGGTATTCTTGTTTGGGGTGCACGAACCTTGGATGGAAGTAGTCTGGAATGGAGGTATATCATTGTTAGGCAGACCATGATCTTTATTGAACAATCATGTAAGTTGGCGATTCAAGCCTATGTTTTTCCGCCTAGTACGGTACAAACTTGGAAAGTGTAAAAGCGATGGTAAACAACTTTTTAGAAGGACTATGGCGTCAAGGTGCAATGATGGGATCTAGCACTCGGGAGGCCTTTGCAGTAAACTGTGGACTTCGAAGTACAATGACTCCTCAGGATATTCTTGAGGGCTTCATGCATGTATTTGTTATGGTTGCACTCATGCGTCCAGCCGAATTTATTGTACTGAGCTTTACGCAACAAATGTCTGCGACTACCTAGGGATGATCGTACGTTTAATTGTCATTTAGGGTGACAACATAACTATCGATCTCTTGAATAGAGACAGAAGTCGCCGAAGGAGGAAATGGCAATGTAATTCCGAAAGGTGACAAATCCACAAATTCATAATCTAAAGTAGCGGTGGAAGCAACTAAACCTACATTGAGACCAAAGGTGTTTTCTGCAACAAAAACTTCTTGTGTATTTAAAAGAGTAACAGGAAAGCCCAATATTTCTGCAGAGATGGTAGCTGTAACTACTAAAGAAGATTGCACAGCTTTTTCAAAAGTCTGCCCACTTACGGTATAGTTGGTTATTATATTTCTTTGGATTGTAGTAGCAACAACATCAATGGTTATAGGAATACCATTCAAATCTTGTGTAATGGTTTGTTCAATGACTGATAAGGTTGATCCTGAAGGCATTTGAAGGTCGTAGACAATGGCTTCGGCTACATCGATTTGAATCGGATTATCTGGATCTACTGGAAGATCAAGAAATCCTTGGTAAACTAATTTATTGTCTAGCTCTTGGATAAAACCATTTCCTAATAGTCCAGTCATAAAACCAGTACTCGTTGGAGAAGCTTCTAATTTTGCAAACCCTATGGGAGCATTTTGGTCATTCAAAACAGTGAGAGTGTCTTGGGTTGCAGGCATTGCGTCTACGGAGACATTATAGCGCCAAGTATCACCTACAAACAATGAGAAATACATGTCTTCAAAAAGGATCGTATCTTCTAAATCCTCAAGAATTTCATTGGCTTCATCTGTGCTATCGCAGCTCATAAAGAAAAAAGAGGCGATTAAAAAGCCGATGAGGTAGGAGTAGTTTTTCATAATCTTTGTGTTCATCCTGTAAAGATAGGGGAATTATAAGGTTTTCGAGTTTGAATCTTGTTAATAGGAATCCACTTTTTACGCGTTTACCAGAAGGAAATGTTTGTTAATAGTTTGTTAGGCCATTCTTTCCATTTTATTTCACAGATTGAGTGTTAAGATTTACATTTGTTTAAAACCCTTATGAATGGCTGGAAATAGCTACGGCACCCTATTTAAATTGACAACTTTTGGAGAATCACACGGAAAAGCGATCGGTGGAATTATCGATGGCTGTCCCGCTGGATTGGATTTAGATATAACCGCCATTCAATATGAATTAGAACGTCGCAAGCCTGGACAATCGAAGATTGTAACACAGCGTAAAGAACCCGATGCCGTGAGTTTTCTTTCAGGTATTTTCGAAGGAAAAACCACAGGAACACCGATAGGTTTTGAAATCATCAATACCAATCAAAAATCTAAGGATTACTCTCATATTAAGGATACCTACCGTCCTAGTCATGCCGATTTTACCTATGATAAGAAGTACGGAAATCGTGATTATAGGGGAGGTGGAAGATCTTCTGCGAGGGAAACCGCTAGTCGAGTAGTAGCCGGGGCCATTGCGCAGCAATTTTTAAAAGATATCAAAATCCATTCATATACGTCTGCGGTGGGAGACCTTGTGATGACTACCCCTTATCAAGATTTAGATTTTAGTCAGATCGACAGCAATGAAGTGCGCTGTCCGGATCCTGCTTTCGCGAAAGCGTTTATAGACAAGATAAAAACCATCAAGAAAGATGGAGATACGATAGGTGGCGTCATAAGCTGTGTAATTCAAAATGTACCTATTGGACTTGGAGAGCCTGTTTTTGATAAACTCCATGCTGAATTAGGAAAGGCTATGTTGTCAATTAATGCTGTCAAAGGCTTTGAATATGGTAGCGGATTTGAAGGAGCTCAAATGAAAGGAAGTAATCATAATGACATTTTTAATGCAGATGGTAGTACAAAAACCAATTTGAGTGGAGGCGTTCAAGGAGGCATTAGCAATGGCATGGATATCTACTTTAAGGTAGCATTCAAGCCTGTGGCCACAGTGATGAAGAAACAACAAACTATTGATAGTCACGGGAATATTGTCGAAATGCAAGGAAAAGGCCGACATGATCCATGTGTTGTTCCAAGAGCCGTACCTATCGTTGATGCGATGGCAGCGCTTGTTATTGCTGATTTTTTATTACGAGATAAATCGGTTAGATTGTAGCACACTAATAAAATAATATCGAAGGGGATATGATTTCCACCTTCGTGGAACTTTTACCTATGAAAAAAATAGCACTACACTGGAAGATAATTATTGGACTATTCTTAGGAGTACTTTGGGCGCTTTTGTCTAGTACGATGGGTTGGAGTCAATTTACCCTTGACTGGATTGCTCCCTTTGGAACTATTTTTATCAATCTATTGAAATTGATTGCAGTGCCTTTGGTACTCTTTTCAATAATCAACGGTGTTGCTGGTATTGGAGATCCTGCGAGTTTAGGACGTATGGGAGGGAAGACCTTGGTAGCCTATCTGGCTACAACCTTGCTTGCTGTTGCTTTAGGCCTTGTCTTGGTGAATGTAATGGCACCAGGAAAGATGGTGGATGAATCTAGTCGCATTGATAACCGGATTAGCTATGAACTCTGGGCAGAAGCCGAAGGTGTACCTATTAAAGACGGTATGCATTTCCTTCAAGATCCGCAGTATCAAGATCGTATCGCTGCCGTTTCGGATCGCGAGAAATCAAAATCTACAGACGAGGCAGTAAGCACTCGATTGGAGACTGTGAAAGAAAATAAAAATGCAGGACCTTTAAAACCTTTAGTAGATCTTGTTCCTGTTAACTTCTTTATGTCGTTAACAAATAATAGTCTGATGTTGCAAATCATTTTCTTTGCCTTATTTTTTGGAATTAGTTTATTGTTTATTCCTAAGGCGAAAGCTGCACCCGTGATGAAAATTGTTGACAGTATTATGGAGGTTTTCTTAAAGATGGTAGACTTTGTAATGCAAGCATCCCCTTTCTTTGTTTTTGCGCTACTTGCGGGTGTTATTAGTAAAATGGCTGGAAATGATATTGGAAAAGTTGTAGAGATTTTCAAAGGGCTTTCTTGGTATTCTTTGACGGTTTTATTAGGGCTATTGATGATGATTTTTGTGGTGTATCCATTAATTATGAAGTTGATCGTACGTGTGGTGCCTTATAAAGGCTTTTTTAAGGCGATGGGACTCGCGCAAACGACAGCTTTTTCAACCTCTAGTAGCGCGGCAACCTTACCGGTGACTATGGAGTGTGTGGAAGACAATTTGGGTGTAGATAAGAAAGTTACAAGTTTTGTGCTACCTATTGGTGCAACTGTAAATATGGATGGGACGGTATTATATCAGGCTATAGTCGTCGTTTTCTTGGCGCAATTACATATGATTGATCTCACCATAGGACAACAGCTCACTATTGTGCTTACAGCGACCTTGGCGTCCATCGGATCGGCAGCTGTTCCCAGTGCTGGACTGGTTATGTTGATCGTTGTGCTGGGCTCTGTAGATCTTAACCCTGCTTGGATTGCTATTATATTTCCAGTAGATCGTATTTTAGATATGTGTCGTACCGTTGTTAATGTAACAGGTGATGCGACTGTATCATCAATTATTGCAAAAAGTGAAGGGATGCTAAACTATGACCCTACTAAGAACCCCGATGATGCTTTTGATCCTGAAAAATAAACTTAGATCCCTTTGGTGTGTTATCAAAACAATACAAAGTGCCAAAGCATAAAGCTTGGCAAATAACGTTACGTGTACATCTTGGCGGAGGGTTTACAAAGGACTTTCTATATCTTACAGGGCTAAAAAAAGTGTATGACTATTACAAGAATGGAAATAATCTCAATGCACTACTAACAGGTAAAGTATCCTTAGAAAATCTTCCCGTTATTGAAAAAATGATGGAGTGTGGATTGGCAATTCCTAGTGTACATGTCACTGATTCCTATGCTAAAAACTTGAATACCAATAAGAAGCTAGATTTTATACTTAGCAATCTGAAGTAGTTTTCAGTCTATTTTTTGATGATGAATATGTATCTATTGGCGTTATAATACTTATTATTTCTTTAACAAATGTTTCAGTATTCAGGTTTTATTGATTGTGTATATTCACCTTTTCTAATAGAAGCGAATGTTTAAAATATCACAGGTTCACCTTTTATTTCTTCTACTATTTTTTCACTTTGTTTCAAAGGCGCAGGATCGCACCAATTATGCATTGCTGTGGGAGATTAAACCGCCTAATTCAGAAAAAAAGTCATATCTCTTCGGTACCGCACATTTGCGTGATCCACGTGTGTTTGATTTTAGTGACGCGATGATCCCTGCAATCTCCCAAAGTGAAGCTTTTGCGTTAGAGGTACATCCAGACTCTGTAACTGGAGCAATTTCTGAATATTTCGTACGACATGAGAATACAAGGTATTACAGGGATGTTCTATCCGATGATGAGTATGAGCAGCTTGATTCTAGAGTTGTCACTGAAACAGGAGAATCTTTAGATAGCATTGACTATAATTCGTTATACTTCCTTGAATCTTTGCTCAGGCCGGAGCTTGATAAAGAGGGTGATAAGGAAACCTTTCTCGACGCCTATTTATACGGTGTTGCTAATACGATGGATAAGGATATTTACGGTTTAGAGAAATTAGAAGATCAAATGCCGGATCTGGATAGTATTCCACGAGATGAATTGCGTAGCTCATTACTCGAGCTTATTGACTTGGATGAGGAGGAATACAGAGAGGGGGTCGCTAGTTTGGTGGATGTGTATACCACTGGAAATATAGATAGAATTTTATTGATGTCTCAAGGGCTCTTTAGCATTGATAAGGTAATGATCCGAAGAAATAAGGTGATGATTAAAAGCATGAAGCGCATCATGGAATCTCAGAGTTTATTTACTGCTGTAGGCGCTGCGCACCTACCTGGAGATTATGGTCTTATAAATTTATTACGTGAAGAGGGGTATATCGTATCTAAAGTGGAAAGCGTTTTTACAGGCTCCTCTAATAACTTTATAGTAAAGCCAAATATTAAAAAATGGAGCATCTTCAAAGATCCAATGATGGGCTATCAATTAAAGGTGCCCGGGATTTCTCAAAAGATGCCTGTACAAGATGGGTTTGAAATGAACATAGTACAAGACCTTTTTAGCGGATCTTCATTTTTTTACTTTCCAATGGACCTTCGATCTAGAGGGGTTGAGGATTTGAAAGTGACAACAGAGGCACTTATTGCTCGATTTACAAGTACAACAGACTCAAACAATACGACATCTTCTGAGGTTGAAAGAAAAGGGAAAACTTTTTTTCAGGTCAAAAAGAAAAATGAGATTACAGGGAATTTAATGCGTATCGAAGTTTTTGCAGCGAAAGGTGTTTTATATGTTTTTGGTTCGGAATATGTAGAAACCCCAACGTCAATAGCAACTATTGACGCATTTTTTGACTCTATTACGATTACAGAAGCGATGGCCGTTGAAGTTCCATCTATTGAATGGAAACCCTTTGATAGTTCAGAGGGTGGCTTTACAGTAGATCTACCAGGGATAGTAAAAGACATGTCACGACAGTCCCCAAACCCTCAAGATCCAGATGGTGCTCCCTACGAATTGAATTTGTTTATGGGTCAGGATCTGAAAAATGAATACAATTACCTGATTCGCTATAATAATTTTCCTTTGGGCTATTATTTAGAAAATGAAAGCGCCGTCGCCGATGAATTTGCAAAGGCGCTCATCAACCAAGGACAAGGAACCAAATTGGTTTCTAGGAAAAAAATAACCTACCAAGGGATGTCTGGTTATGATTTAGAGATTAAGATTCAAGATAAATATAATTCTAAGGTGCGTTATTTGAGCCGTGGCAACAAAACCTATCTTTTACTAGCTCAAAAGATCAATGAAACTGACTCCGCTAGTTTTGACAACCCTGTGTTCAACTCTTTCGAGATCAAGGACTTTTTACCCGCCGAGTATGAAACAATAACGGCTGAAGATAATTCGTATAGCTTTCTATTTCCTAAGGAAATTAGTAAGGAAGTAACTACTATTAATGAATATAACTCTGAAAACGAGCAGTCAATAGATTATTTCGGGTTAGAAGAAAATAGTGGAGATGTATTTGTATTAAGTGAAATAAGGCTTAAGCCTTATTTCAAAATTCAGAGTAAAGAAATGTTTTATGATGAATATATTTCCCTCATAAAAAGTGACAGTGACTCTATTTACAAACAGGAATCTTTTCTGTATCAAGGTCTGGAAGCAAAAGACTTCTATTTGAAGAACGAGCATACGAGAATAGTGCAAAAGTATAGATTCGTGATGGTTGGAAACAAGTTTATTTCTCTTTCTACCTACCAAGCTCCTGAGCATACCAATAGCATTCGATCCATGGCAGTGATGAATGGTATGAAGTTTATTAAGCCAGGAGCATTTGATGTTTTTTCGTCTAAATCTAAATCGATATTCAAGGCACTTCGCTCGAAAGATAGGCTGAAATATAATGAGGCAGCTGGTGCATTAGATTATTATGATTTCGATAGGGAAGATGAAAAACTATTACAAAAAAACTTGTATCTGGATTTGCCCAATGATTCGCTGTATTGGGGAGTAAAAAATTTAATCGTATACAATTTAGGCATTCTAGGCCTTAACAATAGTTTACCTGCGCTAAAAGAGTACTATCTTTCTGATAAAAGCAGTACCAAAAACAAACTGATGACGCTTCAAGCACTCACAGTGATCAACACTTCTAAGGCGATAAAACTGTATGTGGATCTATTAAAAAACCATCCGACCAAAAACACAGAAGATAATGAAGCGGTTGATCCTCTAGGGTATGCTGTAGATAGTCTTTTGACAATTCAAAAGTATGGTTCTGATGTTTTGTCCATTCAAAAAAATGATGCCTTAAGAGATCATACAATTTCTTATTTCAATAGACAGATCACAAAAGATTCAATCTATGCACTTCCTTTTATGCGCAAGCATACCGATGAATTCTTAGATTACTTTTATAAAGATGTGGCGCATTATCTGGATACAACTGCTACGGAAAGCTCCAAAGTAAATATGTTCACCTTGGGCACATATATCGATATTATAGATACATTGTCTGTCAAGAAACCTAAAATATTAGCAGCAACTAAACGATTATTTGTAGATCAGAAAGAACTTAACTACATAAGCCTCAGAGGGTTTTTGTATTATATTAATACTGCTGAAGCCATAGATAAAATGGCAGTACAAGCGTTTCTTGAACCACAGTATTATCGTTTTGAAGGGATTCAGGCACTACTGGAGGCAGGAAAGACAGCTTTGATTCCAACCCAATATCTTGAGAAAAAGGCAATTGCCGAAATTAGCATTTATAATGCGGTAGGCTATGATGACACATATCCAAATTCCGTTATTTACAAAGACACCTATGTTCAAGATGGAAAAAGGTATATGGCTTTTATCTACACATTCGATACCGAAGAAGGCCAAGATAATAAGTATCTCGGTCTTGTTTTAGATCAAGAATTTTCAAGAGAAAATCCTATACAGTTTAGTGTATTCTATCAATATGAGATTCATGCCGAAGGAGATTGGAAGGTGAGTGCAAAAAACATTATCGATTCCTATACCGAGTGATCAACTCAGGATGGCTAAGGTTTCTAATAGGAATCCCTTTGTTTTACCTTCTTAAAGTTACAAGAACTTACTCTTAAGTTCAGGAGTTGGGATCATGCATTGATCCTTCTTTCCGTACCAGCGATAGCGATTTTTGGCTACATAATCGTATACCCAATTTCGTAGAAATGCAGGTATAATCATGAAAAGGAATAATAAGGGATACCCTCCCGTTAATTGTTTGCCAATATGTAAGGCTGCTGAAGATTTTACATAGACTTTTTCATCCTTGATGAGCAGGATAGAATCTACCTGAGTAGTGTCAATATGATGTTTTTTGGAAAGCGCTTGTCCCATATCACTTTGTAAAGCTGCAAAGCGAAACTGATCTTTAGGATCTCGTTTAATTACAAAGAGCACAGAGCTATTGCATAAATTACAAACGCCGTCAAATAATATGATTTTCTTTTGTGTATTCATTTGCTTTGGAACTTCAATAGGCCCCGTATAAACTTCAGTAAACTGAAAGTGGACATCTCATCCACATATGCCTTGTTATTTATATGCTTTTTTACCTTTTTTTGCTTCAACGAGTTCTAATTGGTCTACACTTACCTTAGTCGTAAACATACCATAATCAACGGTTGCCTTACCTTTTTCTATATTGTCGATACTACCAACAGCCTTGCCGTCAAACATACGAACACGATCGCCAACCTTGAGTAAAGGTCTAGGCTTCACTACAACTGGGGCTGTATTCTTTGCTTCCTTCTTTTTCTCGCGAATGACCTTAACGTGTTGTTCAGCCTCCTTTTTTATGGCTACTTTTTTTACGCTTTCAGCATTTGCTTGTTTTGATGATTGCTTCTTACGCTTCGCATTTTCAATCTGTACGACTTTCATAAGTTCAGCGACCAATTCTTTCTTTTTGGAATCGTGGTAGAACTTCTCACTGATAGTATCCAACTTTTGTCCTAAATAAATCAACCGTTGATTACTATCATATAGTTCTTGATACCCTTGTAATTTCTGTTGAACTTTTGCATTAATATCCTTGAGCTGCTCTTCTTGTTTGGAAGCCTTTTGCTCTTTTTCTTTGAGCGTAGAGGTCGTTTTAGCGAGCTTAGATCGTTCTTTTTGAAGATCGGCTATACTTTTATCAAAACGGATCTTGCCGCGTTCTACCTTCTTCTTTGAGCGATTAATCAAAGAGTAAGGAATACCATTCTTCTGAGCAACTTCAAAAGTAAAAGAACTACCAGCTTCACCCATATGTAGCTTAAACAAGGGTTTTAGAGAATGAGCATCAAAAAGCATATTTGCATTAACGATTTCAGCGGTCTCATTGGCCATCATTTTTAAATTGGAATAATGCGTTGTAATGATTCCAAAACTCTCTCGTTCATGGAACACTTCTAAAAAAGTCTCTGCAAGTGCACCTCCTAATTCAGGATCAGAACCCGTTCCAAATTCATCAATGAGAAACAGTGTTTTATTATCGCATTTCTTCAAGAATTGATTCATATTCTTGAGGCGATAACTATAGGTGCTCAGATGGTTTTCGATACTTTGGTTATCACCTATATCCGTTAGTATTTTATCAAAAAGGCACATTCTTGAATATTCATGCACCGGAATCAGCATTCCACTTTGTAGCATTACTTGTAGCAAGCCTACTGTTTTGAGCGTAATACTTTTTCCACCAGCATTGGGTCCTGAGATCACAATGATTCTGCTGTTACTGTCCAGTTGAATGTCCTGTGGGTAGGTCTTTTCTCCTTGTCTTTTATTGCTTATCAATAACAATGGATGATAGGCCTCTTTCAAATTGAGTTCGCGAACCTCTGAAATTGTGGGTAGCACACCATTGATCATCGTTGCGTATTTCGCTTTGGCGGCAATAACATCTATCGTACTTAGTAATTCCTGATATGCTAGAAAAAGAGAAGTATAAGGCCTTACAATATTCGTTAATGTCTTTAGTATTCGCTTTATTTCTTCTTCCTCTTCAAACTGTAAGTTGTTGAGTTCGCGTTGCGCTTGTAAGGTAGCTTCTGGTTGAATATAAACAAGACTTCCTGTTTTAGAACTCCCCATAATGGAGCCCTTTACTTTCCGTCGATGCATTGCTGTAACAGCGAGTACACGGACATTTTCAACGACTGTTTCTCGTATATCATCTAGATACCCATACCCTTGATATCGTCCTAAAGCACTAGCAAAACTAGAATTAATACGTCCCTTGACCTGATTGATTGAGCGGCGTGTAGCTTGCAAAAGAGGTGAAGCATCATCGCGTAACTCTCCGTAGCGATCAATCACTTTATTCACCGCATCTATAATATGTGTAGTGAGTTCTGTTTCTCTCACTGTTTTGTGTAAAGTGGGGTAGCGCTCCCGGTACTTGGCAAAGAATTTTAGATGGATATTGACCGTTTCAGATAAGCTAGATAGCTTTTTGAAACTACCTACTTCCAGGACACTATCTTCTATATTAAGAAATTGAATTTCCCGGTCAACACTATCAAAACCATGATTAGGAATAACAGTATCGTGCAATCTAGATGACACATATTCATGTGTCTGATGAAGGCCGAAAAGCGCTAGATTATGGCTAGTGTATGGCTGGATTACCAGAGCTCGGGCTTTCCCGATATCAGTGACGCAGCGTTCTGCAACCTGCTCACAAACTGTTGGAAATTCGAGATCGTTTAATGTCTTCTGCTTTATTTGAATCATAAAAAGTTCGCTTTCGCGAAAATAGGTTAGGGGAGATACCCCGTCATTTTTTTAGTAGCTTTGAACCTATACAAAAATACGACAATGGACCTGAATATCCATCCGAGTTGGAAACAAGAATTAAGCGCGGAATTTGATAAACCATATTTCAGAGCACTCACAGATTTTGTAAATGAAGAATACAATAATCATAGCTGTTATCCGCCAAAGGAAGCCCTCTTTGCTGCTTTTAATAGCTGCTCTTTTGATGCGGTTAAACTGGTGATCATAGGACAAGATCCTTATCATGGACCGGGACAGGCAAATGGTCTTTGTTTCTCTGTGGCTGATGGAGTAAGGCATCCACCTTCTTTGATCAATATCTTTAAAGAGCTTAAAAATGACCTTGGCATTGCCATTCCTATGTCGGGAGATCTCGATCATTGGGCAAAACAAGGAGTTTTACTTTTGAATGCAACCTTGTCTGTACGAGCGCATACAGCAGGTTCTCACCAAAAACAAGGTTGGGAAACTTTTACAGATGCGGTCATAAGCACGCTTTCGCGAAAGCGAACTTCCGTGATATTTCTACTCTGGGGAGGATATGCTAAAAAGAAAGGCCAAAAAATAAATGCGGAGGTACACCATGTGCTATTATCTGGTCATCCATCACCATTGAGTGCTAATAGAGGCTACTGGTTTGGGAATGCTCATTTTAGTACAGCCAATAAATTATTGAATACAATGGGAAGGGAGTCCATACAATGGGAAAAAAAAATGACGCCGAAAATTTGAATTAAGCTTCAGCGCCATTTTATATCGTAAAGTATGTCTTTTTATTCTTCTCCAGGTTCAGATTCGGTGCTTTTATTACAGCTAAATTGGAGCAACAGGAAGTTGATAAACAACAATGCTCCGATAATCATTAAAAAAGTATTCATAGTCGAAATTATAAGATTTCTACACTGTAGATGCTCCTAGCTTTAAAAGGTTGCGTCAAAGTTTATAAAAAAGTTAATTATTTTTTAAGATCGCACGTAGTTCTCTAGTGCTAAGGGAGAAGTAATCATGTCTAAATCCAAGAGTCGAGATTGAATGAGAGCTAATTCATTCGCAGAAATAGGATCTTGAGACCAGGTGGTCATCGATAGCCATTGTTGTATATCTTCTAGTTTTTGTTCATACCGATGTGCTAGCGTACGATCGATGGAAGGGATGTTTTTAAAATCGGCCGTAACGGTATTAATGATTTCTAAAACTGTATCAACAGCCTCGTCATGTTTGGTAACAAAATCTTCATGTCCGGCCACTACAAAACAACTCCAAGGTGTCGGGAAATCTCCAAGACGTCTAAAAATGCCACTATCCACAACAGGTTTTGTTGTGAAATGCTCCCACATAAAATAATCGGCAGTGCCTTCTAAGATTGCAGCCACAGCATTTTCTAATGTATTCACCACTTTAAAGGAAAGCTTTGATGTGTCCCAGCCTCTGCGACGAGCCTGTACAAAAGCCATTACGTGAGATCCAGAACCAAAACGACTAATTGCTGCTTTCGCATGCTGTAATTCATCTATGTTTTGAAAAGGACTGTCGGCAGCTACATGGACACCCCATTGCAAAGGGGAGGAAACATAAACTTGTAAAATTTTTGATGGATTTCCATTGGCGATGTCCTTTATAACACCACCCGTAAGAATGACAGCAAGATCAATTTCTTTATTGCGCAACGCCTTGTTCATTGCACCAGTGCCTTCTGGAAATTCAATCCACTCTAGATCAATCCCCACTTCTTCAAACATACCTTCTTCAATAGCCATATGCCAAGGAAGGTTAAAGTGTTCTGGCACTCCGCCAATGCGTATTTTTTGCATTCTCTATATTTAACATGATTACAAAATTAAGTAATCTTATTCATTTACGAGACAATCTAAGGTGTATTGTATCAATCTTTTGACTGTGGCATTAGGAGTTTTGCTAAAGGTATTTGTTGCTCTATTTGCTAAAATTGCGTTCAGCGAAACGGCTCTGTGGCCGAGGAGTTTGGCCATGCCATAGATTCCTGCAGTTTCCATTTCTAAATTGGTGATAGGGAGTTGTGTTGTCGTCTCTTTTGAAGGGTCGGTGCAGTAAAAGCTTGCCAATTTCACATTCATGTCAGGATCACTTGTTGTTAGACGAAGCACACGTCCTTGAGGTCCGTAGAAGCCAATGTTTGTAGCCGTAAAACCGAGCTGTATATCTTGGGAATGGAACGCTTTCGCGAAAGCGGAATCACATCCAACGACATAGGGTTCACTCTTTGCTTCAGACCAGTTCATATGCTTCATAAAAGCCTTTTGAATTTCAGAATGTTGTATATGCTTGCTGTCGTAAAAATGAATCAACGCATCCAAACCAATGGCCAACGTACTCATTAAAAAACTATCCACGGGGATATTTGATTGTATAGATCCACTCGTGCCTATACGTACGATATCCAGGCGGGTATGTGTGTCTTTGATTTTTCGTGTTTCTAAATCAATATTCACCAAAGCATCCAATTCATTGAAAACAATATCAATGTTATCGGTTCCTATGCCTGTGGAAATTACAGAAATTTCTTTGCCCTTGTAGGTTCCCGTACTCGTTTTGAATTCTCTTTTTTGAGTCGTAAAGCGTACCGTTTCAAAATGCGATGTCACCGTATCTACACGGTCAGGATCCCCCACAGTTATTATAGTATCTGCAATATCTTGAGGTCTTAGATGCAAATGATAAACACTACCATCCGGATTGAGTATTAGTTCTGAAGGAGCTATTGGCATTAGAGGTGTTTTAGAAGTTGATGACTGATAGGATTGTACACGAAGTCATATTTGGCAGCACCACCAAAGGTGCATGGATAGAAGGTGTCTCCTGCTATATTAGTTTGGTCATCGACTACAGCACGTCCATTTTTATTAAGTACGTAGGTCTGATCGATAATATCATAATACGATGATAGTCGTCCAATTATATGAGATATTTGCATATCTCCAAATCCATAATACCCTTGGTAAGTTAGCCCGTATCCAGCATACGGGCATTCACTAGTAATGGTATGAAGATCTATTAACTTCAAGAGTTGTGTTTCCATTGTATTGAGACCTGTCGCAATCTGTGGGAATCGTTCTTTGTGTGCGCCAATGCAATTTGATAAAAATTCAAATGCAGAATCTTTAGCCAATGAAGGATGTAGTCGGTTATGATCTTCTTTGCAGTAAAGCTGCCATACTCTGTCAGCAAGCGGACGGTCTTTCTTGGTAAGAGCTTTTTTTGTTTGTAATGTTCTAATAATTGATCTTCATTTAGTTCTGAGAGTCCAAAAAGGCCTGGTTCCCCTTTAATACGGCCGCTACAAACTAAATATAGTGATCCTTGATACGATATACTTTCTAAGTAGGAGATAGCCGCCAATAGATTGATGTGGCAAAAAAGGTCATATTCAAACCAAAGCACCACTTCATAATAGTTATTGGCTGCGGCAATGATGTCTATCTGCCCTCCAAAACGCTCTTCGTAAAAGGAAGTGTCAAGGTCGTAGACTTCTTTGAGGAAGGCCTTTCGTGCCTCCTTGAATTCAAGACTACCTATCGAAGAAACTGTTTTTCCCTCACAAAGCATCTCGCGCCAAACTGCAAAATGACCTTCTACTCCAAGTAGGCTAAGGCGATCATTCAAACTATCGCCACTGGTGATGTGCAGTACCTTACTCATAACTTTATCCGCCCACGCGCTTTACTTTAAAACCTTTATCTTTTAAGAATGACATGATTTTATCGCGATAATCTCCTTGAATAATGATGGAGTCATTTTTAAAACTACCACCTACAGAAAGGAGTTTTTTAATTTCCTTGGCGAGTATTTTAAAATCACTGTCGGCGCCAGTATAGCCTTCAATAATGGTGATGGGCTTCCCTTTACGTTTTTCGTATTTGCAAATTAAAGGGGCATCCTGCATCCAGAGTACTTTTTCAACAGCGAGAATTTCTTCAGGCTCCGTGGGAGTATGATCTGGAAATAGATTTTTTAGTTGATCTTGTAAGTCCATTATTTCTTTATCAATCCTATTTCTACCAGGCGTTGGTGTAAAAAATCACCTGCGGTAATATCTGCAAAGGCCTTAGGGTGATTCTCATCGATACACTCATCTAAACAATTCAATTTCATATCACTCCTTGGGTGCATAAAAAAGGGTATCGAGTAGCGTGGCGTATTCCATTGTTCCTTTGGTGGATTTATAACACGATGTATTGTTGAGCGTAATTTGTTGTTTGTATGACGTTCGAGCATATCACCTACATTAATCACCAATTCATCTTCCTTTGGAATTGCATCAATCCATTCTCCGTCCATACGTAGCACTTGCAATCCTCCAGCAGAGGCACCCATTAATAAGGTTATTAAGTTGATATCTCCGTGTGCACCCGCTCTTACGGCACCTTTCGGTTCTTCGGTAATAGGAGGATAGTGGATAGGACGCAGAATACTATTTCCATTACTCGCCCAGTGGTCGAAATAAAATTCATCTAAACCAATATACAAAGCCAAAGCACGAAGGACGTACGTACCTGTCTTTTCGAGCATACGATAGGCCACCATTCCTGTTTCATTAAATTTCTCTAATTCACTTACTTGAACATTTGCTGGATATTCTTCTATAAGTTGAGCATCGGCAGAAGCTTCTTGACCGAAGTGCCAAAACTCTTTTAAATCGCCTTCTTTTTTGCCTTTAGCGTGTTCTTTTCCAAAAGAGATATATCCTCTTTGCCCACCACCACCTTCAATTTCATAGGCTGCCTTGGTTTCCAAGGGAAGGCCAAAAAATGATTTCACTTGTTTGTATAGCCCGTCCACGAGTGTATCGTCTAAAAAGTGATTTTTTAGCGCCACAAAACCTATTTCTTCATACGCTGTGCCAATTTCTTGCACAAACTTTGCTTTTCTATCAGGATCTCCACTTATAAAATCTGCGAGATCGACACTTGGGATATTTATCATCGTAGGGTATTTACGGTTGCTATACAAATATAAGGATTATTCGGAAGTCCTATAAGTGGTTTATCCCTTGTTTTCTGGTTGATGAGGCAATGAATTGAATTATTGATAGCCTCATTGAATTCAATTGTTTGCAGCTATAATTAGAGACTTTGTTCTCTGTTCAAACTTGAATTTGTTGAAAAGAAGTATCGCTAGGTCATTGATAGTTTTTTCCGTTATTTTGTAGTACATCCTATAAATGGTTTTTATGCATCCTACGTTAAAGCGTTTGCTGCCACATCTTGTGGTTATTATTGGTTTTATTGCAATCTCGCTATTGTATTTCAATCCGGTACTTTCCGGTAAAATGATTTACCAGAATGATATCAAGCTGTATCAAGGCATGGCCCAGCAACATACGCAGTTTCGCGCCGATACGGGGGAAGAAACCTACTGGACAAATGGTGCGTTTGGTGGTATGCCTACCTATCAAATGGGAGCCAAGTTTCCTCATGATTATATGGATCTTCTAGATCGAGGGATTCGTTTTTTACCGAGACCTGCAGATTATTTGTTTTTATACCTTTTGAGCTTCTACGTTCTCATGCTCGTCATGCGAGTGCCTTGGAAACTAGCCATTGTTGGAGCATTAGCCTTTGGCTTTTCGACCTATTTGATCATAATTATTGGTGTAGGACATAATTCCAAAGCACATGCCATTGGGTATTTTCCATTGGTATTGTCCGGGATTTTACTCGTCTTTCAGAAACGATATCTCTGGGGCTTCTTACTCACTGCAGTCGCAATGGGGCTTGAAATCCAGGCCAATCACTATCAAATGACCTATTATCTCGGGTTTCTGGTATTAGTTCTTGGGATTGCCTATTTGATTGATGCTATTAAAAAGAAACAACTACCGCACTTTGCAAAGTCGGTGGGTATTATGATTATTGCCGTTGTCCTTGGTCTTGCAATGAATGCAACCACCTTGCTATCAACCGCCGAATATGCCAAAACGAGTATTCGAGGTGAGAAACTATTGAAGGATCCCACGCAAACCGGCGAACAACAGGAATCTGGATTGGATTACGATTATATTACAGCCTACAGCTACGGAAAATTTGAATCCCTGAACCTGATCGTTCCTAAATTAATGGGACTGGGTGTTGCCTGGGATTTGGAAAGAGATTCTGCCTTTTATAAAGAACTTATTGGAATGGGTGTTCCTGTTTCAGAGGCAAAGTATTATGCGCAAACGACACCGCTTTACTGGGGAGATCAACCTTTTGTGGAAGCGCCACCATATCTTGGCGTTAGTGTAGTATTGCTGGCTTTATTAGGCTTGTTTCTGATTAAAGGAAGACTCCGCTGGTGGTTGATAGGAGGGATGGTCTTATCGCTACTATTAAGTTGGGGAAAGAATTTTGATGGGCTCACTCGCTTTTTTGTAGACTATGTGCCTTTGTATAATAAATTTAGAGCGGTCTCCAGTATCCAAGTACTCCTTGAGTTTTTGATTCCGATAGCCGCTGTATTTGGATTGCATCGCTTTTATAACGAGCGTATAGATGTTCAATTGAAAACAAAGAAGCTTTTTATTGCTACAGGAATTATTGGTGGTTTGTGTTTGATCTTCTACCTTTTAGGAGGCAGTTTGTTTATGTTTAGATCAGCAGCGGAGGCGCCAATGGCGATGAAGCAACCGGAGATTCTAAATGCTATTAAAGCTGATCGTATTTCCATTATGAAATCGGATAGCCTGCGCTCTTTGCTCTTCGTAATACTGGTTGCAGGTGTTCTTTGGTTTACCCTTAAAAAGAAACTCTCTGAGAACATGAGTATCGTTCTTATTGCGCTGGTGCTAGTGATTGATTTGGTCTCTGTAAATCGCCAAAGTGTCAATGAAGACGATTTTATTACGGAGCGGGAATATGCCAAAAGCTTTGAGCCCACCGAAGCCGATATGAAAATCATGGAGGATGATGGGTATTTTAGGGTCCTCGACTTATACCGGGGGTTCAATAATTCTCACACGTCTTATTTCTTCAATACCCTTAATGGATATTCTGCGGTATATCCAAGAAGGATGGATGATATCATCAACCAAGTGTATGAGGGTAATGTAGGGATCATAAATATGCTCAATGTCAAATATCTTTTACAAAAAGATGAGGGCAAGATGATTACACAAACAAATACGTATGCAAATGGACCGGCTTGGTTCATAAATGAGATGCAGTTTGTGTCCGATTACAATGCCGAATATGAAGCGTTGAAAACGATTGAGACTAGAAATACTGTGGTGATCCGTGATCTATACAAACAGGAACTTGAGAATGTATCCCCGCAAAGGGATAGTCTGGCTACAGTAACGGTTACTGATATAGCGCCGAATGCAATGACCTATGTTTCGTCTAATAGCCAAGATGGTTTTATTGTATTCTCAGAAGCGTATTATGAAAATGGATGGCAGGCTACCATTGATGGTACTCCCGCAACGATCTACCCTGTCAATTATATGTTGAGGGGTTTAAAAGTTCCTGCTGGGAAACATACGATTACATTTCGCTTTGAGCCTGAGGTCGTCAAGCAAGGAAGTACAATCACCTTAGTGAGTAGTATTTTGTTGTTCTTATTGGCTATTGGCGGCATTGTCTACAGCAATAAGAAGCGATCCAAAGAAGTCGAAGCCTAAATTATGCCAAAAAAGGTTCTTATCATTTGCTATTACTGGCCGCCAGCAGGAGGTCCAGGGGTACAACGGTGGTTGAAATTTGTAAAGTACCTTCCTGAGTTTGATGTCGAACCTGTCGTTTATGTGCCTGAGAATCCAAGTTATCCATTGCTAGATGAAAGTCTAAAGCAAGAAGTTCTTGAAGGTGTAACGGTACTTAAAAGACCCATTATAGAGCCCTATGGTTGGGCGAGTGCGCTTTCGCGAAAGCAATCTAAAACCATTAGTGCGGGAATTATTCCTAAGGAAGGGAAGCAGAGCCTCGTACAACGCGCGCTGCTGTATGCGCGTGGAAACTTCTTTATTCCCGATGCCCGCGTTTTATGGGTCAAACCTTCGATACAATATCTAAAAGAGTACATTGCTGAAACTGGCATAGATACTATTGTCACTAGTGGTCCGCCACATAGTTTGCATTTGATTGGTCTCGGACTAAAAAAAAGTTTAGGAATTCGTTGGATCGCAGATTTTAGAGATCCTTGGACGACCATTGGGTATCATGACAAATTGAAGATGACGCCTAAAACACAGGAGAAGCATCGCCGATTAGAGAAAATAGTATTGCATACATGTGATGAAGTCCTCGTAACCAGTCCGACGACGGCAGAAACATTTAGAAGCATAACAGATACCCCTATTGAGGTCATTACAAATGGCTATGATGATGAGAACATTGGAGAAACGACCGTAGACACCAATTTTAGCATTTCTCATATCGGCTCCTTATTATCCGATCGAAATCCAAGGGTGTTGTGGGAGGCCCTTGCTGAAATCGCTCATGACTATCCCCAATTTAAATCCTTACTTCGCATTAAACTTGCTGGAAAGGTGAGCGAAGAAGTTGTGGAGGCAATTCATGCTGCTGGATTGGGAGGCCAATTGGAATTGCTGGGATATGTATCCCATTCAGAGGCTTTGCGACTGCAGCGAGAAGCGTGCGTATTATTGCTTATTGAAATAGATGCTGCCATAACGCGTGGGATTATTCCTGGCAAATTTTTTGAATATTTGGCGGCTCAAAGACCGATACTCGCGATTGGGCCTAGTGGGGCAGATGTGGAGGAAATCCTTACCGAAACCAAGTCGGGAGTGTATTGCCTATACCTTGATAAAGAAAAAATTAAAGAATTCATCTTAAATCAGTTTAGCATCACTAACGAAAGTAATACTTTAAGGAATGAGGGAGCAATAAATAAGTACCACAGAAAGACACTTACGCGCCAACTTAGTGCTATAATATTGAAAAAGTAATATGGGAATTGTCATCAAACAATCGTTTAACAATCTTGTGACTACCTTTTTAGGGTTTGGCATTGGAGCGCTGAATACCTTGTTTTTATATGTCAATTTCATGAGTGATGCCTACTATGGCTTGGTTGGCTTTTTACTTTCTACAGCTATGATATTAATGCCGTTTTTGGCCTTTGGGGTGCATAATACACTCGTAAAGTTTTATTCGAGTTATGCGGGACAGGATCAAGATCGTTTTCTTCTATGGATGCTTTTACTACCGCTAGCTATGATACTTCCAGCGACAGGTTTATGTTACTTATTTTATGAGCAAATCACTTTATTTCTGTCCACAAAGAATGAAATATTTGGAGACTATCTCTGGTATATTCTATTGATTGCAATTGCTTCAGCTTATTTTGAGGTCTTCTTTGCTTGGTCCAAAGTACATATGAAAACCAGTTTTGGTAATTTCATGAAGGAGGTGTTTCATCGCGTAGGAACTATGTGTCTCCTGATTCTATTGGCTTTCGATGTCATCACTATTGATTCGTTCTTAAAAGCACTAGTGGGAGTCTATATAGTGCGTATGGTCATCATGAAACTGTATGCGTATCGACTGCGAATGCCAAAGCTATCTGGCTTGACTAAACAAAAAAGAACGCTTCTAAAGCGACCGCCTCAATTTGGACGTGTGTTAAAATATACAAGTCTCATTATTATAGCAGGCTCTGTAGCTACCTTATTAATGGACTTAGATAAGTTCATGATCGGAAAATATGAATTGGTTGAAAATATCGCTTACTACAGTGTAGCCATTTATATGGCCACGGTTATCGCAGTTCCAGTAAGAGCTATGCATCAGATTACCTATCCTATGGTTGCTAAATTGCTTAATGAAAAAAAGATCAATGAAATAAAAGACTTGTATGTAAAGAGTTCCTTAACTTTATTCGTCATATCCAGTTTGCTCTTCCTTTTAATAAGTTGCAACGTAAAGAGCTTGTATCTGCTTATAGATCCAACTTATGCCGCTGGACTCTATGTTGTTTTACTGATAGGTTCTACGCGGGTTTTGGATAATATTTTAGGAATCAACAACGCCATTCTTTTCAATAGTGATTACTATCGCTTGGTGTTGATTTTGGGCATCGGACTTGTTTCACTTGCCGTCATACTCAATATGTACTTTATCCCGAGGTACGGGATTCAAGGTGCGGCGATTGCTACGTTTATCGCTAGTTTTAGTTATAGTCTTTTAAAGATAGCGATGGTGCGCTGGAAATTTGGACTGTTACCCTTTTCTAAAGGCACCTTGAGCATGCTTATTATTACTTTTGCATTTTTTGGAGGCTTTTATTTTTGGGATTTTGATTTCCATCCTTTGACTAATATTCTTTTGAAGTCTGGAATTATAGGACTTCTCTTCGTTGCCATCGTTCATGGGTTCAATGTTTCTCCAGATATATCTAATGCTATTCGAAAGCTAGTACAACGAGATTAGTACAAAATAAAAACCCCACACAGTAAACTGTTGCGGGGTTTTCAAACTAACCAACCAAAATCTATTTATTTCGTCTTCCTCTGATAAGAGTATTCCTTGCTTTGTATTTGTTCTTCTGTGCATTACGTCGACCAAAGTGATTCACCTCATTGTTTCTCCAGTTATAATTCCAATTCTGTTGGGAAGTACCATGTTGATTACCATAGTCAAAATGATTCGTAGCACATCCGTCTATTCCACAGATGCCACAAGCCGTATGATTGTGATGTATCTGTCCTTGTAAACCGGTAATGCGCCCCCTACGATCATATCTTAAGGTCATATTGCCCAAACGAGCGAGACGTCCATTTCTATATCTAAGGTTCACAGTTCCAATATGGCTTACTTTACCATTTCTGTTGTAGAAAATGTCATTTCTTCCCACTTTATTAATGTTTCCCCAGTAATCGTAGCGCACAAGGCGACTGTTACTGTATGGGAAATTCACTCCAAAAGTGGTTCCAGGTGCATTGAGGTGTTGATGTCCTCTACGACCATTAGTATTTGACCGTATGGCTTGGAAGTCGAAATCTCCATTTGAATACACAAAGAATTGAATTCCTTTTTGCACAAAAGTGATTGATTGAGATTGATTGTAACGTATCCCTTTCTGTTGTCCGTGATCGAGATCCGTCACTTGGTTTGCTTGTGCAGTCATTCCTCCTAGGAATACTACTGCGAGTACTAATAGCTTTTTCATAATTAAAAAGTATTAAAGGTGATGTACGTTACCGACGATCGGCTTACGATTTGACATGTATAAACCAATGAGCATGCCATAAATGTAAGTATCTAATTATGAAATAATTAAACTGTTTTTGTTTAGCTTTTTCGAACCTGTTTGTCCGGCAGGCGGGAGCGTAGCAAAGAAAATATACCTTTTAGAATAGAAATAAGGAGGAAAAATGAATGTCGTACTTTGATCTTTCTAGGAAGAACTAATCTTCAATACGCCAGAAAATAAATGGAATTTCAGTTTCTTCATCCGAAATTGTTGCGGTGATGGTATCGTCAAAATAGCGATATTCAATCATCTTAGGGAATTCGTTTTGAGGGTTTTCTGCAACGAAACTATGTGAGGTAAAGCTCGTCAATCTAAAAGGGGTAGGATTTTCATTGACTCCGGAAACCTCCAAAGTCCATATAGTATCCTGTATATAGAGTCTCATTTGTTCCTTAAAAATGGTATCACCAGCACGCATCGTATAGCCAATCCCGGTATATTCTTTTCCGCTTTTATTCCAGATCTCGTAAGTATTTTGCCCTTCTTGCTCGTTAGTCCGTTCCCAAGTGCCGAGTAAAAAGGCATGTGTGTTTTTCTTATTTGATTCTTTTTGTTCTTTTGCACAACTAGAAACTAGGGGCATGAGAAGCAATGTGGATAGTCCTAGTGTCAAGAGGTGTTTTATATTGAAAGTCATAATTCTTTAGATTGTCTTTTGAGCTATAATAACGGTGTGGACTTCTGTACAGCCATCTTTACGTGTGTAGGTCACTGGAATACAGTCATGTAATAGGAACCCAAGATCCTTTAGGAGCTTGTTAAGCTGAGCCTCCCGGTGATAGTAGAAAAATATTTGATCTCCTTGACTGTTTTTGATGTAGTCAGAGGTTTCTGGGTCTCCATCGACAAAACTCAAGTAGAGAATGCCCTGACTATTGAGGATTTTGTGACAGTCCGCAATAAAGGTTTGTACTTCTTTAGCGTAAATATAGGGCAGGAAGAATCCGCAAATAATGCCATCAAAAGCTGCGTCTAGTGAACGGATTTTCCGGCCATCCATTTCAAGAAATACTGCGCGTGGATTATAGTGCTGGGCAAGTTGAATCATATTAGGAGCGATATCGATCCCTAGCCACTCCAAAGCTGGTTCTTTAGATAAGATATATCGGGTTACATTCCCAGGGCCACAGTCCACTTCTAAAACCGTTGAAGTGGGTAATGATAGTGACTTTGTGAATTTCGTGTAAGTGTCGTTATAGACATCAACATCCATGAAGGCATCGGCATAGTGATCTGTGACTTTATTCCAAGTAGCAAAATGTGGTACGATACCTATCCATGATCCTTAGGGTTGCATATTCTTAGCTACCGCTTGTACTTCATCGAGTATACGTAGTAAATTACCGCTCCAAAGTGCAGCAATCTCCTCTTCTGTATATCCCCGGCGAACAAGTTCAATAGTAACATTGATTGTTTCTGATGCGTCGTTCCAACCTTCAATACCGCCACCACCATCAAAATCAGAGCTGATGCCTACGTGCTGTAATCCCATTTTTTCGACGAGATAGTCAATGTGATTCACAAAATCGCCAACATCAACAGCAGGGGGTAGGCCGGTCATCGTTTTTAATTTTTCTCGGCGTAAGGCCGACATTGTTCCATAGAATTCAAAATAAGATTCAATTTCGGCGGTAGGTAGCGCCATCACTTCATTTCTTTCTAACCAAGTAACGCCCATGGAATCAGCAATTTGTTTTCCTATTACAACTTCATGTTCCGCCCGTTTTTCATCCTTCTCTGTATTTAAATAACTTTTAAAAGCAACTGTTTGCACAACACCTCCATTTTCTTTCATCCATTGCAATTGTTCATCATCGAGGTTGCGGCTATGGTCACACAAAGCTCTTGCTGAAGAATGGGAAGCGATAATCGGAGCCTTGGTCAACGCAATCATTTGACGCATTGCTTCTTTACTTGGATGCGAAACGTCAATCATCATTCCAACACGGTTCATTTCAGCAACGGCTTCTTTTCCTAATTCGCTCAAGCCATTGTGGAGCCATACATTATCCTTTTCTCCAGTATTACTGTCGCTCAACTGACTATGACCATTATGTGCTAAGGACATATAACGTCCGCCTAAGTTGTAGAATTTTTCAATGTTCCCAATATCTTCTCCTATAGGATACCCGTTTTCAATGCCTATCATGGCTACTTTTTTTCCAGATTTCCATATCGACCGCGCTTCTTGAGAAGTAGTAGCTAGTTGGATTTTTTCTGGAGCGATGTCTTTGCACAATTTATGAATTGCATCAAATTTAGATATGGCATTTTCGTAGGCAGCTGCATAGCCTTTAGCATTCAAAGAGTCTTGACCCGTATAAACAACAAACCAAGGGACATCCAAACCACCTTCAATCATTTTAGGAAGGTTTACCTGCGAACTTAACCGTTGCGTGTAATTAATGGAATCTGTAAAGTTTTTTACGTTGATGTCACAATGCGTATCCAGCGTCATCACATTTTTGTGAATCTGATGCGCCTTGTCGATTATTTGTTCTTCCGTCATTGCAGTATCGGTTTCTGTAGTGGTTGTTTTTTTGCAGGATGTACAAAGGACAAGTGCTAAAAGGGTAATCGTACAAATAGATTTCATGGCTGGTTGTTTTAAACTTCTAAGATACCAAAAATAGTAAGGATATGATTGCCAACCGTTTTCAGATGTAGTGATTAAAGGTTGTTGATGTGAATTTTGCGCAAAAGAAAATCCCCAGTGCTAAAAGCAACTAGGGATTTTCAAACCAACCAAAAATCTATATATTATCCACGACTTGCTCTTGATGAGCTGCGTTTTTTTGAACTAGTACCTGATCTACTTGTGCTTCGGGAAGCTTTAGATGCAGAACTACTTCTTGAAGTGTTTGAACGTTTAGCTTTCGAGCTACTTTTACGATTTGCCTTTGATGCACTAGAAGCTTTCTGTCTAGCTCTTGATTTGTTAGGTCTTGCCGTTCCTCTTGAGTTGTTAGGTCTTGCCGTTCCTCTTGATTTGTTAGGTCTTGCCGTTCCTCTTGAGTTGTTAAGTTTTGCCGTTCCTCTTGAGTTGTTAGGTCTTGCCGTTCCTCTTGAGTTGTTAAGTCTTGCCGTTCCTCTTGAGTTGTTAGGTCTTGCCGTTCCTCTTGAGTTGTTAGGTCTTGTCGTTCCTCTAGCTGTGTTTGGCCTAGCAATACCTCTTGTGTTTTTATCTGTACGACTTGCTTGAGCGATACCACGTGTTGTAGGTTTGTTAAATCGTGCATTGTTACGATCTACATTATCGCGTCTTCCATTATTATGAGCAACTCTTCCTGTATTTGGACGTTTCCAGTTGTCTCTACGAGCATTTGCATACCCGTTTCTATATCCTCTGTTATAGTTGTTTCTGTGGTACGCATAGTTATAACGAATTGGGTTATAATATGTTCTATACGGAGTGTTCCAGACGAGACATCTGTTAAAAAGAGGTCGATAAAAGAAAGAATGAAAAGGTCTATAAATATAAGTTCTGTTATACACGTTAATGAAACCAGAACTGTAGTCAAAAGCTCCATAACGATTGTAGTTGACGTATAATCCACCTACTCGTACGATGCGATTGTTGTTATAGCGTACATCAACATCGCCAGCCTGAGTTAAGCGACCGTATTGATCATAATATAAAGGAGTGTTTTCAATTTGAATAACAGCTCCATAATCGTCATATTGGATATAAGGATCATAGTCAAAACCAGTATTAAAACTGATACTCACAGGTCCTGCGTTTACTCCTACAGATACACCATCAGCGTATCGAGGGATGTAAAAGTCAAATTCACCGTCAGGAAATACTGAAAATTCAATACCTGCTTCTACAAAGACATACTTGCTTCCGTCGTAATTGGCATATAGCCTGGAAGATTCTTCTGATTTTGTGTCGGAGGCATAGGTTGTTGTTCCTATAGTAAGTAATCCGATAAGTAGTAGTGTGAGCTTTTTCATAATAGTTGTTTTTTATTCGTAGCGGGTTGTTCTTGATTTGTCGATGAACAATAACCATTATACAAGGAGCGTGCCAAAAACGTCTTATGCATGAAAGTTTGGTTGTATATGTATGCGCATTCGCGAAAGCGCAAAAAGGAAAGACCTCCACTGTTTAGTAGAGGTCTGATAGAGTTTTAGTTATATATAAGTAGGTAAACTAATTTATTCTAGTTTCGTTACAAGGCCCTGTTCTTTTCGAGCCTTTCCTACTAAAGAGTATTCAAAAGTATAGGTTTTTCCTTCTGTATAAAGGATTTTCATATGAACCGCTTGTTGCTCGCTTCGATTTTTTGGATTGCGTTTGGTAACGATGTATTCACAATCATTGATCCAGCGTATATTAGAAGAATCTGGGGCGTTATTAATTGAAGCAATTTCTAAGGTATCGTTGCGGGAAAACTGAGTCGTTGTGAGTTCTCCTTCCAATAAAGTATCAAATTCAAAATTTCCAGTCTTGAAATCTTCACACTTCCTATCAGGACTTCCACAAGAGAGGCAAAGGAAGCAAAATACTAGCAAAAATAATTTTTCTTTCATAGCAGTGTAAAAATACGAAATCGTCTCTTAGGGAGGCTTAATCCGGCGTAATAATGAGCGTATAAAACCTTTTAATTCCTTATAAAGCATGTAGCAGAAAACTCGATGTGCTGTGTCTGGTTTTTCTTTTGAAAATCCTCAAATCGTAAAACAGTATCGTTAGCTGTCGTAGCTTTCAAAATGACCGTCTTCAAAGAAAATGAGTACTCTTTTTATTTTTTGGGTATTTAAGTCTTGTTCTGGATTTTTTTCAAATACAGCCGTATTTGTGTTTTGTGTAGTCGGAGTTGTCTGTTTTACGTCAGCAGGATCTTTTGAAATTGCTTTTGATGTGATTGGAGTAGTGGATACAGATTCGATTTTGATCACTGAAGTATCTTCTGTTTTTGGAAAAACACCTCGACCATATAAAAACCAATATAAATCCACCTCGGGAAAAGAGGAGGTAACCTTCATTACAAAATCTAAACTCGGCTTATTTCTACCCGACAAAATATGAGAAATTGTCGCACGACCCACGTTTACTTTTTCCGCAAAAGCGGCTGCTGATAATTCGTATTCATCACAGATTTTTTGAAGCCTTTTGGCAAAAGAAGTGTTGTTTACCATTGTAACTTAATTGCACGTTAAATTCATGTTACAAATGTAAACAGAAAATATGCTTTGGCAAAACACTTTCAAAAATATATACTATTTATAATAAGTAACACTTTAAATGATACTATATAATTTATTGAAAATAAGTAATTTAGATCATAAAATTATCATTTTAGGATTTTTTCCAAGAGCACGCCTGTATTCCGCTTGCACTTGTGTATACAAATGTATACAGAAGCTATTTTTTATTCGTTTACATTTGTAAACTATCTCTTGTTTAACTTTGTGTACATAAAAATAAATTTCGCGTGAATACAGTATCCCAATGGCATATAGATAATCATGAAGATATACTGTATGGACGTTTTATTTCTGCCAAAAAAACCGAGTCACTCATACTTGGCTTAGAGACTCCTTTTAAGGTAAAGACGGTAGGTTATTCTATAGAAAATAGATGTATTTATTCCGTTGAAGTTGGTGAAGGACCTCACAAAATTCTTATGTGGTCACAAATGCACGGCAATGAAAGCACTACAACGAAAGCTGTTTTTGATGTAATTAAAGCGATTTCGGACCCTAATGCTCCGGATATTTTTAAACAAATACTACAAGAGTGCAGTATTTGTATTATTCCGCAATTAAATCCAGATGGAGCGACAGCGTATACACGCGTAAATGCGGCAAATGTTGATTTAAATAGAGACGCGCAGTTGCTTAGTCAGCCGGAGAGCAAGGTTTTGCGTAAGATTTTTGACGCCTTTGAGCCCGATGTGTGTTTCAATCTTCACGGGCAACGGACTATATATGGACTCCCTGCTACAGGTTCTCCATCTGTACTGTCCTTTCTAGCGCCGGCAGCAGATGTGGACCGCGGTATTACGCTTTCGCGAAAGCGAGCTATGTCCCTCATATCTCATATCAATAAGGAGTTTGCTTCTGATCTAAATGGGCGCATAGGTAGGTATGACGATGGTTTTAATGTCAATTGCACTGGAGACGCCTTTATGTCCGAAGGAGTCCCTACGGTTCTTTTTGAGGCTGGGCACTACACAGGTGATTATGAAAGAGAAGTGGTGCGCCATATGGTGTTCCGAGCATTGATCGCGGGAATTACTGGCGTTATAGAGGGGGTTTCTTATGAAACTTCAGATTATTTCCTCATACCAGAGCATCAAAAATGCTATTGTGATGTGCTCATTAAAAAATCAGCACAAGGAGATGTCGCAATTCAATTTGAAGAGGTTCTGAATAATGAAGCCATTAATTTTGTTCCAAAAGTAGTCGGCATAGGGGATAAAAAACTCCTATTTGGTCATCGAATAATTGATGTTAAAGGACAAGGGATAAGTCATTTAGATGGTTCTTTATTGCTTCTAGATGATACCGTGCTTGCTGTTAAGGTTGATGATGGTACTACGATAACGTTGTCGTAGATAAATATTAAATTTTTGCGAATTATTCAGAAATATTGAATTAATTTTGCTTAAAACGCAACAGAATCTATTAAAATGGCAAAATTTAAACTTGACGAAGTAGATCATCAGATTCTCGATATGTTAATCGAGAATACAAGAACTCCTTTTACGGACATCGCAAAAAAGCTTCTAATCTCAGCAGGGACCGTACATGTGCGTGTAAAGAAGATGGAGGAAGCGGGTATAATTACGGGTTCATCGTTGACATTGGATTATGCAAAGCTGGGATATGCATTTATCGCGTATGTTGGTGTATTCATAAACAAGACTTCACAAACAACCTTTGTTTTGGAGCGTATTGCCCAGATACCTTTCGTCACAGTAGCACATGTTACTACTGGAAAGTTTAATATTTTTTGTAAGATTCGGGCAATGGATACGAATCATGCAAAAAACATTATCTTTTTGTTAGATGATATTGATGGTGTGTATCGCACAGAAACAATGATCTCTCTAGAGGAGAGTATTAATGATAAGAAAAGATTGATGCATTCTATATTTCAGGATTTGGTATAAGGAATGTCTGCTTATAAATGAAACCCTCTTGTGTGACAGGAGGGTTTTTTGTTACCTTTAAATCAAAAATAGATGACTACAAAAGATTTGCAACAAGAAGAATACAACGAGTACTATGCACTTTATGTTGATCAAGTAGCGACCGATAGAGACTTATTGACGGCCTTGCGCCTAGGGCGAGATGAGACTGTGTCATTTTTTATGGAGTTACCGAAAGACACATGGGATTATGCATATGATACTGGAAAATGGACACCTAAAGAGGTTTTGTTGCATTTAATTGATACTGAGCGCATATTTAGTTATCGCGCCTTACGTTTTGCGAGAAAGGACCCTACCGATCTGCCAGGCTTTGATCAAAACGAGTATGTTGCGCCGTCTGGTGCAAAGCAACGTACCGTGGACTCTTTACTCAAGGAATATAGTTCCGTACGCGAAGGGAGTATTGCGCTTTTTGAAAACTTAGACGAAAGCATGCTAGCGCATCGTGGGTTGGGCAGTGGTCACGTATTTTCCGCGAGAGCACTTGGTTTCATAAATGCAGGTCATGAGATTCACCATAAACGTATCATCACAGAAAGATATTTAGATTAGGAAGGATCTATATCTCCACGGGTATCAGGGAGTTCTATAATAGGTGTTTGGTAATCATTGTCGTCATAGTCGTCTTCAGAAAAGTGAAACATTTTCTTTTCTAAGGTGGTACTCACTTTGACTAGGTAAATAGCATTGTCTGTACGTACTTCCACAGCTTCTATAAGTTCGTTTTTGTGATTTTTAAAGCGAAATACATGGTCGTCATCGTACCCATAAGGGTATCTGTTGGTCAGTAAAGACAATAGCTCAGGGGTTAACTTTTTATAGTCTACAATAATGCGTTGCATACTATTCTGTATTTTGTTATTCTCCTAAAGTTAATCAAAATTCGTGACCGTTGAACATTGATTAAGAAAAAAATCAAAATAAAAAATATTGTTTGTTATTGATTTTCAGCGTAGTAACGGAAAGAATCATTAATAAGATCATTATCAACCTGCTGGTCAATAATAGGTTTTCCAATAGCTTCTAGTAGTACAAAGTTGATGTTGCCATGATCATTTTTTTTGTCATGCTTCAGCAATTCGATAATTGGCTCAATCTCTGAAGTGTCAAAGTGTACGTGTTCATACATCTCCAAAAGCGTAGTTGTAATTTCTTTGAGGGATGCATCAGGCAGACCAACGTGTTTATTTGATAGGTAACATTCGAGAATCATCCCAATAGCAATCGCCTCTCCGTGAAGCAGGGTGCTTCGAGTTTCGTGACCTAAGCAATAGGATTCTATAGCATGGCCCAAAGTGTGACCAAAATTAAGAGTCTTTCTAGCGTTTTGTTCTGTTGGGTCTTCTAAAACAATCGTGTTTTTAATGACAACACTCTCATAGATAATTTGATTGAGATCATTGCTGGTCAACGTACTAAGATCAGTCAGTTTATTCCAGTAATTTGGATCTGCTATTAGGCCGTGCTTGTATATCTCAGCCAAGCCAGAACGCATTTCATTTTGAGGCAATGTATCCAGAAACGAAACATCAATAAGTACCATTTTTGGGTTGTTAATAACACCTACCAAATTCTTTAACGTACCCAGATCTACGCCGGTTTTACCCCCAACAGAAGCATCGACCATAGACAGTAGGGAAGTAGGTACATTGATAAAATCCATTCCCCTTTTAAAGGTGCTGGCTATAAATCCTCCAAGGTCAGTCACTACACCGCCGCCAAGATTCAGAATAAGCCCTTTGCGGTCGGCTCCTATTTCTGCCAAAGCCTCCCAAACCTGGACACAGGTGTCTATGGTTTTATGAGCCTCGCCTGCAGGAATTTCTATAATATCCAAAGGAGTTTCACTTTCTACCTCACTTAAAAGAGCTTTCAAGCAATTCTCGTGTGTGTGTTCATCAACAATTATAAAAATCTTCGAATAGTTAGCGGCGCTCAAAAATTGATTTAGATGCACATAACCATCTGCATTGAAAACAATATCATAGGAAGCTGCGGAAATAGGTTTCATAGATTCAAATATATGACGCCAAATTACTACCTTTTTGATAAAATCAAAGACAGTTTGAAGTATATTTGTGAGACTAAAGTATCAATTATGACGAAGACTTCTTTTGAGAATACAGAACGTGCATTTGCATTGAAAAATGACAGCGAACTCGAACGCGCTTACTTTCTTTTTAAAATGATTTCAAAAGAACCATTGGTCCGTATAGGTACTGCTGTAACTAAGTTTGCGATCAACTTAAGCCTGCCTGTGGAAGGGCTTATTCGGGCTACAGTTTTTGATCATTTCTGTGGGGGCATAAGTGAGAGTGACTGTCTTCCAGTGGTTGGTAAGTTGTATGCGGCTGGGGTGAGTTCTGTGTTGGATTTCTCTGTAGAAGGAAAGGAAGAAGAAGCGCAGTTTGATGCCTGCCTAGATAAGGTTATTGAGTTGACTAATTTTGCCGAGCACAATACAGCTATGCCGATTTCAGTATTTAAACCTACTGGTTTTGGACGCTTTTCCATTTGGCAGAAAGTAACTGAAGGAACGGCTTTGACCGCTACCGAAAAAGAAGAATGGAATCGTATCACTGTTCGTTTTGATACGATTTGTAAACGTGCTTTGGAAGCCGATGTGGAAGTGCTTATTGATGGAGAAGAAAGTTGGATGCAGGATGCTGCCGATGATCTTGTAACCAAGATGATGGTAAAGTACAATAAGGTAAAGCCTATAATTTTTAACACCTTGCAGTGCTACCGTTGGGATCGTCTCGACTTCTTAAAAGAACAACATCTCATGGCAAAAGCAAAAGGCTTTAAATTGGGGTATAAGATTGTGAGAGGAGCTTATATGGAGAAGGAAAATATTCGCGCTCTAGAGAAAGGGTATCCAACACCTATTTGTGAGAATAAGCAAGCTACCGACGATAACTTCAATGCGGTAATGCGTTATATTTTGGATAATTTGGATGATATCTCCTTATTCTTGGGGACGCATAATGAAGAGAGTTCTGCTTTGGCTATTGAAATCATGAAAGAGAAAGGGATAGCATCCAACAACAATAGCGTTTGGTTTGGTCAATTGTACGGGATGAGTGATCACATTAGTTTCAATCTGGCCGTAGATGGATATAATGTCGCCAAGTATATTCCGTTTGGACCTGTAAAAGAGGTGATGCCCTATTTAATTCGTCGCGCAGAGGAGAATACTTCTGTAGCAGGACAGACTAATAGAGAATTAGAACTTATTAAAACGGAGCGTAATCGCAGAAAATTACAGTAGCTCTGCTTTTGCAAAAATTATAAGTAGTGGGTAAGAGTAGCATGGGTGTGTGCCCGCTTTCGCGAAAGCGCAATTCAGCCCTATGCAATTCTTCAATAGGCATACGTAGTCTTCAGTTAATCTAATTCCTTAAGTCCCGTTATTTTTGCGAGTTTTTCACAATTCTCAACCGTAAGTTGAAGTTCCTTTCCCTCAACTGTCTCCGAGTTAATAACATAAAAACCACAAGGTTCCTTTCGGGTTTGGCTATCGCCAAAGTCAACGTCTCCTATTGATATCAGTTGATTCACGGCTGTAGTGTCAAGATTGAATACCGCCATGGCTGCCATTACCTCATCAGAATATTCATGAGCTTTGATGCCTATATTTTTAAGGACACGATCTTCAGGGAAATATGCGCAAGAAGCGCGTTTACCACTTAAAAAAAAAGCTAAAATAACAAGCCCTATGGAAAATCCACCGAGATAGTACCCGATGCGTTGTATTAGTTTCATGCTTTAGAAAATGAGCAAATTAATATCACGGTAGGAAAGATCGAACCAATCGGCTACCGATTTGTTGGTTAGTATACCGTGGTAAAAATACAACCCATTTTTCAATCCTTGGTCAAAACGCAGTCTATTTTCTACGCCACCTTCTTCGCCTATTTCTAATAAATACGGTGTAAATATATTACTCAATGATACTGAGGCTGTCCGCGCGAAACGGGCAGGAATATTGGGTACGCAATAATGTGTGACACCATGTTTTGAAAAAGTGGGGTGATCATGGGTTGTGACCTCGCTTGTTTCGAAGCAACCTCCCATGTCAATACTGACATCAATCGCAACAGCACCATTTTTCATATGTTCGATCATGGCTTCAGTAACTACTATGGGTGCGCGATTTTTCCCTCGTACGGCGCCAATAACTACGTCACAACGTTTAAGCGCTTTGACTAAATTTTTGGGTTGTAGGGTGGATGTGTATAATGGGCGTCCGATATTGGTTTGCACAGAGCGAAGCTTTGTAATTGAGTTATCAAAAATCTTGACATTAGCACCTAATCCGATGGCGGAGCGTGCTGCAAATTCACCAACAGTTCCTGCACCAATAATAACAACTTCTGCAGGTGGGACCCCAGAAATATTGCCCAAAAGCATTCCTGTACCTGATTCTGAATGACTCATTAGCTCTGCAGCTACTTGCACGGCTGCAGTACCTGCAATTTCGGAAAGTGTGCGAACGGCAGGGTAGGAGCCATCATCGTCTCTGATAAATTCAAAGGCGAGTGCTGTGACTCGTTTGGCGGCTAGGGCTTCGAAATATTCTTTGGTTTGTGTTTTAATTTGAAGTGCAGAGATCAATACCGTCTGAGGGTTGATCATTTCAAGCTCTTCTAAGGAGGGCGGTTCAACTTTGAGGATCATAGGGCACGAAAACACCTTAGAGGTGTCACTCGTGATCTCTGCTCCAGCTTCGCTGTAATCCTTATCAGTATATCGCGCGCTTTTGCCTGCTTTTGATTCAACCAAGACTCTATGGCCATTGGCAGTGAGTGCGGCAACGGCATCTGGATTTAAACAAACACGTTTTTCTTGAAAATGGGTTTCTTTAGGGATGCCAATAAAAAGTTCGCCTTTTTTTTTGCTTACCTCCAGCATTTCCTCCTGAGGAAGTAGCTGTGCCTTTGTAAAGGGGGAATTAGATGTATCCATAGATAGAGTGTTCCTCAAAAATACGGATTAAATCATTACTGAATTAGACTAAAAGTAAGTGACTATTACTGGGCCATATAAACTGGATCATTATCATCATCTATAGGCTCCGCGTCTGAAGAGGTAGAGGCTTTATTCGATTCGATGTCTAGATGGTTATCAGAAAGTTCTCCTTTCCAGTTCACATTATTTAATTCGCTAAGATCAATACCATGTATTTTATCAAATACCCGGGTACGAATGGTGTATGAGAAAATTGCCATGATTAAAACTAATGGAGCCAAAACATAAATATCATTAACATCAGAGAATCTAATGTCGTCATTTAAAGTATTAAATATTTGCCAAGCATACATGCAAATGGGAACCAGCAAGGCATGGTACCACCAGTGTTTACATGTAAAAAACCAGATAAATAGGAAATAAAGCGGAATTAATTTCCCTGTTATTGTCCAGCCCGCAACATTAACACTTTCAAAATATTGACTGTCATAGGTGCCCAAAGGAGACTCCCAGAGGTGCCCCTCCGGGAGTAAAGTATACAGCGTAAATAAATACGGAGTTATTATTAAAGTAATGGCAATAACAGTGCCTGTTACTAATGTCCTGTTTTGAGCAGATTTATTCTTTTGAAGGAACCTTGATCTTTGTTTTGTCGACTGCTTGTGTTTGTCCATTTTCACTGTCTATTGCAGTGTATGCTAAAACTGTTGCGCCTGCGATAAGCAGACCGAAGACTAGGGCTTTGATTTTCATAATGTGAGTATTTTGAGTTATGATTTGTTACACCAAAAGTCATAAAACTTCACAGAATTTGGATCAAATTTTTTTTTTCGTACCTTCGCGCCTTTTCTAAAAAAAAAAGGCAGGAAAACAACAGTCCATACACTAATTAATACTTGTCTATTAAAAACTTTATTTCCGATGAAA
>JBLHXM010000023.1:0-34880 GCA_047630395.1 Dokdonia sp.
ATGGGATTTACCAATAGCCTGTTTGATGTAATCCGCAGAGAACGACCTGATCATTTGGCGGTTGCTTTTGATAAAGGGGGAAGCTCCGCACGGGTAGAAGCATTTCCAGAATACAAGGCAAATCGCGACGCGACGCCAGACGCTATTAAAATTGCGGTGCCCCATATCAAAGAGATCCTCAAAGCCATGCACATCCCTATTATTGAGCGTCAAGGTGTAGAAGCCGATGATTTGATAGGAACCTTGGCAAAACAAGCTGAAAAAGAAGACTTTAAAGTCTTTATGGTAACGCCAGATAAAGATTACGCCCAACTCGTATCAGAAAATATATTTATGTACAAGCCAGCCCGTATGGGGAATGGTATTGAAATCTGGGGCATACCAGAGGTGCAAAAACGATTTGAAATCGAACGCCCAGAACAAGTCATTGATTATCTGGGAATGATGGGAGATGCTTCGGACAACATCCCTGGACTTCCAGGTGTAGGTGATAAAACTGCCAAAAAATTCTTAGCTGAATACGGCTCCATGGAAAACCTACTTGCAAATACCGATAAGCTCAAAGGCAAAATGAAGGAGAAGGTCGAAGCCAATGCAGCACTTGGGCTACTGTCCAAACAACTCGCTACCATCATGCTGGACTGTGATGTTCAATTTGATGCTACCGACTATGAACTTTCAAAACCGGATGCGGCGGCTGTAGGGAAAAAGTTTGATGAATTAGAATTCCGCCGAATGAAAGATCAATTTGTAAAGATCTTTTCTGACGAAGCCCCACCAACAACTGCTCCTACTTCCGCGGCCGAACCAGCAGAAAAAGCACCTTCAGCGGGTGCGGGACAGTTTTCTTTGTTTGGAGGAGACGGCCAGGCCACTACTGAAATAATGAATGCGGCTTCAAGTCGCAAAACAAGCAAAAACACCCCTCACTTTTACCAAAGTATTACTCCTGGCATGGCGACCCAATTATTCATGACCAATCTCATGAAACAAACTGCCGTCTGTTTTGATACAGAAACAACGGGCCTTGATCCTTTGGAAGCAACCTTAGTTGGTATCGCATTTTCTTGGGAAGCAGGCAAAGGCTTCTACCTGCCTTTTCCAGCAGATCAAACGGAAGCACAAGCACTGATTGAAGTAGTACGCCCCTTCTTTGAGGCCAAGCAGATCGAAAAAATCGGTCAAAACTTGAAGTATGATATTAAAGTGCTCGCCAAATACTCTCTAAAAGTGAGTGGGAAGCTCTTTGATACCATGCTTGCGCATTACTTAATCAATCCGGATATGCGTCACAATATGGACGTACTGGCCGAAACATACTTGAACTACACTCCCATTTCTATTACAGACTTGATTGGCAAAAAAGGGAAGAAGCAATTGACCATGCGCGACGTTCCTCTGGAGCAACAGACAGAATATGCCGTGGAAGATGCTGATATTACATTCCAGTTGAGAAATCATTTTGAAAAGGAACTGGACGAAGCGGGTACCCGAAAACTCTTTGATGAGATTGAAGTGCCATTACTTCGTGTTTTGGCAGCCATGGAATTGGAAGGCATCAATCTAAATGTAGATTTTTTAAATAGCCTTTCGGTGAAATTGGATACCGATATTCAACAACTGACGAAAGATATTTTCGCGGAAGCGGGCGAAGAATTCAACATTGGATCTCCCAAGCAATTGGGGATTATCTTGTTTGAAAAAATGAAACTGGTTGACAAGCCAAAAAAGACCAAAACAGGACAATATTCTACTGCAGAAGATGTGCTTTCCTATTTGGCAAAAGATCATGCCATTATCAAAAACATTCTTGAATATCGCGGCCTTTCAAAATTAAAGTCCACTTATGTCGATGCATTGCCTGCACAAGTAGCTGCCGATCATCGTGTACATACCGATTATATGCAAACCGTTGCAGCTACTGGACGTTTGAGTTCTAACAATCCGAATTTACAGAACATTCCGATTCGAACAGAACGTGGGCGTCAAGTACGTAAGGCGTTTATACCCAGAGATGAAAACCACACCTTACTCGCAGCCGATTACTCGCAGATAGAACTTCGGATCATCGCAGCATTGAGTGAAGAAGAAACGATGATGGAAGCTTTTAAGAATGGCGAAGATATTCACGCTTCCACAGCCGCGAAGGTTTTTAACGTCCCCTTGGAAGAAGTAACACGCGAACAACGAGGTAATGCCAAAACGGTAAACTTTGGAATTATGTATGGGGTTTCTGCCTTTGGATTGAGCAATCAAACCGATCTTTCGCGCGCAGAGGCCAAAGAACTCATTGAGACCTACTACAAAACCTATCCAAAACTACGCAACTACATGAGCGAATTGGTGAATTTTGCTAGAGACAATGGATACGTAAAAACGGTATTAGACCGCCGTCGATATTTGAAGGATATTAATTCGGCAAATGCCATTGTGCGTGGTGCCGCCGAACGGAATGCCGTTAACGCCCCGATTCAAGGAAGTGCTGCCGATATTATCAAATTGGCCATGATCAATATTTTTGAAAAATTAGAAGCTGGCAATTACGCCACTAAAATGCTGTTGCAAGTACACGATGAATTGGTCTTTGATGTTCCCAATAATGAGCTTGATGAAATGAAAATCCTCATTCAAACAGAGATGGAAAACGCTTTTATAATGAAAGTACCATTGGATGTGGAAGTTGGACTCGGACAAGACTGGCTGGAAGCGCATTAGAAAACAACGTATACGACGCAACTCAATAACCTCAACCAAACCTCCATGGAAGAACTTCTAACCCTCGACAGTTTATTTACCTTATTTATGCTCATCCTACTCCAAGTGGTTCTGGGATTTGACAACCTTTTATACATTTCCCTAGAGTCCAAAAAAGCCCCGGCAGATCGCCAGAGTTATGTGCGCAAATTGGGTGTAGGGCTCGCTATTGTGTTGCGTATAGTGCTCTTATTTGCCTTGATGTCACTCATTCAGTATTTCCAAGATCCGTTTGCGAGCTTACACGATAATGGTATTCTTGAATTCTCATTTAATATTCACTCGGTCATTGTTTTAGGAGGAGGTGTTTTTATCATTTATACAGCTATCAAAGAGATTTGGCATATGATGCTCATGACAGAGCATTCTAACGTAGAACCAAAAAAGGCCTCTGTTGGAAAGATCATCGTTTGGATCGTGATCATGAACCTAGTCTTCTCTTTTGACTCTATTTTGAGCGCCATGGCTTTGACAAGTGGCATGGAATTTACTGCACAAATAATCTTGATGTCTGTGGCAATAATTGCAGGAGGTGTTATGATGATTGTAATGGCCGATAAAGTGTCCACCTTTTTACAGAAGAACAAAATGTACGAAGTCCTTGGACTTTTCATTCTCTTGATTGTAGGTATCATGCTACTTTCAGAAGGTGGACATTTAGCGCATTTGACCTTATTTGGAAATCCAGTAACGCCAATGAGCAAAACAACTTTCTATTTTGTGATCGTTGTCCTCGTATTGATTGATATCGTTCAAGGAAAATACCAGAAGAACTTAATGAAGGGAAAAGCAGCAGTCGATAATCATTAGAACGTACATCGTTGCGATTTCCTACCTATCGGCAGGGAAGCTCCAAAGCAGAATTCAAATAAACACAAGCGCCGAACTTTATAAGTTCGGCGCTTGTGTTTATCATTATATTTAAGATAGATGCTTACTCAAATTTTGAGCCTCTATTGCAGTCCCAGCTCCTATCTATGAGTTACACCTTGGGTCAATACCACTTCCTCTCCTTGATCATTTACAAATCTAAATGTAAATACATCCTCCATAGTAAACGCTATAGTTGTGTCCGTTTTGATTCCAGCAACCGCGATCCCTTGACCTTCTGTTTCAAAGGCATTGCCATCCTGTTTCCATGAAAATTCATGTTTCGATCCAGTGGTGGCATTATCAAAGCCTAAAAATTTTGAAATGCCCGATTCATTGAAAATGTTTGCAGATTCCCTTTACAACAAATCCCCCGAAGAACATGAAGTCCCAGTACCGTTCGACAAAATAAGCAATTCTTCATTTCTGAAACACCCTACTTGTCCGACAGGGTTCGTAGAAAAAACACCCTCATTATTGATGTCTAAGCCCGTATCTATTTCATAAAGGACAAGTTTGGATACTTCTACTTTTGGAATGTCATCGTTCGCACAAGCAACACACAAAACAAAGGCAATCACAATGATCCATCTATTTTTCATAGTCCTTAAAAACACGCCACCTGTATTTACAACACAAATCTATAGGTCCACTTCACTAAGAATGTATTCCTGATTTCTCGATCAAAAATCACACTTTTTGCAGCGTCCGTAAAGCCATTATCTACATCTGTAATCCCCTCAGTACCTTGAGACCAAACAAAGAATAGCTCTGAACCAGGAATGTATTCCCAGCGTAGCACCAAGTTAGAACGGAATTGTACAAAGTTAAAATCTGGATTCCCAAAGCTATAGTCTATAGTCCCATCGGCATTCTCATCTACTGAATATACCCCATCAATGAAAGAGATCTGATTATCATTAAACTGAGTAACACGTTGATTTAGATCCTCTGCTCCTGCCTCATTTACATAATTGAAGTTGTTGAATTTAGCTTTGAAAAAGAAAGGCTGTCCGTAATACTGTATCGTTAAATTAGGATTGATACTATAATTTACGCGAAAGGTCATGCTCAAATTTTCATTATCAATGGCCCCTAGAATGTATCGTGGTGTACCTCCAAAATCTGTCTCTGTAACATATTGCGTCTTATTTGGATTTTGTTCAAATTCACCGACAAGAGATAGGTTTAAATTATCCAACGGCTGATAGAAGAAACGAAGTACATATCTCCTAAAAGAGAAATTATCTTGTTTGGCTTGTGAATACACATATCCAGCATGCATAGAAAATTTCTTACGACCATCCGTTCCTGAAAAAAGAAACACAAAGTTCTCATCAGAAAAACGCCAGCGTTCTCCACCCCTCAGAAATGTATTCGAAAAAATTCGAGGTTTATGACCGATTCCCGATTCAGACCACCAATTATTTTTCCAGTTAACATAGCCTTGTGCATTATATTGGATCCGATTGTAATTTCCATCAAAATCGAATTCTGTAAATTGTTCTACCCCCAGATTTGCCTGACGGAACCAGCTGGATGGCTTGTTCCAGAAACGCTGAACATTCGTATACTGACGGATTTGATCTGCCTGACGCAAAAACCCTATATCATTCAATTCCAATTCTGGAGAACGGTAGTTCCCTCCAATATTATAACGCCATTCACCGCGGCCGCGGCCGATTTCAAAATTACCACCAGATCCCGTTAGACTGGTCCGTGTAGGATCCACTTCAACATGACTTGCATCCACACGTTGAAATAGATGTGTCAATGAAGTTTGTGTATTTCCAATAGCTTCAGGACTTCCATTTACGCGACTTACAATACCCCTTCCCGTCATATAGTATTTTCTATCTTTCCAATTGTGGTTAAAATCCAATCCCCCAGAAAAGGCTTGTTTGTGTAAAAAAGAAAGCTCTGGCTCTAGATTTCTATGGGTTGCGGTAAATATCCCTCCGATATAGGAATTGCGTTCATTAAAGTCTTTCTGTAGGCGCCCCACAAAATAGTTAGTAAGCGGCTCTACAAGTTCCTCGCGTCTTTCGCCTAATTGGCCTGCTACATCTAAGGCATCGGTAATTTCTTCACGATTATCCAATTCAATCTCTGCAAATTCTTTTGCAGTAATACTTTCTAGGACTCCAATCGTCCAGCCATCTTTTGTCTTTCCACTAAATTTGGCGGCACCCAATATGGTAGAATTATTGGGAATATCTGTAAACTCTCCTTTGCTAGCATTGACAGATGGAAATCCTTGCGGCGTACGACCAATACGTCTCGAAAAGAATAAATTATCAGAACCTCCCCCTACTCTAAAGTCAAAAATATTTTTATTTTCTACAAAAAATGGACGCCGTTCTTGAAAGAAAATCTCAAAACCATCCAGTGCAATTGCACCTGGATCTGCGTCTACTTGCCCAAAGTCTGGATTGACGGTAAGATCCAATGTAAGATCATTTGTGATTCCAATTTTTGCATCCAAACCTACATTCCCCATAAAATCATCTCCATCTCTAAATGGATTTCCTGCTTCTTCCTCAAACGTATCATACTGACCTAACACAAAGGGCTGTATCTCCAATTGCTTCTGTGGCCTTAAATCCTTTAAACCAAGAAGAATACCAAATTCACTCACCCATCCAGGAGGGTTGGCCTTTAATGGTTGCCACAAAGAACGTTCTTCATTGGCAAAATAATGACGTGTCGATTGGATACCCCACACTTGTTCTTCTTCATTTCCAAAGCGCAATTGACTTAATGGAATTCGCATTTCAGCAGTCCATCCTTCCCCATCTATAGCGGTACCCAAGTACCAAATAGGGTTCCAGCTATTGTCAAAATTTCCATTGTTAGAGATAAATTCATCTCCCTTCACACCAGAAACGGAGGCTGCAAAAGAAAATGCAGTACGATCGTCATTATAACTATCTATATTAAACGCTACCCAGTCGCCAGGAAAATCATCCCGCCGCCCTAATCGTTTTTCGATTTTAGACAGGTCGCTTTCATAACACCGAAAAGCCACGTACAAATTTTTATCATCGTACATGATCTTCATCTTAGTTTGTTGTGAAGGGTCCGTACCTACATCAGGTTCGAACTCTACATAATCTGTAGTCCATTCGACCACATCCCAAGCAGAATCGTCCAAGACCCCATCAATGGTCGGGGCTTCTCCGGTCATTTTTTGAGTGGTATACACTCTTTTTTCATAGATTGACGTACTGTCTGGCGCTCTTATCTCTTCCTGAGCTCGAACAGTATACATGCAAAAATTAAAAAATAAGGAAAGCGTGATGACTGCTCTTAGATGATTGATTGACTCCATAGTACTTGGGCTTATAATTATGATATGCCTGTAAAGACAAAAAAGTTCCATAGTCGTGACAACACAACCCCTGATTTAAGATTTTATTAACGTTTTGAACAAAATAGGCGTGCCTATAAGACGGAATACCCTGCCTTAAAAAGACTTTGTCTACGTTAAAACCCCCGATTTCATAAAGGTAAAAACCATGATACAGAAGCACTTCATTTAGCCATATCATATATCCTATTTTTGAACCTTGAAAAGCACGGTAAAATATTATCCCTGCGCTATTTGTTGTATAAATAATATATTGTACTTTTGCAAACCTGTTTTTACAGGAAAATGGAATGTTTAATTAAAATTATTTAGTGTGAACACATTAAGTTACAAAACAGTATCTGCAAACAGCGCTACCGTAAACAAGGAGTGGGTTTTGATTGATGCTGACGGACAAACGCTAGGTCGTATGTCTTCTATCGTAGCTAAGTTTTTGCGCGGTAAGTACAAAACAAATTTCACCCCTCACGTTGATTGTGGAGATAACGTAGTTGTTATCAATGCAGCAAACATCAATTTGACAGGAAAAAAGTGGACGGACAAATCATATATCCGTCACACTGGTTATCCAGGTGGACAACGTAGTCTTACAGCGACAGAGCTTTACGAAAAAGACCCTACACGCCTCGTTGAAAATTCAGTGAAAGGAATGCTTCCTAAGAATAAATTAGGTGCGGCATTATTTCGCAATTTAAAAGTGTATTCGGGAACTGAGCACGGTCAAGAAGCTCAAAAACCGAAAGTAATCAACCTTAACGATATCTTATAATGGAAAGAATTCACAAAATCGGTCGTCGTAAGACAGCAGTAGCTCGTGCGTATCTTTCTGAAGGTACAGGGGTTATTACGATCAACAAAAAAGATCTCGCAAACTATTTCCCAACAGCTACTTTACAGTACAAAGTAAACCAGCCGCTTGTTTTAACTAGCAACGAAGGTAACTTTGACATCAAAGTAAATGTTTTTGGAGGTGGAATTACAGGTCAAGCAGAAGCTATTCGCCTTGCGCTTTCAAGAGCCATGGTTGAATTAGATCCTGAAAATCGTCTTATTCTTAAGCCAGAAGGCTTAATGACTAGAGACCCAAGAATGGTAGAGCGTAAGAAATTCGGACAGAAAAAAGCCCGTAAGAAATTTCAATTCTCTAAACGTTAATCAATTTATAACAACAATGTTGTCGTTGCTTGGTTCGCTTTCGCGAAAGCGTCCATAGAATCAAGGTTAGTTTAGCATCTAAACATGGAGAAATCGATGTTGCTAATTTAAGTCCAACGGAACGTAAACTATTACAAAAATGGCAAACAACATAGAAGTTAAAGAATTACTTGATGCTGGTGTACACTTCGGTCACCTCACAAGAAGATGGGATCCCAACATGGCACCGTATATTTATATGGAGCGTAATGGTATTCACATCATTAATCTTTACAAAACAGCTGCTAAAATTGAAGAGTCTTGTGACGCTTTGAAAAAAATAGCAGCATCTGGTAGAAAAATACTTTTCGTAGCTACCAAAAAACAAGCAAAAGAAATCGTAGCAGACAAAGCGGAGAAAGCAAACATGCCTTACATCACAGAAAGATGGCCAGGCGGTATGCTTACTAATTTTGTAACTATTAGAAAGGCAATTAAAAAAATGCAAACCATCGACCGCATGAAGCAAGATGGACGTTTTGATACCCTTTCTAAAAAAGAGAAGTTACAAATGGACCGTTTGCGTGCAAAACTCGACAAAAACTTAGGTTCTATTGCAGATATGACTCGTCTTCCAGGCGCTTTGTTTGTAGTAGATATTAAGAGAGAGCACATTGCGATCAAAGAAGCTCAGAAATTAAACATTCCAATATTTGCGATGGTGGATACAAATTCTGACCCACGTCAGGTTGATTATCTTATCCCATCAAATGATGATGCTTCTAAATCTATCGACAAAGTCGTAGGTTACGTTTCCGATGCTATTATCGAAGGTCTTTCTGAGCGTAAAGCTGGAAAAGATGCCGACGATACTGCAGCCGCTGCACCAGCTGCTAAAGCTGAACCAGCTCCAGCCGCTAAGGCTAAAGCTAAGGTAGAGGCTACGCCCGAACCTGCAAAAGTTGAAGTTGCTGCAAGCGAAGAAGAAGAGTAAATAACAATTTCATAATACAAAAGAGTCGTTTAGTTACTTTCTTTGCAGAAATGGATTAAGCGACTTTTTTTTAATTTAAATCAAATACATACTACAATGGCAAAAATCACAGCCGCAGAAGTAAATAAATTGAGACAGTCTACCGGTGCCGGTATGATGGATTGTAAAAATGCTTTAGTAGAAGCTGAAGGCGATTTTGACAAAGCAGTAGCTGTTCTTCGTAAGAAAGGACAGAAAATTGCTGAAAAAAGAGCTGATAGAGATTCTAGTGAAGGCGCAGTTGTTGCCACAATTAATGATACAAACACCAGAGGTGTTGTTATTTCATTAAACTGTGAGACTGACTTCGTAGCTAAGAATGATACGTATGTAGCCATGGCAAACAAGATGGGAGCGATCGCACTTGGAACCAATACATTAGAAGAATTTCTTGCTACCGATTTTGAAGGAATGACGGTTGCTGAAAAGTTGATCGAACAAACTGGAGTTATCGGTGAAAAACTTGAAATTGGCGGATACAAAACATTAGAAGCTCCTTTTGTAGGTTCTTATGTTCACGGAAATAAAATTGGTGCTTTGGTAGGTCTTTCTACAGCAGTTGATAGTGCAGCTGAACTTGCTAAAAGTATTTCAATGCAAGTAGCTTCAATGGGTGCTACTACCTTGTCTTACAAAGATTTTGATGCTGCGTATGTAGCGTCTGAAACAGAAGCTAGAATCGCAGTTATTAAAAAAGATAACATCGAACTAGGTCGTTTAGGTAAAACACTTAAAAATATACCTGAGTATATCTCTATGTCTCAATTGACAGAAGAGGTGTTGGCAAAAGCGGAAGCAGGCATCAAAGAACAGTTGAAGTCTGAAGGGAAGCCTGAGCAAATCTGGGACAAAATTGTTCCTGGTAAATTAGAGCGTTTTATCGCAGACAACACAACTTTAGATCACGAACAGTGTCTTTTAGACCAACGTTTCATTATGGATGACAGTCAGTCTGTTGCCCAGTTTGTAGCGACTAAAGGTGATGTTAATGTAGTCTCTTTTGAAAGAGTTTCTTTGGCATAAACCAAAAATACACTTTACTATATAAAAAATCCCGACGCTGAGCATCGGGATTTTTTTGTTTCCATATAAATCGTATCGCTGTAAATTCCTCTATTAATTTGAACGCTCAAATTTAACAGTCCCTAAAGCTGATGTCAAGCCTCCCGTACCAAAAGGAGCATCATTAATCACACGAATGGTTCCACCTGTTGTTGGGTCGTTAGGGGAATCATACGTAGGCCCTGAATCCGTTCCCGCATCCAATGCACTCAATGAAAATTCTTCTGAATCCACCAAGCTAATTCCATCTGACCCTACCACATTGAAAGAATCAACACCCACAAACCAATCCGGACTTGGGCTTAATCTTGCAACAAAAGTAATTCTCGTATTTGTAGGCGTAACATTTACTGATAGGGCATCTGCCGAAGTAGGACCTGTACTTCCTCCTGAGAAGATCATAGTTGTTACTTCCATACCATCTACTCCCGTCGTTAAAGCTGTTGCTAGTGCATCTGCATCACCGTCTTCTGCAAATCCTTTAAAAGCAGCACTTGCGGCTTGTCCCAATCTAAAAACAGAGACGTCTGGCGCATGTGCAATTGCCAAAATAGGACCAAACATTGCATTTGATGGATAATCTGTTGGATGCGTGTCTGCTGTAAAGTTGGGCGTAAACGTCACCTCATAGGTAGCAGAAGCCGTTGGACTTCCATCATCATCTCCGCCTCCAACTGCTGGAGAACCATCATCATCGCTGCCGCAGCTTATAAATAACACAAGCGCAAATACTGTACATATTCTAGATATTACTTTCATTTTTCGTGTAGTTTAATGTTTGTAAAATAACTGCCATTACCAATTACTTAGTATAGGTTCCCACAAATATAGGCTTAAAAAAAGAAAATAACTGCCGTTTTTCTACCCTCAACACCTACTTCTTTGTTAACCTTTATCGGGAGATCCCGCTCCCTACATTACTTTACAACTAAGGACCACACCTCCTCGGCAGCTCTTTGTAACAACCAATAAAGCCGTCTGACGCCCCACTTTCACGGCCATTGTTTTAGGTATATCCGCTCCTTTCTACATATCCAGCAACAGATCGTCGTAGACCTCACAAGAACTCTTTTCAAATCCCATGCTTTTGGATGTATTGCAGAGGGGTAGTATTAAATGCGTTAGCGCTGCTTCCAAAATCATTCGATTGCGATACGCAGACGTCATCAAAAAGACATCAGAGCCATGAACTTCATAAACCTCATATCCCACATGGGAAGTGTATACATACTCTGATTGCGCTATGGATAAGGAGAGAAGTTAACTCAATAAGTGGCGCTTTCGCGAAAGCGCAATCCAGACCAACCCCGCTGACAATCTTCTTCAGTTGTTCTGCAATAATCTATAGGAAGCCTTATATTTGCGCAACCTTAGAAACATATGCACTACAAAAGAATCCTTCTTAAACTTTCTGGCGAAGCCCTCATGGGAGACCGTCAATACGGTATTGACCCGAAACGTCTTTCCGAATACGCTGAAGATATTAAGACAGTAACCGCCTTAGGTATTGAAGTGGCTATTGTAATTGGTGGCGGCAACATTTTTAGAGGTGTAGCTGGTGCCAGTGTAGGAATGGATCGCGTACAAAGTGATCATATGGGCATGCTGGCAACGGTAATTAATGGTTTGGCATTGCAAAATGCACTCGAAGACGCAGGAATTCCTACGCGCTTGCAATCGGCGATTCAAATAAACGAAGTTGCAGAGCCTTTTATCCGACGAAAAGCGATGCGTCACCTTGAGAAAGGACGTGTAGTCATTTTTGGAGGAGGGACAGGAAATCCGTACTTCACCACGGATTCTGCAGCCGTTTTAAGAGCTATTGAAATTGAAGCAGACGTTATCTTAAAAGGTACTCGTGTGGATGGTATTTATAATTCAGATCCTGAAAAGAATAGTGACGCTATCAAATATGATAATATTACATTTGATGACGTACTACGCAAAGGCCTGAAAGTCATGGACACTACTGCCTTTACACTGAGTCAAGAGAACGAATTACCGATCATTGTTTTTGACATGAACACAAGAGGAAATCTATTCAAAGTAGTTACAGGCGAAAAAATAGGAACAACAGTACAATTATAATTGGCAAGAATGGCGCAGTTTTTGTAAACTTGTGTCTCAAAACGCATTTTATATGAGCGAAGATATTACGTTTATACTCGATTCAACCAAAGAAGCAATGACTGATGCCATTGGACATTTGGGCAAGAGACTATTAACTATCCGTGCAGGAAAAGCAAGTCCAGCAATGTTACAAGGCTTAATGGTGGACTACTATGGTAGCCCCACTCCTTTATCACAAGTAGCAAACATACTTACTCCAGATGGAAGAACTATTTCTGTTCAACCCTGGGAAAAGTCTATTATTCAAGAGATTGAAAAAGCTATCATCAATTCAAATTTGGGATTCAACCCCATGAATAATGGTGAAAGCATCATCATCAATGTTCCACCATTAACGGAAGAACGCAGAAGGGATTTGGTAAAACAAGCCAAATCTGAAGCTGAAGATGCGAAGGTAGGCGTACGTAATGATCGTAAAAGTGCCAATAACGAAATCAAAAAATTAGAAGACGCCTCTGAAGACGAGCAAAAAAATGCAGAAGCAGATGTTCAGAAACTGACAGATATCTACATCAAGCAAATTGATGATGTTCTCTACGCGAAAGAAAAAGACATCATGACCGTCTAATGATCAACGTTAAACAAATACAAAAAAGCGACCTACGGGGTCGCTTTTTTGATACATTTAAGCACGCGCTCAAACTATGCAATTCATTCAGATTTTTTTCTTTTTATGCTGCTTTCATATAGCTGCTCAAAATCAGGAACTGGCAGTGGAAACTGTTATGCAGTCGGCCCTGCAGAATACAACAAAAAACGATCCGAGAAAAGCCTTAGAAGCATTCCAGTTTGACTCCTATGAAAAAACAGTCATTACCGATAGCTTAGGAACAAGTACACACAACTTTTTTTCAGAAAAAGCAAGTACACATACCTACACTCAGAAGCGGGCATTCTCCGAAAAAATTATTGGATATCAATTAGCAGGTTTTAAGAAACCACGTTATGAAATTTTTGCCGTCAATTTACAATCACTTTCTTTTTATGATGATGATTTTGTAATTTTCAATACACGTTATGCGGGTATCCTCTCTAAACGTGGGTTGCGAAACTACAATTACGTACTCAAAGAACGCACTCCAGATGGGGACTTCGTCATTGCGTTCACTCCCAAAAAGCCTAAAACAATTCCTGGACTTGTAGGTAATATGGTTCTTGACCGAAATACTTTTGCCATTAAGAATGTAAACGTATCCATTAAGGATGATATAAACATTATACTTTACCAAGAGTACACCTTCCACGACACTCTTAACTTATATGTTCCCATAAATAGTGACCTCTTTATTGATAAGGGCAGTAGCAATCGTCAACTCTCTTTTTTTAAAGGGAAAATATCTGTGGGCGTCTTACAAAATGAAATCATGGAAAATATGATTTCTAAAAAGTACCTAGTGTCTACGTTGCGCTTGAGTAACTTCCGAAGCAAAGCTCAAGATGAGATTGACCCATCACCATATGCAATTGTTTTTGCACCTGATGCTAGCACAAAAACTCCTGAATTCTGGAAAAACTATCGTGCAGAATCGTTAACCACCAAAGATCAGCGAAGTTTTTCTGAAATTGAAAAAATCGTTAACGCAGAAAATATTGAGCGCCGACTAGGGAACATCAATAATTTTAGTGTAGGCTATTTTAGTGTGAGTGCTTTTGATTTTGACCTTACCTACCCGGTAAAGTTTAATAATTATGAAGGGCTCCGGCTGGGTATGGGAGGAGTTACCAATGCTGGTTTCTCAAAACGATTTCGTCTAGAAGGTTATGGCGCCTATGGCTTTAAGGATAAGGCGTTCAAATTTGGTGTTGGAGGAGGCTATTTAGTCGCCCCAAAAAAGGACGCTTGGCTAAGTATCACCTACAATGATGATCTTGAGGAGGTAGGAAATTACGCCTATCTCACAGACCGCCGTGTGTATTCACTATTTGAACCTCGATTGGTCAACATCAATCTATTTTACACACATCGCACGCTGCGTTCTAATTTTGAATATAGGCTTTCTCCAAAAATATTGACGGAATTTCAGGTTGCGCACCGTAAAATTTACCAAACCACGGACTATCGTTACCTACTCAACGGCAATGAAATAAGTGATTATGCCATTACAGAGGCAACTTTTGGTCTTCGCTGGAGTGCTCAGAGTAAGTTTATGAATTCAACGGACGGCATTAAAGAAATTTACGATGGCTACCCAAAAGTAACTGCCCAAGTGAGTCAAGGGTTTGAGGGTATTGAGGGCGATTTTAATTTCACAAAAGTGGGCGCCAAAGTATTCTATCGTCTTGACCGATTAAACAAAAGCGCCACTGAGATTTTAATAGAAGGTAATATTGGGTTTGGAGATTTACCCATTACCCATCTCTTTCATGCCTTTCCGAACGCACCGACCAAAGAAACTATTTTACAACGATTCTCCGTAGCAGGAGTCAACAGTTTTGAAACCATGTTTTTTGGTGAGTTTTTCTCAGACCAATTGTTTACGGCTCAGATCAAACATCGCTTACGTCCATTTAATTTTGGAAAGAAATTCAAACCAGAAATGGTATTTATTTCTAGGTTCGCTATCGGAGACATTCGGAACCCTCAGGACCATTTAGATATCGAATTTGGCTCCTTAAGAAAAGGGTTTACTGAAACTGGCTTCGAAATAAACAAACTCATTTTTGGTTTTGGAACTAGTTTCACCTATCGCTATGGTGGATACCACCTACCAAATTGGGAAGATAACATCGCCTTTAAATTTACTTTCAATTTACAATTATAGAAACTACTATAGGAGGTAGAAATTACTTCTCAAATCTATTACCTTTGCGACCTACCAATTATAGGAAATGGCAAAAATTTTAACGACTGGATTTTGGGGAAGTGTAGCAAGACTTATCTTGCGGAATCGACCCTTTATTCTACTTCTTGTAGTTGCCGTTACTGTATTTCTAGCCATGCAGTGGAAACATATGCGTTTCACCTACACAGAGGCTAATCTTTTACCCGATGACCATGAAGTTAACGTAGAGTATCAGCGTTTTTTGGACACCTTTGGCGAAGAAGGGAATCTCATTGTACTCGGCATAAAAAATGACAGCCTTTTTACTCCACGAATATTAAATGCATGGAATGATCTGGCTGCAAAAATTGATTCATTTCCTGCAGTTACCTTTTCTGTATCCTTAAAGGACTTGAAACTACTGGACAAAAAGGAAAATCCGCAGCGATTTGATTTAAAGCCATTTATTCCAGAAGCAATCACTACTGCAGCTCAAGGCGAAAACTATCGCAAGCAACTTTTTAACGATCTTCCTTTTTACGAAAACCTGATATACAATAAAGAGACAGGCACGATACGTTCTGCGATCTATTTGGACAAGGAGATCGTAAACACTCCTGTGCGAAGAGATTTCGTAGTTAATGACCTTATTCCTTTACTAGGAGCCTTTGAAAAAGAGCACAAACTCAAAGTCCGAGCGAGTGGAATGCCATACATACGTACGTTAAACGCTCAGAATATTGTAGATGAAATTGGTTGGTTTGTGGGCGGTGCGTTACTTGTAACAAGCATCATATTCTTTTTCTTTTTCCGCTCCTATCGCGCTACTTTTATCTCAATGATTACCGTAGTTGTTGGTGTGATGTGGGCTTTTGGTTTTCTTGGTTTATTGCGTTATGAAATTACCGTTCTCACTGCGCTAATTCCGCCACTAATTATTGTCATTGGGATCCCCAATTGTATTTTTCTGATCAACAAGTATCAACAAGAATATAAAAAACACGGAAATCAAGTCAAGGCACTCCAGCGAGTCATTGCCAAAGTCGGTAATGCCACTTTAATGACTAATATTACCACAGCTTCTGGTTTTGCAACCTTTATACTTACAGAAAGCTCGTTGTTAAAAGAGTTTGGAATTGTGGCCAGTATCAACATATTAGGAATATTTCTATTATCCCTACTCATCATTCCTATTGTCTATAGTTATATGCCCCCGCCCAAAGAAAGGCATCTTAAACACTTAGGGAAGCGTTGGATTGAACGTTTTGTAGACTGGATGGAACATCTGGTACGGAATCACCGTATTGCTATTTATATAGCTAGTATCATTCTATTGATTTTCAGCATTATTGGAATGTATCAGATAAAGGTTTCTGGAAGCCTTATTGAGGACATGCCTAAAAAGACTAGTTTCTTCAAAGATATTCGCTTTTTTGAAGAAGAGTTTGATGGTATCATGCCTCTAGAAATATTGATAGATACCAAACGTAAAAAGGGAGTAATGAAGCTTGCCACGCTCAAGCGCATGGATGAGTTAAGCGTCCTCATTGAAGAACAACCAGAATTGTCCAAACCAATATCTATTGTAAATCTTGTCAAGTATGCCAAACAAGCGTATTACAATGGTTCTCCAAAGTACTACCAACTACCTACAAGTAATGAACGGGCATTTATCTTGCCTTATGCAAGTAGTTTCTCTAATGAAACCAACTTGATGACATCCTATGTAGATAGTACGGGGCAATATGCTCGTATTACCACCTTCATGAAAGATATTGGGACGGATGATATGGAGCGCGCTGAAGAAAATTTACGCACAAAGATAGCCACACTCTTTCCTAAAGACCGTTATGAAGTCACGCTGACTGGAAAAGCACTCGTTTTTCAAAAAGGCACCAATTATCTGGTACAGAATCTCGTAATAAGTCTGTCACTAGCCGTGTTATTAATAGCCCTATTTATGGCTTGGATGTTTCGTTCTCTAAGAATGATTTTAGTTTCCTTAATCCCTAACTTACTGCCCTTGCTCATTACCGCGGGCCTTATGGGCTTCCTAGGAGTACCTATTAAACCTTCGACTATTTTGGTCTTTAGCATCGCTTTTGGTATTTCTGTAGATGATACGATTCACTTTTTAGCCAAGTATCGTCAGGAATTACGTGCCAATAAATGGAAAATTAAAAAATCTGTGTATGCTTCTTTGCGCGAGACTGGTGTCAGCATGTTCTATACCTCGATCGTTCTTTTCTTTGGGTTTTCTGTATTTATGATTAGTAGTTTTGGTGGCACCGTGGCTTTGGGAGGATTAGTAAGCGCCACACTCCTTTTTGCTATGCTAGCAAACTTATTACTGCTACCCGCATTACTCTTATCATTAGAGCGCAATATCGCCAATGAAGATACCTTTAAAGAACCTGCGCTTAAAATTCTCGAAGTAGAAGACGAAGATCTCACAGAAGATATGGAGTCATAAAAAAATTCCCACCAGTGCGGTGGGAATTTTTCCAAAAGCAAGTCCCCCTAACTACTTCCTTTCTTTCAACGTACAAACACAAGAATCGTATTGAATACAAATATAGAAAGGCTTACAGGCCTCCGAAATACCCATTAAAGGGTAATTACATGAAATAAAAAGATGGAGATAAGTATCTGTAAGTACGCTTTCGCGAAAGCGAAAAAAGGCCTCACTTTAAAGACTGCCATTTTACTATCATAAATTCAAAACAAAAATTATCTTTGCGAGTGTCGGGAAATAAAATAAGATTATGAAACATAGTTATGTAGTAGATGTACTTAATAGTGAAAACATACATCAAGAATTTATAGTAAAAGGTTGGGTACGCTCATTTAGAGCCAACCAGTTCATTGCTCTCAATGACGGATCTACAATCAATAATATACAATGTGTTGTTGATTATGAAAATACGGATCCTGAATTACTAAAACGTATAACCGTAGGCGCTGCTATTACTGTGCACGGGACCTTGGAAGAGAGTCAAGGAGGCGGTCAACGTGTCGAAATTAAGGTGTCTCAAGTAAACATTGAAGGAGATGCAGATCCTGAGGAGGTAAAACTCACGATCCTTTCTCCAAAGCGTCATACCTTAGAAAAACTCCGTGAGCAATCGCACCTGAGAGTGCGCACGAATACCTTTGGCGCTGTAATGCGTTTGCGATCTAAATTATCTTTTGCGATCCATCAATACTTTAATGACAGAGGCTTTTATCAAGCGCATACACCTATTATTACAGGTAGTGATGCCGAAGGTGCCGGGGAAATGTTTCAAGTAACAGGCTTGGATCTTACCAACCCACCTAAGAACGAAGACGGCTCGATCAATTATAAAGAAGACTTCTTTGGCAAAGAAACAAACCTCACGGTCTCTGGCCAATTAGAGGCTGAAACACATGCTATGGGGCTTGGAAAAGTCTACACTTTTGGACCTACTTTTAGAGCAGAGAACAGTCACACTTCGCGTCATCTTGCAGAATTTTGGATGGTAGAGCCAGAGGTTGCTTTTTGTGATTTAGATGGTAATATGGACCTCGCAGAAGACTTTATCAAGTATGTCATTAATTATGTCTTGAAGCATTGTCAGGATGATCTTGAGTTCCTAGAGAATAGATTGGTACAAGAAGATAAAAGCAAGCCTCAAATAGAAAGAGCGCCCATGTTATTGCGTGAGAAATTACAATTTATTGTAGACAACAATTTTAAACGGGTGAGCTATACTGAGGCCATCGATATTTTAAGAAATTGTAAGCCAAACAAAAAGAAAAAATTCAAGTACCTCATTAATGAATGGGGCGCCGATTTACAAAGTGAGCATGAACGCTACCTAGTAGAAAAGCATTTTGAATGTCCCGTAATTTTATTTGACTACCCAGCAAACATCAAAGCCTTTTACATGCGTTTAAATGACGATGGCAAAACGGTACGTGCGATGGACATTTTATTTCCCGGCATTGGTGAAATTGTGGGCGGTGCTCAACGTGAGGAGCGCTTGGATGTTCTTAAAGAGAAAATGGCTGCTTTGGATATCTCTGAAGAAGAGCTACACTGGTATCTTGATACGCGTAGATTTGGCACATGCACACATAGTGGGTTTGGCCTTGGCTTTGAACGTCTCGTGCTCTTTGCCACTGGGATGAGTAATATTAGAGATGTAATTCCTTTTCCGAGAACACCCGGAAATGCCGATATATAATTTAAAAAATGCTCGCAATTGCGAGCATTTTTTTTTGTGAATTGAGTCGTCCAAAGAAGCACTTTTATTTAAGGGCAAATGCCCCTTTGACAATAGCCCACACTGTTTTTATATTGCTATCTTATATACTAATCAATAATTTACGCAAATGAAAACCTTAAAAAGGACTATCGCATTATTAGGAACGCTGTTTTTTTTAAGCGCTTGTGCGGAAAAACCACAGAACGATAATCACGATGATGACGGCCCGAATGAAGAGGTAGAATTAAAGGCTCCAGCAAACATTATTTCAGTAACACAGGCAGATACCCTGTATCAGGAATATGGCAGTAACCGGGTAGGTCTCATCCAAAATGCTCAAAATGTAGATAAAAACGGAGACCTGATTGATCCGGATGACGCGCGTTTTGTTCCTGCTACGCGAGCACTCGTTGTCGATTACAATCTGCTTAAATCGTATATCGCTTATATCGACCAGGAAGCCAAAGACTCGAAAACCACTGTGAAAAGCTTACGCATATACTTGGGAAAATATCCAGATAATGGTTACTATTCTGAAAAAAAACCAGGATCTGAAACGGTGTTCCTGAACCCAACCACTATTTTTGATGGAGGTAATGAAGCGTCTTTTGCTATTCAAAATAATTCAGATGGCTCTTCTACTGCGGTATCTGTAGGGTCTGTTCTAGGCACTTCAAAACTGCCTGAAAAATCAAATCTAGTATTAAAACAATCCGGACCTATTCAAAGTTTAGCACTGGATGATCTAGGACAAATTCCTCCACCATATTCAGATAAGGATGATTACTAAGAAATAGGTCTTATGTTACAAAATGTCGCCTACCTTTTTGAGATTTTAGCGGTAATTTCGGCGACCGTCTTTTATAAAAAATACAAAAACACCAAAATGAAAACCTTTTTGGTTTTCATTTGGTATGTCGTTTTAAATGATATCCTTTTCTCAAAATTGTATGCGACATATATCGATTTTCACAACAATACGATATTGTACAACATCTATAGGTTCTTCCTTTTTAATTATTTATTCTGGCTCATCTATACCCATTTAACAGATTTCCTACGCAAAAAAATCATTATGGGCTGCGCGATACTTTTTACTTTGGGATATCTGATAAATGTATACTTCGAAGGCTTTCAATATGGTAATTTCCAGTTTGCGACTTTAACTGGCTGCATTCTTTACATTATTGCAGCACTCTATTATTTCATAGAATTACTAAAAAATAATGATATCGCTGATATAAAACAGCAAGCGTTCGTTTGGATTTGTGTCGCCTACTTGATTTATGGCATTGGATTTCCTGTTGTATTTTTTGCGCGAAATTTGAAATTGGGAGGCGAACTTTCTAGCAGTTCCTTCTATGAAAACTTACGAAATATTCTAGGCATTGTTGTAATCTGCATGTACACAATTATAGGCCTTGCATTTGTCTGGACTAAAAATCAGTCGGCTCAAGAGAATTTTAAATAAACAATTCTTACAAGAAACGGGGCATTTGCCCCCTTTAAAATCTGGCTAACATAACTATCTTTATTTCTTTTTAAATCTCATGGTTAGAGAAGAGCTCTTAGTCGTTTTATTAGTATGTGCCTTAATACTCCTTTTACTATTTTTAGTAACAACGGTATTTTGTAGCATTGCCTTGTACTACCGTTTTGACAAACATCCAAAGCCAAAAAACCCCTAATGTTTATTAACATCATTCTTGGTACTGAGATTTTGGCAGCAATTGTTGGTGTTCTGTGTTTTTACAAGTACCGGAATACTCCCCTCAAACCTTGGATCATCCTCCTTTTCTTGGCTCCTCTAGCAGAAATCATTGGAAATTGGTACAGTAATCATATTATCTTTAATATTTACGTCAGCATACATCAACTCATCTTACTTAAGATAATATTTGACTTCATCATACACCCACTTCGCAAAAAACTGATTCTATGGATCATGGGGGCATCTGTCATAGTGTTTTTGATCAATTGCACCTACGTCAGTGTTGTGACTGATTTTCTCAGCCTACATGAAAGTACCGACACGGCATTAATTATTATTGCCTTGTCCCTTTATCTAGTAGATAGATTGAACAGCGATACCGTTTTGGAGTTTCGAGAAAACTTGCCTGTTATAGTCTTCTCGGGCTATATCATCTTAAATATCGTCTACCTGCCTATCTTATTTACCTTTCAGTATCTTGTACGCATGAAAACAGGTTTTGATACCATTTATCCCGTATTAAATTCCGTCAAGGGCGGCACTAACATTTTAACAAACGTTTTGTTTAGAGTAGGTCTACTATGGTCACATGCTCACCTTAAACATAAACAGGCATGAATTGGACACTCATCATAATACAATGCCTTGCTGCCATCGTGGCTTTAGTTTGCTATCCTAAATACAAGCACAAACCCGTTCGCATGGTCTTATTGTTGCTATGGATTGCTGTCGTTGCTGAAATAGCGGGACGCGTATATACTGCAGTGGGATTTGATAATAATCATTGGATATACAATGTGTATTCCCTCCTTTTTTATGGCCTCTTCTATAAAATGGTTTATGATCATATTCAAAATTTAACTCGAAAGAAAATTGTTGCCACCACCGCCATCATTATGTTTTTGGTGATTGGGTACAGAGCTTTTACGACGCCTTTCTTAACGCGTTATATGGTGCATGTATTCAATATTGCTACGTTCGTTATGGTCTTGCATCTTATGTATTACGCCATTGACCTACTAAAAAGCGATGCCAACGTAAAACTCAAACACAATCTTGAAGTATTTATCTTTGGAGGTTATCTCCTATTTTCAGTTTCATTTATTCCCCTGGCTCCCTTCATTTTTGGAATCTGGCTCCCTGATATGTCAAGATCCATCTACACACTTTTCAGTGACATTCAAGGAGTGATCGTTATCATTATGAATCTAATATTTATCTACGGATTCTTATGGACCAAGGAACAACATTAATCGACGAGGGAGCCACGCTAGTGATAGTGTTGGTTGCTGTAGCGATTCTATTGCTACTACTTATCGTCGTCGCGATACTCTTCTCTGTGTTTATGAGGAGGAAGAATATGTTGGTCCAAGAACAACTAGAAGCTCAAAAACGTTTTGAACAAGAAATCGCCGAAACTCAAATAGAAATCCGCGAAGAGACCCTGCGTAACATCAGCTGGGAGTTACATGATAATATTGGTCAACTGCTAACCTTAGCCAAAATCCAAACTCAAAATGCAGCGGGAAGTCAAGAAGATCTTGATGAAGCCGCCGCTACCATTGGAAAAGGGTTGACAGAAATTCGGACGCTTTCAAAACTCATTAATCCCGAAGCGCTCAAAAACATGACATTAGTGGAAGCGCTATCGCTAGAATTGGAACGATTCAATCGGATGGCGTATCTCGAGCCTTCCATGAACGTTGACGGCACACCCTTGGAGATTGACAAGAAAATTGAGACAATTATCTTTCGGATGCTTCAAGAATTTTTCACCAATACGATCAGACATTCAAAAGCTACAAAATTAGACGTAACTTTAAACTACGCAGAAAATCAACTTACCGTTATTGTTTTAGACAATGGAATTGGTTTTAATTATGCTTTCGGAAGAGCAAAAAATGGCATTGGCTTAACGAATATTGAATCAAGAGCACAACTTATAGGAGCAACAGCTACCTATCATTCGGCACCTGGAAAAGGCACCAAACTCAAACTCACATATACACCACAACCGTTATGAAAACTATCGTTGTTGTAGACGACCACACCTTACTCTCTCAAGCTATTAGTGGCCTTGTCAACTCATTTGAAGACTTTAAAGTATTGTACACTTCGAAGCACGGGCAAAATTTTATTGATCAACTCGTTTTTCCAGACAAAATCCCAGACATTGTGCTTATGGACGTCAATATGCCCATTATGGACGGCATTGAAACGACTACATATCTCAAGGAACATTTTCCAGATATTAAAGTACTTGCACTATCTGTGGAAGCAGAAGAGCGCACTATTCTAAAAATGTTACGCGCTGGCGCCAAGGGATATCTGCTCAAAGACACTGAAAAATCGATACTTGAAAACGCATTGAAAGAGCTTAGTATTCATGGTTTTTATCATACTAATACCGTCACAAAATTACTTGTGAGTAGCCTGGATGTGGACAATGCATTAGCCCTCAAGGAGCGTGAAATAGAGTTTATAAAACACGCCTGTACAGAAATGACGTACAATGAGATTGCCGAAAAGATGTTTTTGAGCCCTAAAACCGTTCAAGGATATCGCGATTCGGTCTTTGCTAAACTCAATCTAAAAAATAGAACTGGCCTCGTCATTTATGCATTGAAACACGGTTATTTTAAAATATAACTGTCACTCAAGTTTTCATAACACGGTTTCGAGCTTGCGATTTATTGTATGGGGTTCGTGAACGGATTCCCTCTTTTGTGTTTAGTTATTTGGCCTCACCCTCATAGGAACTCTATGATTTATTTTCGTTTCATAGCGCATGGCTTAACGCCATTTTGACGTACACGTCTTGTCGCTTTTGTGTATTTTTGTTTCATGTTAAAACAGCAGCTCAATTTTAGACTATCTCAAAAGCTTTCTCCTCAACAAATACAGTTGATGAAGCTTATCCAATTGCCTACCCAGGCCTTTGAACAAAAGGTGAAGCAGGAAATGGAAGAAAATCCAGCTTTAGATAGTGGCAAGGATGAAGCTACTGATGATTTTGATGAATTTAACAATACCGATGAATATGAAGATGGCGGAGATAGCATCGATACCGAAATTAACGTAGATGACTATCTAAGTGATGATGAAATCCCGGACTACCGTTTAAGTGCAAATAACTACAGTGCCGATGATGAAGACCGACAGATTCCATATGCTTCTGGCACTTCTTTCAATCAACATCTAAAATCCCAGTTCAATACTGTTCGCCTTTCTCAAGAAGAGCGTGAAATTGCCGAATTTATTATTGGCAGCTTAGATGGAAGTGGATACCTGCGACGATCAATTATTGATTTAGTGGATGATCTTGCTTTTACCCAAAACATATACACCTCTGAAGAAAAGATAGAGGAGATTCTTTTAAAAGTACAAGATTTGGATCCTGCCGGTGTAGCAGCCAGAAGTCTAGAAGAATGTCTTATTCTACAATTGGATCGCAGAGTAGCCACTAAATCGGTCTCTTTGGCCAAAGACATCTTGGAGAAATCTTTTGACCACTTCAGCAAGAAGCACTACAAGAAACTCATGAAAAAGTTTGATGTTTCTGAAGATGACTTAAAAGCTGCCATTCACGACATAGAATCCTTGAACCCAAAACCTGGCAGCTCTTATGCCGGAAACACAAAAATTGTAGAACATGTAGTCCCTGACTTTACAATTCACATCGTTGAAGGCGAACTCGAGCTTACTTTAAACGGCCGGAATGCTCCTGAACTCCATGTTTCGCGAGAATACAACAACATGCTTAAGGGATACAAAGAATCCAAAGAAAAGAGCAAGGCGCAAAAAGACGCTGTAATGTTCATCAAACAAAAACTGGATGCTGCAAAATGGTTTATTGACGCCATACGCCAGAGACAGCAGACCTTATTTGTGACCATGAGTTCTATTATGCATTACCAAAAAGAATATTTCTTGACAGGTGATGAGCGCAATTTGCGCCCGATGATTTTAAAAGACATAGCGTCTGAAATTGATATGGATGTTTCTACGGTTTCAAGGGTTGCAAACAGCAAGTATGTGGATACGCCTTACGGCACCAAATTGATCAAAGTATTCTTTAGCGAAAGCATGACCAATGACCAGGGAGAAGAGGTTTCTACTCGGGAAATTAAAAAAATTCTTGAAATTGTTATTGAGGAAGAAAATAAAAAGAAACCCCTCACCGACGATAAACTGGCTGGTATTCTAAAAGAAAAAGGATACCCTATCGCCCGAAGAACCGTAGCAAAATACAGGGAACAATTAGATCTTCCCGTCGCTCGATTACGTAAACAGATTTAATGAAGTGGCTCCTTAAATCTTTCTCTTATATTTTTCATCCACTATGGATGCCCTTGGCTGCAGTTCTCATTTACTTTGCCATCACTCCTCGTTATGTAACTGCCGAATTTTGGTATGCCAAAATATTCGCCACAACAATCATGACAATTCTTATTCCCATTTTGAGTTATTTCATGTTTAAAAACTTAGGGTTGGTCACTGAAATTCATCTTAGAGATGTTCGAGAACGCAGATATCCTTTACTTTTTCAAATGGTTTTTATCCTACTCATAGTCAATATTGTTTTTGAAGGCTACGAACTTCCTGAAATTCATTTCTTCTTTGTTGGCGTCTTAGGCTCTTCACTCGCGGCATTTATAACGTGTCTGTTTAAATTTAAAGCTAGCTTACATATGGTCGGCATATCAGGAGTACTCCTTTTCACCATTGGTCTTAGCATACACTTCAATGACACCTTACTTTGGTTGATTTCTCTTTTAGTAGTGGCCTGCGGTGCAACAGCTACTTCAAGACTTGAAGCAAAAGCCCATACCCCTATCGAATTGATAGTAGGCTTTTTTATAGGCGCTATCCCGCAGTTCTTGGGATATGTGTATTGGTTATAAGAAGTAAAACTGTATTCCTAATCTAAGAGCACGTAGATTCATATTTTCTCCATTTTCAAGTACCGCTTCATTATTAAAAAGCGTGTTTAGTCCATAATAAACCTTAAGGTTAAAAGCACTGTAACCAAAAGCAACACTGACACCGTATTGTAGCCTATTTAACTCCCGAATATCTGTCTGAGCCACACTATTAGACGTTTGTTGAAAATCGGCCTTAAAATGGTAAATGTAACCCAATTGGACGCCACCATAAATTCTCCAAAACGAATAATCTTTAGCCGTTGATGTTCTCCATCGATATTCTATGGGCATTTCTAAGGTATAGTAGGAAAAACGATTTTTGTCTCGTTCAATATCACTATCAAGGATGATATAAATCGTTGTATTTCCTGTTGGCTCCTCCCCAATAAATAAGTTCTGATTAAAGACATCTACAGCCACACCCAATCCAACCCCGATTGACTTATTACGCCTCTTATTTAAGGGCATATCTCTTATGAAGCCCACCTGGAACCCTCCACTGAATCCATTTTGAGAGAATTCTTGAGGGGTGTCCATTAACAAATCTAGACTTAACCCAATATACAATTGATCTTCACGATAGAGGGTATCGACAGTCGTCTGTATCTCTTCAGTTTCGCTTTGCGCGAAAAGGGAAAAGGCACCACTGAGAAGGAATGCCAATACTCCAAGACAAAGACGAAAAAATTGCTTCATGAACACAAAGATAGGGAAACACCCTTGGATGGAGGTCACAAAAAAAACGCCTTGATTTCTCAAGGCGTTTTTTACTAATTATAAAATCACAATAATTATAATTTTTGTGATTGGGTAGTAATATATATAATTTTAGGGAGGTTCGCTTCGCGTAATTCCTTCTTTACATCATTTACAATTCCAGTATTTGCTCCTTGATCGACTTTTAAAGCAACCACTACTGATGAACGAAGTTCAGCACGTAGTTTATTGATCTCTTCAAAAATAGCGCCTTTCAATTCTGTTATACTCACAAACTTATCACCAATCTGAATATTAGCTTCCGTTCCTCTTCCTCCTTTAAACTCAGCTTTCGGTTTACCCACGTAGATATATACCGTCTTGGTCTTATCTAACTTCTCAGTTTGATTTGCCGGAGGCAATATATTGTCTACTTTCAAATCATTCTTACGCAATACCGTAGCTACCATAAAAAAGAAAAGTAGCATGAATACAATGTCTGGCAGTGATGCCGTTGATATAGGTGGAAGCTCTCCGCCCCCTTTCTTCTTAAATTTAGACATATCTACTTTTTTTAATTCTTTTTCGCTTCAGCTTCGGTGAGAATAAAAGGAAACAGCACACGCACTTGTTTGAGTTGAGCTTTGATCTTCTCTTTCAGAGCATTGCTCGATATCTGCGTAAGACTAGCTGCTTTCTCGGTATATTTCCAACCAAAAAGACGCTGCGCCTCTCTATTCCTAAGTTCATTGTAGGCTGCTCCCAACTCATTTTGTACGGCCACATACATGTCGTAGTCTGTAAGTCGGTCACTTGTTAAGGAGATAATAGCCTTATCAGGATTATCTGATGAATTTGCTCTACGTGCTCCTTGACAATAATTACAATGTTTGATATCACCTCCATTCGGGGCTCCTCCATTGTCTAGAAAATCCATAGCGGCTTGCTTCAAATTTTTAAGCTCCATACGGTCACCTTCCACAAGTAAATCATTGTTACGATTTACCAACACTATAAAAAGGTTTTTATCCTTAATCTTTGGCGGAGGCGGTGCGTTCTCGTCTATTGGCGGTGGCAATTGTCTAATCAACCCCTTATCCTTATCAATTGTTGTAGTAACAAGAAAGAAGATAAGTAGAAGAAAAGCGATGTCTGCCATCGACCCTGCATTTATTTCTGGTGCTGATCGTTTTGCCATAGTCTATTTATTTTACAAGTTTTTTCGCTCCAGAGAAGACCATCAGACCAACTGCAATCACAGCGAGTATATAGAATGCATGTATTCCTGCTTCAACCCATTTTGCGCCATTAGCAGATAATACTTCGCCTTCCTCTTTGAGCGGTGTTTCAACACCTGAAGCAGTGAAATACGCAATTGCAATTACTAAGGCAAAAGCGCCCACTCCTGTTAACGTCTTTTTGGCATTTCCTGAGAAAAGACCTTTTATTACGTAAACAAGTACGATGACAATTATAATTGCAAGGATAACCCAAGACAATAACATGATGTTATCAATCATTGGGGCATCAATGGCCTTTACTCCTTCCGGATTCAATTTCATTTCTGTTTGCATAGCCTCTTCGTCAATACCAACGATAAAGGCGACAAATATCGCTCCTAGTACGGCAAAGATTGCCATTACTATTTTTGTTATTTTATGTAATCCCATAATCTATTTTTTGTTTTAGGTATTACTATTACTTCTTGTGCTTCACGAGCATATCAATCAAAGTGATTGATGCATCTTCCATATCGTTAACGATACTATCAATTTTAGCGATAATGTAATTATAAAAAATCTGAAGAATAATAGCCACAACAAGACCGAATACGGTTGTCAAAAGTGCTATTTTGATACCCCCTGCTACAAGTGCTGGGTTCATATCTCCCGCTGCTTCAATTTTATCAAAAGCTTTAATCATCCCGATTACCGTACCCATGAATCCAAGCATTGGAGCAAGTGCGATAAATAAAGAAATCCAAGAAACGTTTTTCTCAAGTTGCCCCATTTGAACACCTCCATAAGCAACAACTGCTTTTTCAGCAGCATCTGTTCCTTCACCTATTCTATCAAGACCTTGATAGTATATAGAGGCAACCGGTCCTTTAGTGTTACGACAAACTTCTTTAGCAGCTTCAACACCTCCACTATTCAAGGCATCTTCTACTTCTTGTGCTAATTTCTTAGAATTCGTAGTTGCCAAGTTTAAGTAAATAATTCTTTCGATTGCAATGGCAAGACCAAGAATCAAACAAAGAAGTACAATTCCCATAAATCCTGGGCCTCCTTCAATAAAACGTTTTTTCAAACCTTGCGTAAAAGTAAGTTCGTCTGCTGGAGTCGCTTCTTGTAAAGAAGTTCCTGCATCTACACTTGCAACTATCTGTTGCGCTTGAACTGGAAGGATTGTCTGCGTATTGTTAGCGTTAACATTAAGCGTGCTTAAAGCCACAACAGCAGCAAGTGCCATAATAGAGAATAATTTTTTCATTGCTCTTGATCTTAAATTTTAATTAGTAAAGGGTTAAATATAGTAATAAATTAGTTTAATTCTCACAATTAAATATGGAGACTATGGTAATTTTTATCGGGCGTACCTTCGTTTCCTGTATCAATTATTGCCCTTCTTTTATACGGGTGTATTCTTTTGAAAATAATAGCGCCCAAACAAAAAGGATGCCAACAAACGTTCTTTTGTTCTTGTTTAGAGACTGTTAACAGGGACATCTTCGATTTATTTATACAAAACGCACCCCCTTCAAAAACCCTTTAACACAAAAACCTGCGCATTCCTCAACAAAACAGATACTCTATTTGTTCATCATAATTTAACATTGGATCACAAACAAAGAAACCCTTTGTAGGGCATGGTTGCCTGAAAACACCTACTTCAGGGCAAACCTCAACATTTCAATAAACTCGGGATTAACTCTGTTGACCCCTGTACCTCACACAAGGTTCGGCACAAACACAAAAAACGCAGCGCCTCCTTACGTCGGCTCTGAGAATAGTAGATATAATCAGCTTACAAGAGCAAGCTCTTGACACTTCCTATTTATACTATTCTCTGCATCTTTCGATGCAGATTTTCCTTTTAAGCAGAGAGGAAGGGATTCGAACCCTCGAAACGTTGCCGTTTACACACTTTCCAGGCGTGCGCCTTCGACCACTCGGCCACCTCTCTATTTGTATGAACTTCCATCTGGATGGTAAATATATTACTGCTTTAATGACCTTAAAGATCACTTTCGCGAAAGCGCTAATATCCTTCTCCAAAAGGAACGCTAAATAATAAAAAAAATGTGAGCTTATAAAGGATTAAAGCATATTTAAGACATCTCACCACGTAAAGGTGTTTCATACACGGTTTTAAAGGCTTTTGGCCCTAATTTTTGCCCCAATAAGTACATCATTTTGGTAACTGCTGTCTCTGAAGTCATGTCAGCCCCGTTAATCATGCCTATTTTTTTGAGCCCAACACTGGTTTCATAATTCCCCATTTGCACGCTACCTCTAATACATTGTGTAACATTCACCACAGGTATTCCATTTTTTATAAGCTGCTTTAATAATTGAACGAACCAAGTTTGCGTGGTCGCATTTCCTGCTCCATATGTTTCTACAACAACTCCTTTCAAGCCTTTTAAAGAAGCCATATGCTCCACCACCGACTTACTAATGCCAGGGTATAACTTAATTAACAAAATTTCAGTTGCTAGCATTGTATGGACTTTAAACTGCCGCTTGGAAGGTCGCAGTAGCGCCTCTTCATTTATCGTCAAATGAACTCCTGAAGTCAATAAGGGTGAGTAGTTAGGAGAATCAAAAGCCTCAAAATGTTCGGCACTTATTTTGGTGGTTCGATTTGCACGATACAACTTGTATTCAAAGTACAACGCCACCTCTTGAATCACTGGACGATTGCGTTTACGCAAGGCTGCAAGTTGGACTGATGTAATTAAATTTTCTTTGGCATCCGTTCTCAAATCTCCGATAGGCAATTGAGATCCTGTAAATATTACAGGTTTTGAAAGATTCTCAAGCATAAAACTTAAGGCCGAAGCCGTATAACTCATCGTATCACTTCCATGCAAAACAACAAATCCATCATACTGCTCGTACCCCTCCTTAATATAGCCACATATTTGTGACCAATACTCAGGATTCATGTTGGAGGAGTCTATAGGCTCCTCAAAAGAGACCGTACTAATCTCACAGTCTAGCAATCGTAATTCAGGAATTTTGAGTAATAATTCGTCAAAATTAAAGGCCCTTAAGGCTCCTGTATCATAATCTTTGACCATTCCAATGGTTCCTCCAGTATAAATCAAAAGAATATGTGGTGTCATACTTCCGTATTGATACGATTAATAACAGGATTGGCATACATTAACAAGAAGCTATCCACTTCGAGCTTAATACTTGCATCTATTCTACGCTCTAAGCGGCGCTCAAACTGTCTCTTCTCCTTTTCATCATAGTAGTTTGCATAGGTTGTAGTCTTATGATACAAGTCATACGCCACATAATTGGAGGGCCATAATTTATAATCCTTATAAATCTGGGCATCCAATTCTTGCGCAAAACGCTGCAGCTTATCATTATCACTTTGCTCTTCCCGTTCTATGCGATCATAAATTTCCGGATCAAGGGCACCGCAGGATATATGAATGTGCTTTTTATTACCGAGAGCCCCTTTAAGAATGCTATTAAAATCTTCGTTGGATGTTTTAACGTATGGAAGGTTTTCTTCTTTAGCTACCAATTCAGGAATCTTTAATATATCTGTAGGATCGTACTCATAGGAAATGGCCACTGGCTTAATATCGAGTTGTTGCATATACTCCATCAAAGGAAGTTTCCCCTTGGCCATTGTGATCATCTTTAACACTCCCTGCTGTGTTACGTCGTGTCCATCTTTAGTTCTTCCTTCTCTCTGGGCAACCCATACAGAGCGTCCCATGGAGAGCAGATAGCTCATGTACTCAGAAAGCAGCTTAGAACTCCTCAACATCTCTCTGGGTGATTGTCCGCGTAGCACTAAGAAATTTCGATTGAGCTTAGACAAAGCCATCAAGAACTCCTTCTGCACCAGATTATCCCCAATGGCAGAGGCTGTAGAGATCAATCCATGATCTAACAAAGCGACATTGAGTAAGGAGGTATCCAAAACGATATCGCGGTGATTTGAAATAAAAAAATAAGGTTTGTTCTTTTCAAGTTGATCAAAGCCCGAGGTTGAAAATCCCTCGGAACTTTTTGATAGTAAGTTCTGTACAGAACGATAAATCACCTTGGTTTGAAAATCTTTTATCGAGTGACAATCATCCAAAATGGTTTTGATCTCTCGCATTGACTTATCAGGAAAGGTAAACTGCAACAACACCTTAAACATAGGATGCTTTATATGCTCGCTAAGTGCTTGATGCACCTCTGTATCAAGATAAGGTCTTATATGGTCAAATGCAGTCACACGTCAGGGGTTAATATTTTGCATCGCAAAAGAACGAAATAATTTACTTATCCTCCTATATATATTGCAAACAAAATAACTACTTCAAAAAAACGGCATCTGCATTGGCCGATGTGATCGCCGCAATATCTCTCAAAGGGCGCTGATAGATTGTTGCCAGCTTCTCAGCCACAAGGGTCACATAACTACTTTCATTCCGCTTTCCGCGAAATGGAACGGGACTTAAATAGGGGGCGTCCGTTTCCAAAACAATATGTTCTAGCGGAATTTCACTTAAAAACTGATCTATCTTACCATTCTTAAAAGTCACAACACCACCAATCCCTAACTTCATTCCATAACCAATTGCTTGCAAAGCCTGCTCCTTCGTACCAGAAAAGCAATGAAAAATCCCAAACAAGTCTGGACTCTTTTCGCTTTCCAAAACCTCAAACACCTCATCAAAAGCCTCTCTGCAATGAATGACAATAGGTAGTTTATATCTTTTGGCTAGTTGAATCTGTCGCTTAAAGGCATCTTGCTGAATTGCCAATGTACTTTTATCCCAATACAAGTCAATCCCGATCTCTCCCACTGCATAAAAAGAACGTTTAGAAAATTGCGCTTCAACATGAGCCAACTCCTCTTCGTAATTTTCTTTCACATGCGTTGGATGTAGCCCCATCATGAGAAAAACGTTATCAGGATAGGCCTTCTCAAGATCATACATTCCTTGGGTATACGTCGAGTCGATCGCTGGAATAAAAAAACGTTGTATCCCAGCTTCCAACGCTCGATGGATTATCTCATCACGATCGTCATCAAAAGCTTCACTGTATAAATGGGTATGGGTATCTGTAAAATTCATGCTGCAAAAATAAGGGGATTTGACTATCAAATCCCCTTTTATTACAACTTATCAAGTAAGTCCTGTGCCTTCTCATAATCTTCAGCCTCGGCTGGAATTTTTTGTAAGATTTTGATGCAGGCTTTGGCGTCTTTCTGCTTGAGTTTACTCAGTGCTTGACTCCATAAAGCTTTGTATTTATAGACAGAATTTCCATTTGTGATATTAGAAAAGATACCGTCTGCTTCATCAAATCGATTGAGTTCCACGAGAGCGATTCCTTTATAGTAGGATACTTCTACATTATTAGGCGTGTTAGATAGTATGCTATTAAAGAAAAGGATCGCCTCTTCATAGGCACCAGTGTTAAATGCTTTTTCTGCTTTCGCGAAAGCGAGCTCTCCATCCGTTCTAATAGTGAGGCTAATATCTTGGTGTACTGGATAGTCAGCATAGGTAGGCGTGCTGAGTTGCATCCACATAATCGTACCAAACAGAAAAACAACACTTGCTGCTACAAGATAGCGCAAAGGCGTAAACCGAATTACTTTGGTTTCTTTGGCTTCAACTATCGTTGATTTCTTGAAGTGAGCGTCACCCATAGCCTTTAGCTGGGTCCTAAAATCTGATCGCTCCTTGGAAAATGAATGTTCTAAATGACCATTCAAGTCTTTAAAAACCGCAAAAGCATCTCCCAATTCAGGTTCTTCTTGAATACGCTGTTCTAGTTCTTTCTGTTCCTTTAGACTCAATGCACCTTGTAGGTAGTCATCAAATAATAGCATCGTCTTCTCGTCCATTACTATAGATTTTTTAGGATTTGATACTGACGTGAACCACGTACCATCTCGGTTAATTTTCCTACACAGAGTGATTTCTTTTTACGAGCATACGCATACGAAACACCTAATTTTTCAGCGACCATTTCCATCGATTTGATAGTGAAAGTTAGCTTTATTAGTTCGCGACACTTCTCGCCCATACTTGCAAGCATCTCATTAAACAAGGTCGATTGTGCATCAAACATGCTTGTTTCGTCTGCTTGAAATTGTATCTGTGCGTCTATAGATGTAATTTCTTCATTGATTGTTACCCCTTCTGGAGAAGATTTTTTTAAAACATTTAGCCATTTGCGTTTACATATAAGGAAGAAATACGCATCAAAGGGACAGGTTAATTGTAGGCCTTTGGTTTTGGCTTGGTCATATATAGTGAGTATTCCTTCTTGCACGATATCCTGCGCCCTTGCGTCATCACCACTATTCTTTTTTACATACCCAATAACCTTTGGCGCAAACAGCGTATAGATCTCTGCAATGCCTTTATGGTTATTATTTAATAAAGCATCCACATATTTTTGATCTGGATGCGTGCTGTTATCCCCCATTATATCAGGTATTTGAAACGAATTTATAAAAAAGATTTAAAAAAGGGGTAACAAAAAAGAACCCTTTCTGATATAAGGGTGTAATAACAAAACAAACAACAACAAAATACATAATTATGAAAACACAAAACAACACTTTAGCCATTCAGAAGTATAGTACGAATGCTAACCAAATTAAAACAATCATTCTTGGAGCAGCCGCTTCTTTACTTCTTCTTACAAGTTGTGAAAAAAATGATGACATGGACATCCCAAACAGTGCAAATCAGACTGTAGAAGTTTTTGGAGGTTTAGAATTAGCTAATAGCATTCAGCAATCAAGAGAAAATGACTTACAGCTTTTTAGTGTCGATGGAACAACAGGAGGTCTTATCATAGGAGACCAAGGAACGAACATTAACTTTGCACCTAACGCTTTCGAGCACCTGGGCGGAGAAACTGTAACTGGTCCAGTAGATATCCAATTGGTTGAAGTATATACTCGTGCAGAGATGCTTAAAAAGGGTTTGCCTACCA